>NZ_JACRUK010000001.1:0-159158 GCF_014305155.1 Flavobacterium muglaense
TTCACCAATAACAGGTGATCATTTTCAATTAATTCTGCCACATTGTAACACTGATAATTTTCAAGTTTTTCTAAATAATTTCTCAAAAGAAAATCCCAAAGAACTTAAAATAATGGTGTTGGATAATGGACGGTTTCATAAAGCTAAAAGATTAATCATTCCTGAAAACATTGTTTTAGTTTTTTTACCTCCTTATAGCCCAGAACTTAATCCAGCAGAAAAAATATGGGCAAAATACAAAAGAGAATTTTCAAATAAATTTTATAATTCTTTAGAAGATGTAGAAAGTTTTATAAGTAATATCGTAAAAAACACAACTCAAAAAGAGGTCATGAGTATCTGTGGTTATAGCTATGTTTTTTTAGACAATATTTGGTCTATACAATAAATGCGTTTGGTATTAGTGTAGCATGACTTTATAGCCACACATTTGCCTTTGCTTAGCATAAAATTAATTATATTTGAGACTATAAAAAATAACCTTTATGCCAGACAAAAAAATAATCGAAGAACACCCTTATATAAGGTACAGTAAACCAATACTATCCGACGAAGAAATCATCAAACGCTCTGCTTCATTTTATGAATCGATGGACGGTAGACGTTCAGTTAGAGAATTTTCGGACGCCCCAGTTCCTCGTGAAGTTATTGAAAATATAATAAAAACTGCCTCAACAGCTCCTTCAGGTGCTCATAAACAGCCATGGACTTTTTGTGTAATCGAAAATCCAGAAGTAAAAAAACAAATTAGAATTGCTGCCGAAGAAGAAGAACTAGAAAGTTACGAATCTCGCATGTCAAGTGAATGGCTCGATGATTTAAAACCGCTAGGAACCGATTGGCAAAAGCCTTTTCTGGAAATAGCACCTTACCTCATCATTGTTTTTAGACGAATTTATGAGTTTGGCCCCGAAGGAAAAAAGAAAAACAATTATTACGTTCAAGAAAGCGTAGGACTAGCTTGTGGTTTTTTATTAGCTGCTATTCACAACGCCGGTTTAGTTTCTTTAACGCATACCCCAAGTCCAATGAATTTTATCAGTAAAATTCTAAACCGCCCCGAAAACGAAAAACCATTTTTATTAATTCCTGTTGGATATCCCGCAGCCGAATGTTGGGTTCCAGACATCAATCGAAAAGAACTAGACGAAGTAGCCATTTTCTACTAGACCCCTCTTTTTATAATAAAAATAACGCCAACAGTGTTGGCTTTTTAAAACTAAAAATTAATTATACAAAACGATAAATTTTATGGCTTCAGGATTTTTTGCCCTTCTAGATGATATCGCAGCACTTATGGATGATGTTGCAGTAATGAGTAAAGTGGCTACCAAAAAAACAGCAGGAATACTTGGTGACGACTTAGCAGTAAATGCCGAAAAAGCTTCTGGATTTGTAAGCTCCAGAGAAATCCCTGTTCTATGGGCAATTACCAAAGGTTCATTACTAAACAAACTAATCATATTGCCCTTTGCCTTTTTACTAAGCGCTTTTGCCCCACTGGCGATCACTATTATTCTAGTATTAGGTGCATTATACCTCGCTTATGAAGGTGCCGAAAAAATATACGAATATATCGTACCACACCACCACGATGAAAACAGTACTGAAATTGCCGAACTAACCGAAGAGGAAATTTTATTGATCGAAAAAGACAAAATTAAATCGGCCATTGTTACTGATTTTATTCTCTCTATCGAAATTGTCATTATCGCATTAGGCACCGTATTAGAAGAGACTATCGTACATCAAATAATCGTAGTGAGCTTTATAGCATTACTAGCAACGGTAGGTGTATACGGTATTGTAGCGCTAATAGTAAGAATGGACGATCTAGGTCTTGCCTTAAAGAAAAGAAAAAACGGCTTGATGCAAACCATAGGAACTATTTTAATCCAAGCCTTGCCTTTGGTCATTAAAGCCCTGGCATTTATAGGAACAATTGCCTTATTATTAGTTGCTGGAGGGATTTTTGTTCATAAAATAGAACCTTTACATCATGTTTTGAGTAATTTTCCTGATATCGCCAAAGAATTTATCATCGGTCTAGCAGGAGGAATTATCGCATTAGTTGTCGTTTTATTGATCAAAAAAATCATTAAAAAAATAAAGTCGTGAACTAATAATTATTAAATGATTGACATTCGATTAATTGATATTCAAGATTCTTTTTACCCATTTGAACAAGAATTATGAAATAAAATTTTACTGCGCCCTCTCGGAATTCCAGATCATGCTTGGGAAATGCACGATTCAGCAGCTTGGCATTTTATAGGGCTTGACAATAATATCGTCCTTGGCTGTGTGGTTTTGGTTCCTATAAATCCAGAAAAAACGGTAGCCCAGCTCATGCAAATGGCTGTCGACACCAATCAACAAGGAAAAGGCATTGGCAAACTATTAGTAAATGCATTAATCGCTTTCGCAAAAGCAAAAGGGCTAATAGAAATCATTTGCCATGCTAGAGAAAATGCAGTCCCTTTTTATTTAGGGTTAGGATTCGAAATATATGACGATCCTTTTATTGAAGTAGGAATGCAGCATTACCACATGAAAATTATTTTAGACCATTAAAAAAAGAACGTGACTATAGACAACACTACATACGCCGAAGCTGCAATGCTTATCAATAAACCTATTGCAACAGTATTTCAAGCTTTTATCAATCCCGAAATTACGACTAAGTTCTGGTTCACAAAAGCATCAGCCTCTTTAGAAGAAGGGAAATCTATTGACTGGAATTGGGAAATGTACGGCAACCATACCGTTACTGTAAAAGTTTTAACTATAAAAGAAAACGAATTAATCGCAATTCAATGGGGTGATAATGAGCAAAATATTGTGGAATTCGAATTTAATAATTTAGGCGAAAGCAAAACATTTGTCACCATCACCTTCAACGGTATTCAAGGAAGAGTAGACGAACTTTGCTCTCAAATTAGAGATACAACAGAGGGTTTTACGCTAGTTCTTGCAGGTTTAAAAGCGTATTTAGAACATAATATTCAACTTAATTTAGTAGCAGATCGATTTCCAGCTGAACTAACTGAAGCATGATTTGAAGGATGATTCTATAATTAATGATCTTCTTTAGGAAAAACAATAAATACTTTGACATGAAAAAATTAAATCACACAGTACTATTTCTTATTTTGGCTACTCAAGTCCTTAGCGCGCAATCTACGGAAAGCTTAAAAATAAGAAAGCAAACGCAGCAGAATGCAAAAGTAATTATTCGTGAATTTACCGATTTCTTAAAGATTCCAAATGTTGCAGCAAATCCTATAAGCCTGCGTGAAAACGCTAATTTTATTATGGGAATGATGACAAACAAAGGGATTAACAACGTACAATTGCTGGAAGGAAAAACCGAAGATACCACTCCTGCTGTATATGGAGAAGTACTTGTACCCGGCGCTAAACAAACATTGATTTTCTACGCACACTATGATGGCCAACCTGTAAATCCAGCACAATGGGACAAAAAACTAACTCCTTTTACACCCCAACTATTTACCGCAAGTCTTGACAAAAACGGTACTAGTATTCCGTTCCCACAAGACGGAAAATACAATGGAGAATGGAGAATATATGCCCGAGGAGCATCTGACGACAAGGCTGGTGTGGACGCAATTTTAAATGCATACGATGCCATTAAAAAAAGCGGACTAAAACCTACTTACAATCTTAAGTTCTTTTTTGAAGGTGAAGAGGAAGAAGGGTCTACTCATCTTGATGCTATTTTAGAAAAAAACGCTAAACTTTTAACTTCGGATTTATGGATCATCTGCGATGGCCCCGTACATCAATCAGGAAAAAAACAATTATACTTAGGCGTTAGAGGCGATACTAATCTAGACCTTACTGTATATGCTTCAAAAAGACCACTACACAGTGGACATTATGGAAATTGGGCACCCAATCCAGCAATGATGCTAGCCGAATTACTCGCTTCTATGAAAGAGGATGACGGCCGAGTAAGCATTAAAGGTTTTTATGATGATGTGATTCCGCTAAGTCCATCAGAGAAAGCGGCTTTATTAGAAGTTCCATCAGTAGACGCTCAAATGAAAACTGAGCTAGGAATGGGTAATCCAGAAATGAAAGACATATCATTAAGCGAAGCAATCAATTTACCCTCGTTAAATATCAATGGTATACAAAGTGGTAACGTAGGTAAAATGGCCTCAAATCAGATTCCAACCACAGCTACCGCAGTACTTGACCTGAGATTAGTTTTAGGAAACGACTGGAAAAGACAGCAACAAAAAGTAATTGATCATATCAAAGGACAAGGCTATTTTGTTACCACCAATGACCCAACAGATCAAGAAAGAGCTACATATCCAAAAATCATAAAAATAATTGCTAATCCAAATGGAATAAATGCGCAACGCACTTCAATGGATCTACCAATAATTAAGAAAGTTATTGCGGCCGTAAAAGCGACAACTAACGACCAAGTAGTTTTACAACCCACGATGGGTGGTAGCTTACCTTTGTACTTGTTTGAAAAATACTTAAAAGCCAACACTATTTCAGTGCCTATTGCAAATCATGATAACAATCAACATGCTGAAAACGAAAATATCCGTCTTCAAAATTTATTTGACGGTATTGAAACTATGGGTTCCTTAATGTTACTGAAGTAAATAATAATAAAAAACATAATTATTACATGGCTATCCATAATCTGCAAACAGTAAGATGATCTCAACAAAAACAACAAAAAATCTTCCAGACCAAAATCTACTTCAGCAAATTTGCAAAGCTATTGCTGTTTTAGACGCTATCATTTCGCCAGAATGGGAATATCGATACTACTCCTTTAACTCAAAATAGGCAAAAGGGGAACAGTTTTTCGAAATGAGAGACGGTTGCGGAGACCAGATGTTAATATTATTTCAAGAGGACAAATCCGTTATAAATGGCTTTGCTCATGAACTTTATGATTTTGAAGTCCATTTACCTAACAAGTCACAACTAACAGTTGGCCTTCCTGAAATGTATGAGGAATTTATCTTCGGTGAACCCGTAAAAAGCATCGGAACTACTTTTTGCATTTGGCTAAACGATCAAAATAAATGGACTATCGGCGATTTAGAAAATAATTTCAATGACGGTTCTCCAGAAATGCTAACTATTTTTGACGGAAATCCACAAACTTATATCGATTGGGCAACCGAATATTTTGAAGAAAGCTACACACAAACAGGTATCCCTTTGCAAACTGTAACTGACATTTACAATGGAAAAACACTAACAAAATCGATGGTTTTGTCCATTGTAGACCAAATCGAAGACTGGAAACAACTTGAAAAAGATCTAGTCGAAATTAACTACCCATCCCATTTCACATAAAAAAACTAAAAATGGGCTTTGGGTTCAACTTATTTTTCATTTTAATAGTAATACCACTAACAGCAATCTTACTGCTTGCTTGGGGTTTGAGCCGCAAAAAAGTTTACGGTAAAACGATAGGTATAATTTGGATCGTAATTATCGGCATTATTTTTATTGCATCAACAACTACCGCTTTAACATCCAAAACAAAACTTAACAAAAAAGATTACTACGGGCACTATTGTATAGATCGCGACTATTTTCCGGGTAAGCAAGCCGACTGGCAATATGAAAATTTTAGATTTGAAATTAAAGACAATGACTCCATATACTTTTATGAAACCGATAAGGAGAAAATAATAAAAACGTATCGAGGAACCATTTCGACTACCATTCCTTATAGTTCTGCAAGACTTATTATTAACATGCAACAACCTTCAAGCCACATTACGACAAGTAACCCTACTGTTTACAGAGGGAGTTGGGACTTTATTTTAGTATTCAATTCTCCTAAATTCAATAACGTCTATTTTAAAAAAGGAGAATGGGCACCACTCGAATAATAACATTCCTAATTTCACATATAATCCAAAAAAAGCCTCAAACTAGTCTAGTTGAGGCTTTGTATTTTAATATAAAATAGATGTATTATTCTTTTTAGCTTTCTTCAACCTATTTTTATAATACTTATTATAAAGAGGCTTTTCTAACATTTTGTCTACACGATATAATTGCCAACGTAGATTTTCTTGAACAGCTTCCCATTCTTTAATTTGTTGGTACGGAAATACTGCTTGTGGCTGATTAACATATGGCACTAAAAATTCAATAGCTTTCAAGATACTTCTTCCATCTTTAGATTCCTGATGAAGCAAATCAATATTTAGCGATTTTGCCATTTGCGCCATGTCTAAAAAATGAGTCAAATTAAAAGTAGAATACCCTAAAGCTGTCGTTCTTTCCAATTCTAGCGGTTGGGACCCATCAGGCTCAATTTGTGTAAACAATCTATTCTCTGCAAACTGATTGACTATTTTTTTAGCCAATTCATGGTCACCAATAAAAAGAGCATAACGTGTTAATTGTACATCAAAAGCGGTACCATGATTGTTTTTTGCTTGTTGTTCTTCAGCTGCTACAGTAGAAGTTTGCAACCAACTAACATACGTTTTAAACCAATCTTGTATCGCCATTTGATCTAGTGTCTCGAAAGCTTTTGACTCCTTAAGAATTTCAACTGCATCAAGCATTTCAAAAAAAGAATAAGTATCCAGAATCCCTTCTCCTCTACCCATACCATTTCTTACACCGGGAATAGTTTGTCCGTAATCCATATTCGGGTTCATTTTTGTATCAGCATTCAGGAACCAAATACGCAAATCAGCTACTGCTTTTTCAGCATATTTCTCATCAGTTGTTAGATGGTATGCCAAGGCAAGCGTCTCTACACTTCTAGCAAAATCACTTAAGGGATAACGGTCTAACTTTTCAATCTCAGGATTAGATTGACCGTCTTTTCTAATATAAGGCAAACCATCCGTTTTTGTAGGATCGGGCCACCAATAGCGACCCATACTCATATAATCGTGCTTATCTCCACTAGAAGGTGTCATTTCTTTATCAACGACCGTTACTAGAGTTTGATTCAATTTTTCATTGGCTTCTTTTATAATAGCCCTTATTTCAATGGTATTCTTATCTTTAGCTTCATCTAAACTTTTTATATTCCAAACACGCAATTGCGCTTGCACGTTCACAACAGCTAAAAGAGTAAATAGTGGTATCCAATTTGTTTTGATCATCTTCTATAAATTTAAATCGAATGTAATGTAGTAAAAAAATACTTTTACACACTATTGGTTTACCAATTTACAATAATAATGCAAATTAATCAACTTATCCAGCTGTAGCAAAAACAAAAAAAGCCCCAATCAAGGGGCTTTTTTATATCAAAATTGAGATTATTTACTCAAATACATTTTTCTTCTGGAGTACAATTCGTAGAACTGATCGTCTTTTAAGTCATCAATAAACAAGATGCTTTCTCCTGTTGATTTCATTTCTGGTCCTAATGCTTTGTTTACATTATGGAATTTACTGAAAGAGAAAACCGGTTGCTTGATTGCAAATCCTTTTAATTGTGGGTTAAAAGTAAAGTCGGTTACTTTATTATGTCCTAACATTACTTTAGTCGCATAATTTACATAAGGTTCTCCATACGCTTTCGCAATAAACGGCACTGTACGAGACGCTCTAGGGTTTGCTTCAATGATGTAAACCGTATCGTCTTTAATAGCAAACTGAATATTGATTAAACCTACCGTTCTTAAACCTAATGCAATTTTCTTAGTATGATCTTTGATTTGTTGCATTACAAACTCCCCTAAGTTAAAAGGAGGCAAAGTAGCATTACTGTCTCCAGAGTGCACTCCGCAAGGTTCGATATGCTCCATAATTCCTATGATGTATACATTCTCTCCGTCACAAATTGCATCGGCTTCAGCCTCAATTGCTCCGTCAAGATAATGGTCTAACAGTAATTTATTCCCAGGAATGGTTTTCAATAAATTCACAACATGCTCTTCAAGCTCTTGCTTGTTGATCACAATTTTCATTCCTTGACCACCCAATACATAAGAAGGACGAATCAATAATGGAAAATCCAAAGTATCTGCTAATGCTGCGGCTTCATCTGCTGTTTCAGCAATTCCAAATTGTGGAAAAGGAATATTTAACTCCGTTAACAAATCAGAGAAACGCCCTCTGTCTTCGGCTAAATCCAAAGCATCAAAGCTTGTTCCGATGATTTTGATTCCGTATTTAGATAATTTTTCAGCTAGTTTCAAAGCCGTTTGACCACCTAACTGCACGATTACTCCTTCTGGTTTTTCGTGCTGAATGATATCGTAGATATGCTCCCAGAAAACAGGCTCGAAGTATAATTTATCTGCTGTATCAAAGTCAGTAGACACCGTTTCAGGATTACAGTTAATCATAATTGTTTCATATCCGCATTCTTTCGCAGCTAGCACTCCGTGTACACATGAATAATCAAATTCAATTCCTTGACCAATTCTATTTGGGCCTGACCCAAGAACAATTATCTTCTTTTTATCTGTAACAACACTTTCGTTATCTACATAACGTGTACCGTCTGCTTTTTCTATTTCAGCTTCAAAAGTTGAGTAATAGTAAGGAGTCTTTGCCTTGAACTCAGCCGCACAAGTATCTACTAATTTAAATACACGGTTGATATTTGTATCCATACGCTTTGTATGAACCGCACTTTCTAGACATCCCATCATATGTGCAATTTGTCTATCGGCAAAACCTTTTTGTTTTGCTTCAAGCAAAAGCTCTCTTGGCAATGTCTCTACTTTATAGTTAGAAATTTCTTTCTCAAGCGTATAAAGTTCTTCATATTGTTTCAAGAACCACATATCAATTTTAGTAATTTCATGAATGCGGCTCAAAGGAATTCCCATGGCAATTGCATCATAAATTACAAAAACACGATCCCAACTTGCAAAAGTTAGTTTTTCTATAATTTGTTCGTAGTTTGTGTAGCCTTTTCCGTCAGCTCCTAAACCGTTTCTTTTTATTTCTAATGATTGCGTTGCTTTGTGAAGCGCTTCTTGAAAGGAGCGTCCAATTCCCATTACCTCACCTACAGATTTCATTTGAAGCCCTAAAGTTCTATCCGCTCCTTCAAATTTATCAAAATTCCAACGTGGAATTTTCACAATCACATAATCCAAAGTTGGTTCGAATAAAGCCGAAGTTGATTTGGTAATTTGGTTTTGCAACTCATCAAGATTGTATCCTAAAGCTAATTTTGTTGCAATTTTCGCAATTGGATATCCCGTTGCTTTTGATGCTAATGCTGATGAACGCGATACACGAGGGTTGATTTCAATTGCAACGATATCTTCTTTATCATCTGGCGAAACAGCAAACTGCACGTTACAACCTCCTGCAAAGTTCCCAATACTACGCATCATTAAGATTGCATAGTCACGCATTCTTTGAAAAGTAGTGTCAGACAAAGTCATTGCTGGCGCTACAGTGATCGAATCTCCAGTATGAATTCCCATTGGATCCATATTTTCGATCGAACAAATGATTACAACGTTGTCATTTTTATCTCTTAAAAGTTCTAGTTCATACTCTTTCCAACCCATTAAAGCCTTGTCAATTAAGACTTCATGAATAGGTGATGCTTCTAGACCTCTTGTTAATAATTCATCAAAATCTTCTTTGTGATATACAATTGCAGCTCCAGTACCTCCTAGAGTAAATGAAGGACGAATTACTAAAGGAAAACCATATTCTTGCGCAATTTCTTTACCTCTAAGGTATGAAGTACAAATTTCGGCAGGAGCAGATGGTACATTTATTTTTTTAAGTAGTTGTTTAAACTGTTCTCTATCCTCAGTAATATTAATTGCATTTACATCAACACCAATCATTCTTACCCCAAAATCTGACCAAATCCCTTTTTCATCAGCTTCTAAACACAAATTAAGTGCTGTTTGTCCTCCCATTGTAGGCAATACCGCATCAATTTGTGGGTGTGCTTTAAGGATTTCAATGATTGATTTAGTTGTTAAAGGTTTCAAATAAATATGATCGGCCATTGATGGGTCGGTCATGATCGTCGCAGGATTAGAGTTTATCAAAATAACTTCTATTCCTTCTTCACGAATGGATCGTGCAGATTGTGATCCTGCATAATCAAATTCACAAGCTTGACCAATAACAATAGGTCCTGAACCTATTATTAAAACGGATTTAATTGATGTATCTTTTGGCATATTATTGTAATTATATGTAGTTTGTTGTTGTAGTTCTATTTTAATATCTAACACGAAATCAGCATAAAAGCTTTTTTAAATGTTATAAAAATCAGGATTTGCCTTTAAAAAAAATAATAATTTAACGACAAGGTATAAAAAAAGGCGATACTAAAAAAAGTAACGCCTTATTTATGTTTATACAAACATTATTTTTTGTGTCTTGGGTCACAAGAAACAGTCAATTTATGTCTTCCTTTAGCTCTTCTTCTAGCAAGAACTTTTCTTCCATTCGCAGAAGCCATTCTGTCCATAAATCCGTGCTTATTTCTTCTTTTTCTTTTCGATGGTTGAAACGTTCTTTTGCTCATTGCTTTGTATCTTTAAATCTTATTTATATGTCTTCTTATTTTCGAATAACTGTTATCCTAAAACCGAGTGCAAATATACAAAGACTTTTTTTTCTCACAAGTAGTTTTGTAAAAATATTTTCAATTCATTTTACTATATTTGCCTTCATAAAACAATCACACTATGTTTCACAAGAATATTAAACTTATTATCGCCGGGCTTATTGTAATTACTGGCATCTGGCAATTTACTGAAAACAATATTGGAAACGGAATTTTCCTATTCTTATTGACTGCAATTCCTATTTTCCTTTATTTTAAAAACGAATTCATCTTATTAGCTTTCTTAAAACTGCGCAAACAAGACTTTGAAGGTGCTACAAAATGGCTTTCGTTCATTAAAAACCCTGAAGGTGCTTTAGTACAAAAACAACAAGGATATTACAATTACCTTCACGGAATCATGCTTTCACAAACAAATATTAATCAAGCCGAGAAATATTTCAAAAAAGCAATCGAATTAGGATTATCAATGGATATGGATCTTGCTGTAGCAAAGCTAAACCTTGCAGGTGTAGCAATGTCTCGTCGTCGTAAGCTAGAAGCTACTAATTTATTAAACGAAGCAAAACGTTTAGACAAACAAGGAATGCTAAAAGAACAAATCACAATGATGAAAGGTCAAATGAAAAAAATCTAATTTTTTTTATTCCTTACAAATAAAGAAGCCGTTTCTAATCCTAGAAACGGCTTCTTTATTTACTCTTTTCTCAAAACGTCTTTGTAAAGTTCAATATTTGCTTTTACCTTTTCATCTAGTTCCGGCTCTTTAATGTCCGTATGCTTTTGCATTTCTTCCCAAATAATTTTGGCCACAATGTAACGACACATATCTTTATCATCAGCAGGAACAACATACCAAGGTGCATAATCCGTAGACGTTGCGTTTATCGCCTCCTCATAATACTTCATATAATCATCCCAACGCGCTCTTTCCTTCAAATCTCCTACAGAGAATTTCCAGTTGTGCTTTTCCTCTTCCAAGCGACGCAACAACCGTTCTCTTTGCTCCTCCTTGCTCAAATTGATAAAAAACTTCAGCACTATCGTTCCGTTTTGAGTAATGTGCTTCTCAAAATTCCTTATCTGCTCCATTCTATTCTCCCAAAACTCTGGCTTTATATCCTCCACCTGTTCAATTCCTGGGATATTTTCATTCATAATATATTCCGGATGAACACGTGTAACCAAAACATTTTCATAATGCGTACGGTTAAAAACCGCAAATTTCCCTTTTTCAGGCAGCGCAATATAATGACGCCATAAATAATCATGCTCCAACTCCGTCGAGTTTGGCGTTTTAAAACTATGCACCACCACTCCACGAGAATTAAACTCCTTAAAAACTTCCCGAATCAAACTGTCCTTCCCAGAGGTATCCACCCCTTGCAAACAAATCAAAACGCCATATTTATTATGAGCATACATCACATCTTGCAGCTCACTCAACTTCTCGCGCACGTTCTCTAATTTATCTTCTTTGGCATCCTCATCTGCCTTAACATGCAAGTTTGTAGCTAGTTCTGATAATTTTATCGCTTTTACAACTTTAAAATCGTCTGGGTTTATTGATTTCATAGGAAATATTTTATCTTTATAAAATCAAATATAATAAATAATTAGGACTAATCCTGATGAATTTCAGGAGCTATTTCCGGCTATTCGTTGCAATCTTTTTAGCTGCCAAAAAAAGCAGCTAAAAAGGATTTTCACTACTATCCGGGCTAGGGCATCCGTTTTTACAATAACAACAATGGGCAATTTTACACTCGAATTACTATTCCACATCATCGGCATCGGTTCAGCATCAGGACTTTTATACAAAGACAACAACCTACTAATCATAGGCGATAACAGTAGCTTTTTATACGAATACCATCTAGAATCCAAAACCTTAAACCAATATCCGCTACTAGCAAATCCTGCTGTAAACATTCCTAAAAGCGAGAAACCCGACTTTGAGTCCCTCACACAATTCCAAGACACCGTTTACGTTTTAGGATCAGGATCTACACCCAAACGAAATGCCATGATCGAATTTGATACCAATCAAAAAAAGAAAATAGCCACTAACAACCTAGCCGATTTGTATGCTGTAATGCAAAGTTTTGCAAGCATAAAACCCGAAGACTTCAATCTAGAAGGCGCCGTTTACGATGGCGAAAACTGGTATTTATTCAACCGAGGCAATGGTGCTTCAAACCAAAACACCGTTTTTACCATTCATGCCAAAAAACTGAGTGAAGAATTCAGTTTAGTGTCTAATGACTACAAACTACCCAAAATAAAAGGCATTCGATCCAGTTTCACCGATGCCGTTCTAGTCAACAACAATCTTTATTTTTTATCCACTGTCGAAGACACTCCTTCCACTTATGCCGATGGAGCAATACTTGGCAGCTTCATAGGCTGCATCAACCTTGAAACTATGAAGGTCGATTTTACTAAAAAAATCAGCTCAACTCAAAAATTTGAAGGCATCACAGTGTACAAAAACACAACTGACAGTATTGAATTCCTTCTTTGCGAAGACAAAGATACCGAAGAACTAAAAACAGCTATTTATAAACTAACCTTAACAAAAAAATAATGAATGCACTATTAAACAAAAGTCTATTTCTAGTAAAAGAGCACCTTGGCATTTTTAAAGCGGCTAACAATTATGATATTTACGACCCTGCTACTAACGAACTTATTTTAAATTGTAGAGAACACAATCTGGGTTTCTTTTCTAAAATCATTCGTTTTACAAAATACAAAAAAATGACTCCTTTTTACCTTGAAATCACAACGGTTTCGGGCGAAAAAATAGTAAGTATGAAAAGACCCACTACCTTTTTTAGATCGGATGTTGAAGTTTTTAACGAAAAAGACCAACTTATTGGCCTTTTCAAACAAAAATTCTGGTCCATGGGAGGCAAATTCGAAGTAACAGATCAAAACGGTAAACCGGTTTGTGTATTACAAGGAAAATGGACAGGTTGGGAATTCAAACTATCACAAAACAATAAAGAACTCGCTCAAGTTAGCAAGAAATGGAACGGATTAGGGAAAGAACTTTTTACCTCTGCCGATAATTATGTTTTACAAATTAACGATACCGTACCACAAGATCACAAAGACCGAAAGTTGATTCTTGCCGCTGTGCTATGCATTGACATGGTGCTTAAAGAATAATAAACAATAAGCAACAATTACGCGACAATCGCATTGAATTCTAATAACACTCATGAATAATTACCCACAGTCAACCAAAAAATCAACCTTAATAAGCGGTATTGTATCCCTGCTACTGATCTTGTTTGCAGGAACTTTTCTATTACCTAAATTACAAGACATTGGTATTCCTTATGAAACAGTACTCTACATTTCTCGGTTTTTTATTTGGTTTTGCCTAGCAATCCTTTTTCTTTTCTCCTTTTATATAGAAAAACAACCTTTTTTACTCTACAAGGAGCAGGTATACCCCTTATCTTATTACTTCAAATCAGTTGTAAAAACAATGCTAATTTTAATAGCAGCGTTATTCTTCGTTTCATTACTAATAAAAGCAATTGGGTATCCTGTTGAAAGCGAGAAAATGAATCAGATTATGAAAATATTCAAGAACAATATCCCTTTAATTGCGTTCACCTGTGTCACCGCTGGTATTACTGAAGAACTACTGTTTAGAGGCTACCTCACGCCACGGCTAGAAATACTACTCAAAAACAAATACGGAGCAATAGTACTTTCCAGCATACTATTCGGACTCTTGCATTACAGCTACGGAACATTAATACAAATGATAGGACCATTTACCATCGGATTGGTTTTTGCTTTGCATTATAATAAATACCAAAACATTAAAATTGTAATAATTTGCCACTTCCTTTGGGATTTTATGGTGCTCCTAATTAAAAATGGGCAACTGCATTAACTTTAAGGATTTTTTCACATTCCCTTTTCTTTAAAAAAATTAGAATGGGCTAACTTTGCTACTAACATATAAAATTGACACAATGACGGATTTAAAAAATAAAAATGCACTAATCACCGGTGCCGGAAAAGGAATCGGAAAAGCAATTGCTTTGGCATTAGCCAAAGAAGGCGTGAACGTAATATTGGTGGCCAGAACACAAGAAGAAATAGACAATGTAGCTGCAAAAGCTCGTTCATTAAGAGTAAAATCGCTAGCGATAACTGCTGATGTAGCCGACATTAATTCAGTAAACACAGCAGTTGAAAAAGCAATTGCCGAATTTGGCACTATCGATATCTTGATCAATAATGCAGGTATTGCAGCTTTCGGGAAATTCTTAGAACTAGAACCTACCGCTTGGGAGCGCATCATTCAAGTGAATTTAATGGGAACCTATTATATGACACGCGCCGTTTTACCTAATATGATCGAAAGACAAACGGGAGACATCATCAATATCTCATCGACTGCAGGATTAGCAGGAAACGCTTTAACAAGTGCTTATAGTGCTTCAAAATTTGCTGTTTTGGGATTAACCGATTCGTTGATGCAAGAAGTTCGCAAACACAACATTCGCGTAACAGCATTAACGCCAAGTACTGTTGCTACAGACATGGCCAAAGATTTGAAACTTACTGACGGAAACCCCGACTCTGTAATGCAAGCCGAAGATATGGCCGATTTGATTATTGCACAATTGAAACTTAATCGTCGTGTATTTATCAAAAACAGTAGCATTTGGTCTACTAACCCGTAATCTATCTCGCGAAACTTCGCAATAAAGATACAAAGGTTCACAGTGTTTAGTATTTAAACGCTGTGGACCTTTTTTTTTGTAGCAAAAGGCAAATTTAAAGGGTAATTTCAAAATAGCAAACGAAACCTTTTGTCTCGCTGAAAGCGTCTCAGCAAAGTTTCTCACCTGATGTGAGACGCTTTCAGCGAGACAAACTTTGGAGATTAGTTTTGAGGTTAAGTCAATAGTCAAACTCAAAAATCAATTTCAGGAACAAAACTTAAATGATGAATGCTTAACGCAAATCATCAATCGTTAACTGTTAATCAAAAATCATTAATTTATTTTTTTTTCACTCCCCTCCCAACCTTTTTGACTAAATTACTCTCTATACTAGTAAAGACACTATTGTGATAAACGAAAATCTAATATTAGCGTGTAAAAAAATGCAGCGAGACGCCCAGCGTCAGGTGTATGAACTACTGTCACCCAAGCTATATGCAACCTGCAAACGCTATTTGAAAAAAGAAGAAGAAATCGAGGAAGCCTTGGCGGATGCTTTTTTTATACTATTCACCAAGTTGGATCAACTGAAAGAAATTGGCGCTTTTGAAGCTTGGGCTCGCAAAATTGCTGTGAACCAATGTCTGGCCACTATCAAAAAGAAAACCAACTTTAATATGTATTTGGACGATGTCAGCACTATTGCATTGCCGTTTACTGAGGAAGACACCCACCTTGAAGAAGAAGATTTATTGCAGTTACTCAACCAAATTCCGGACGGATGCAAAACGGTTTTCAATCTTTTTGTGATTGAAGGCTACGGACACAAGGAGATTGCCACAATGCTTCAAATTTCTGAAGGTACCTCCAAATCGCAACTGAATGCGGCCAAAACCAAGTTGAAAGAATTAGTGAACAACCTGTATTACAAAAAATCGAATTAGTCATGGACAATCAAGATAAATTATTTAACCAAATCAAACAAGCTGCTCACCAAGCCGAGGATCAACCCTTTGCAGGCATGGATAAGGTATGGGCACGTGTGGATGAGAAACTAGACCAAGAAGCCTTGGTTACCAAAACTAAGGTTTGGAAAAAAGTGGCGATTGCAGCTTCGGTATTATTAGTGGTTTCATTGGGATACCAATTGACCAAAACAAACACAGCTGTTCCTGTAATTGAAAAATCGGTCGTGGTTCAAGAAGCGACAACCACCGAACCTACTGATCAAAAAATAGGGACCTCCACTTTACTCGATACTTTAAAAATTAAAAAAGCTATTGAAGAACAAACTCAAATCGCAACGGCTACAACAATCCAAAAAACAGAAGCTGTAGCTGTTCAAGAGCCAAAACTTGAACTATCCGATAAGGCTATCGTACACGAAAAAGCGATTCTAGCCCGACAAAGTCAAGCCAAAAGCAGCAACCGTTTTAACCGAGGTACTATTTATGAAGCCAAAGAGGTAGAAAGTGCATATGAAACTCAAGTCGCACGAGCAGCGGTAGCCGAAGTTCAAAAAGCACCTGCAAACAATGCACCACTAGTAGTTATAAATGACGCTCTAGTCTCTAGCAAAAAATACAAATCAGTGATGGACGCCAAGAATTCATTAACTGATACGTATGAAGACGAATTGGAATCACTAGTTGTGCTAGACGAACCACTCTATATTATCAATGGCGTTGAGTACAGCGAGGAATCGTTGTTTGGGCAACATCCAACGAGTCCGTATGCGCCTTTGAGTAAACAAAAAATTGAATCACTCACTGTACTACAAAATGAAAAAGCCATTGAAAAATATGGTGAAAAAGGTAAAAAAGGAGTCGTAATTATCAGTACTAAAAACGGAAAACCACTACCGAAATAATTCAGAACATACAATACTAACATTCTAAAAAACAACATTATGAAAAGTCTAAAACTTCTTTCATTAGCCATTGCTATGCTTTTTTCTGTCCTAACATTTGGACAAGAAATTACGATTACAGGAACCATCACAGATGAATCACAACTGCCCTTGCCAGGCGCCAATGTGACAATTAAAAACACTAAAAAATCGACACAAGCAGATTATAACGGACACTACAGCATTACAGCCAAAAATGGTGAACTACTAGTTTTTGCTTACATAGGTTACAATTCGAAAACCATAAAAATCACCAACCAAACAACCATTAACGTACAGCTCGAGGCGTCTGAAGCCAGATTAGAAGAAGTAGTCGTCGTGGGGTATGGTATTCAGAAAAGGAAGGCATTTACTGGATCGGTTTCACGATCTGTTCTTCAAGATTCAAAGAGTTATGCACCAAATTCGGTTCCCAATGCCTTGCAAGGGCGAGTTGCAGGAGTACAGATTACACATGCGAATAATTCGCCATCACCTGTAATCATTAGAGGAGTAGCCTCTGTCAATGCAGCTCAGCCTTTGTATGTAGTGGATGGGGTACCGTACACGAGCGAACCAAAATTAAATCCGCAAGACATTGCTTCGGTGGATGTTATAAAAGACGCAAGTGCAACAGCAATTTATGGCACAAGAGGTTCGAATGGCGTCATAATCATTTCGACCAAAAACCAACAATACAAAGGTCTAACTGAAAAAGAGTTGAAAAAAGAACTGGAGAAATTAAATATCAATCCAATAGCTGCACCAACTCCCAACCAAGAAGATTATGAGAGTTTTGTTGAAAACCAATTTGAATCACCAAAAAGCGCACCGCTGTCGACCTTTTCTATTGATGTGGACAATGCCTCTTATACCAACATTCGCCGCATGATCAACAACGGCCAAGCAGTCCCTAAAGATGCCGTGCGTATTGAGGAGATGATGAACTTTTTTAAATACAACTATCCACAGCCTACGAACGAAGACCCTTTTTCGATCAATACCGAATACAGCAACTGCCCATGGAATCCAAAACACCAACTGTTAAAAATAGGACTGCAAGGAAAAAACATTCCCACAGATGATTTACCAGCGTCCAACTTGGTTTTCTTGATTGATGTTTCGGGATCCATGAGCGATGCCAATAAATTACCCTTATTGAAACAATCTTTTAAAATTTTGGTCAACGAATTGCGTAAAGAAGATAAAGTTGCCATTGTGGTATACGCAGGCGCTGCAGGCTTGGTCTTGCCTCCTACCCCTGGCGACCAGAAGAAAACGATCCTAAATGCTTTGGACAAATTACAATCTGGTGGTAGCACTGCTGGTGGTGCCGGAATTGAATTGGCTTACACTACCGCAGCAGAAAACTTCATCAAAGGAGGAAATAACAGAGTCATACTAGCAACCGACGGAGATTTTAACGTGGGAAGCTCTGCAAACAAAGACATGGAAACTTTGATCGAAGAAAAAAGAAAATCTGGTGTGTTTTTGACTTGTTTGGGTTACGGAATGGGGAATTACAAAGACAGTAAAATGGAAATTTTAGCCAACAAAGGCAACGGAAACTATGCGTACATCGACAACATTCAAGAAGCCAATCGTTTTTTGAGTAAGGAATTCAAAGGTTCGATGTTTGCGATAGCCAAAGATGTAAAGATCCAGATTGAATTCAACCCAAAGCACGTGCAATCGTACCGCTTGATTGGGTACGAAAACCGAAAATTACGTCCCGAAGATTTTAAAAATGACGCCATTGACGCAGGAGAATTGGGGAGCGGACATACGGTGACAGCGCTATACGAAATCATTCCAACCGGTACTGAAAGTGATTACGTGGCGTCTGACTTGAAATACTCGGTTACACCAACCAATACGTCTATTTTCAGCAACGAGCTGGCTACTATTAAATTTAGATACAAAAAACCAGAGGGCGAAAAAAGTATCGAAATGGTAACCACAATAGCAAACCAAGTTGCAAAAAACACGTCAGCTGATTTTAAATTTAGTAGTGCCGTGGCTTGGTTTGGATTGAAATTAAGAGATTCAAAATTGGTTTCAAACAAAAATACAGCAGCTATTGAAACTTTGGCAAATGCTGGATTATCTGATGACAAAGGTGGCTACCGCGCTGAGTTCATCCGATTAATTGAAGCGTTGCTATAGAACAGTAAAAAACAGTAAGGGATTAAGAAAATTAAGCGTAAAACTTAATAAACTTAATCCCTTACTGATTTTAAAGCTGATATCACTTCTATTTTTAAGTCATCGAAATTGAAGCTCTAAATGATTTAAAATGAATACCACTAATATATTAAAAGATTAAACTTCTACCTCAATAAATTCCATACGCACACTTCCATCCTCATCAATATGAGTCAGGTTTATAGGATGCAACGTATTTACCAATTCTGGATTCCAAGGTGTTTTTACTTTCACGTAATTCTCGGTAAAACCGTGAATATATCCTTCTTTATTTTCACTTTCAAATAAAACCGTTCTATTACTCCCTAGTTGGCTTTCATAAAAAGCACGACGTTTTTTAACCGATAATCCACGTAACATTTTACTTCGTTTTGAACGTACATTCGCAGCAACAACACCGGACATATCAGCAGCTTCTGTATTATCTCGTTCTGAATACGTGAAAACATGTAAATACGAAATATCCATTTCATTCAAGAAATGATAGGTTTCTAAGAAATGTTCATCTGTTTCTCCTGGAAAACCAACAATCACATCCACACCAATACAGGCATGTGGCATCACTTCACGTATTTTATTCACACGCTCCGTGTACACTTCACGTTGGTAGCGACGCTTCATTAATTTCAAGATTTCGTTACTTCCTGATTGCAACGGAATATGAAAATGAGGCACAAAAGTTCTACTTTTCGATACAAATTCAATTGTTTCGTTTTTCAATAAATTAGGCTCGATAGACGAAATTCGCAAACGCTCAATTCCTTCCACTTTATCTAATTCTTGCACTAATTCAAGAAAAGTATGCTCGTGTTTTTTATTCCCGAATTCCCCTTTTCCGTAATCGCCAATATTCACACCGGTAAGAACAATCTCTTTGATATTTTGTTTCGAAATCTCAGAGGCATTCTTCAACACATTCTCCAATTCGTCCGATCGCGAAATTCCTCTCGCTAGCGGAATCGTACAGTAGGTACATTTATAATCGCAACCATCTTGCACTTTCAAGAAAGCACGTGTTCTATCACCAATAGAGTAACTCCCTACATAAAAATCAGCTTCGGATATCTCGCACGAATGCACTTCGCCCATATCATTCTTGGACAAATCGTTGATATAATCAGTAATTTTAAATTTTTCTGTAGCTCCTAGTACTAAATCTACACCATCAACTGCAGCTAGTTCTTCGGGCTTTAATTGGGCATAACAACCTACCGCTGCCACAAAAGCTTTATTATTTAGCTTCATCGCTTTTTTAACGACTTGTTTGAATTGCTTATCGGCATTTTCCGTCACTGAACAGGTATTAATGACATACATGTCAGCCACTTCTTCAAAATCGACACGATCAAAACCTTCATCTTGAAAATTACGTGCAATTGTTGATGTTTCTGAAAAGTTCAGCTTACATCCCAGCGTGTAGAACGCTACTTTTTTTCTGTTTTCCATAAGTAAATTCAATTTAATGAAATCGTTGTCAAAAAAATTGAGTGTGCAAATTTACAAACAATATTCTGTACTTTAAAGCTGATATTTATTTATATTTATAGTACCTATAATTAACAGTAACATGATACAATCAACTCAATTACAAATAGAAAAACTAAATTTGATTGAAAAAATAATTCATATCGAAGATGAAAATCTTATTGCATATTTGAATGCTATGTTATTAGAGAACACAAACGAATACAAACTTTCAGTAGAAGACCTTAGTACTATTGAAGAAAGCCGTTCTAAGTATTTATCAAGCGAAGACAAAGGAAAAAGTTGGGATGAAGTAAAAAGCAACTTACTTAAAAAAAGAGATGAAAGGCTATAATTTAATCTTTTCCACAAAAGCCGAAAATCAAACCGAAGAAGTGTTTTTTCATTACAATTTAATTTCTGCCAAAATAGCCGATAATTTATTAATTCAGTTACAAGATTGTATCAATTCAATACAGAAAGACCCAAAGCTATTTCAGACAAGTAGCTATTAAAAAAACATACATTGTAGTCTATTCAATCGAAAACAAAAGCAACATTGTCATTTTATCTGTTTTTCATACCAATAGAAACCCCGATAAAAAATTCAAATAGAAACCTATATGTGCTATAGAAATAAAAAAAGAACGCATTAATCACAGAGTTACTGCACACAAAAAAACCATTAAGAAATCAATTGCAATCAAGATCAACTCTTAACTATCCTTAATTTCTTAATGGTTCAATTAAACTTTAAAAGATTCTAAGCCAATATAAAACGTCTCACCACCTCAGCAACGCCGTGGTTATTATTTGAAGCCACAATAACATCGGCTTTGTCTCTTAACTCAGGATCAACGTTGTCTACCCAAACTCCTAATCCGGCATATTCAATCATTGTTAAATCGTTACCCGCGTTACCCACAGCAATAATCTCTGACTGTAGCACACCTAGTTTTTCGGCTAGGAATTTAATGCTAAAACCTTTGTCTATTCCGTTTTGGGCTACTTCTAGAAAGAAAGGTTTAGACATACAAACACTTAAATGTGGCATTGCCAATTTTAAGTCTTTCTCTACTTCCTTTAAATAAGCAGGTTCTTCTAATAAAATACATTTAATAGCTGAAGACTGCACTTCGGCTTTAAAACTAGCTACTTTATTATGTTCTAAACCAGTTATGTTTTTTTCGATATCAATGTATTCCGAATCTGTTTCACTCACAATTTTCCCGCCTACGTAGGTAATAATATGAGTCTTGCTTGTAACGCTATAATCGTACAACTCATGAATTTGTTGCTGACTAAGTGTTTGTTCGAATATGATTTTATCTTCTTTTAAATCTGAAATTACAGCTCCATTATACGAAATCATATAAGAATCATGCAAGTTCAACTCTTTGGCGTAAGTAATCATTGCAGGAGTTGGCCTTCCTGAAGCCAAAACTACATGAACACCCAATTCCTGAGCTTTAGCAAGCATTTCCTTATTCTCAACTGACACTTCGTGGTTGTCATTCAACAAGGTATCATCCATGTCTAAGACTAGCATTTTGTATTTCATGTCCATTTTTTATCTATCATTCATCTCGACTTGACAACTCGTATGGCACTAAAACCTCCGAGTGAGCGCAGTCAATAACAATTTAATCCGTTTATAAATTCATTTTAAAATCCTCAATGATCTTATGAATTTTCCCAAATTCAGTTTCTTGAACAAACAATTCAACTGCTTGACCATAACTACCAAAACCTGCCAATCTAGCCGATTGAATGTTGTCTTTCTGTACAACATCTACTCCAATTTCTTCGATTTTTTCTTTCAAAGCAATCGCTAAAATTTCACTTCCCGAAAACACTTTCATTAATCCCATAATAATTTTATTTTTTTGTTTAATGTTTAAAAGTTTTCATCGCATGTACGTTGAAAATTTTACACAGCATTATTTTTTAATTATTTTCGCTTTCGTCCTCATCTTCTTCCTCCTCGTCTTCATCTCCGTAATCTTCAAAATCGAATTCATACGGTTCAACTAACATTTTATCTGCTAATGATTCGATACGTTCTGTTATTTCGGTAGCAAAAATAATACGTTGTGTTTTAGCGATACTACTTGAAATACGCATAATCTTAGTTTCATGACGCAAGCGCAACATTGGGTCGGCATCGTCAATGATGAACATTTTTAAACGGTTTACATTGTATCCTGCTGTAGACAACATATTGCTTAATTTATTAGGAGTTCCTATCAATACATCGCAACCACCTGAAATATAGTTTTTGTCATAATCCATGTCGCCCTTATCATGCACCCCAAAAACAGTCAAATCGGTATGTTTACCGTACTTCTCAAACATACTTAACAGTTCTAATACTTTGTCTTTATCGGCAACAACTATCAAAGCTCGTGGAGATTGCTCTCCTTCCTTCACTAATTGCTGAATCACATTGATCACAATTGTTGTTGTTTTTCCGCTTCCTGCTGGTGCAATTATCAAACAATCGGCACCACTTTTTAAAGTTGAAAAAGTCTCTTGTTGCATGGCGTTTGCTTCTGTTAAGCCATTCTCAATCAAAGATTCTTTTAAACCTTCGTTAATTTTTTTTAATTTCATTTCTATTGTATTGAAAGATTAAAAAATTGAAAAATTGAAATCAAGTACCAATCTTTGCCCTTTTAAATCGTTAAATTTATTTTATTTTGACGCGAACAATTTCACATCATTTTCGGAAATCTCGCTTCCACCAAGGATTATTAAACGCTCCACTACATTTCGTAATTCGCGAATATTTCCCGTCCAATCATATTCTTGCAATAACTTCACGGCATCTTTAGAAAACTTTTTGACCGCTGTTCCTTGCTCTGTTGCTATTTTATTGGCAAAATGAGCAATCAACATTGGGATATCATCGCGTCTATCATTTAATGAAGGTACTTTGATCAAAATCACTGCTAATCTATGGTACAAATCCTCGCGGAAACGCCCTTCGGCAATTTCTACTTTTAAATCTTTATTGGTTGCTGCTACTACTCGTACATCTACCTTTATATCCTTATCGGCACCTACTCTAGTGATCATGCTCTCTTGCAAAGCGCGCAACACTTTGGCTTGAGCCGAAAGACTCATATCTCCAATTTCATCCAAGAAAATAGTTCCTTTATCTGCAGCTTCAAATTTACCTGCGCGGTCTTTCACTGCCGAGGTAAATGCTCCTTTTACGTGACCAAAAAGTTCGCTTTCGATCAATTCACTTGGGATTGCAGCACAGTTTACCTCGATTAAAGGGAAATCGGCTCTATCGCTTTTTTCATGTAATTGATGCGCTACTAATTCTTTTCCGGTTCCGTTAGGTCCTGTGATTAAAACTCTCGCTTCGGTTGGGGCTACTTTATCAATCATCACTTTGATGTGATCAATTGCTTCGCTTTCGCCAATCATTTCGTAGTTCTTACTGACTTTTTTCTTTAAAATCTTGTTTTCAACTACGAGTTGTTTTTTGTCTAAGGCGTTTCGTACTGTGTTTAATAAACGGTTTAAATCTGGTGGTTTTGAAATATAATCAAAAGCGCCCAAACGCATTGTATTGATAGCTGTTTCCATATCACCGTGACCAGAGATCATGACCATTGGAATTTCGGGCTTTATTTTCTTTACTGCTTCTAGCAACTCTACACCATCCATCTTTGGCATTTTGATGTCGCATAAAACCAGATCGTAATCATTGTTTTTTATTTTTTCAAAACCTATGACACCATCCTCGGCATCTTCTACTTCATAGGTTTCACTTTCTTCTGATAGTATTTTTGTAAGTACTCTTCGAATTGCTGCTTCGTCTTCTATAATTAGTATTTTAGGCATATTCTTTGTTTTTTTGTGGGTATTTGTAGGTTTTAATTTGTACAAATCGCCCTATTATTGCTACTCTATTTTTAACCCTGATTGCAGTGGAAATCCTTTTTTAAGACGCTTTTTTTTTGCGACTTAAAAAAGATTGTAGCGGAAAGCAGGAAATAGTTCCAAATTATTTTAATACTTAAGCCATTTGTACAACTCTCTCCATGTTGGTTTTTTGCCGTACATTAATATTCCGACTCTATAAATCTTAGCCGCAAACCAAACTACTGCAAAGAATGTGGCGAATAATAGTGTGACTGATATTGCGATTTGCCACAAAGGTACGCCAAACGGAATGCGCATTAACATGACGATGGGCGATGTGAGCGGAATCATGGAGAAAACGACTGCGATTGTGCCATGTGGATCATTCATTACGCTAAAGAAACCCACGTAAACACTTAGCATTAATGGCATGATGATAGGTAGTAAAAATTGCTGTGAGTCGGTTTGATTGTCTACTGCTGCACCAATTGCTGCATAAAATGAACTGTATAGAAAATACCCTCCAATGAAATAAACGATAAAACCAAGGAGAATATTAGCAATGGGTAAATTCCATAATTCCTTGATATACGTTTGGGCTGTACTAGCAAATTCTTGCTGTGCTTGATGCATTAATTCGGGTGGCAATTTGGCAGTTGGTCCTACATTGACACCAAAAAATAGTGAAGCGGCAAACATTAACGAAAGTCCAATTACGGCCCAAATTACAAACTGTAAAATTCCCGCCAAGGAAGTTCCGATGATTTTACCAATCATTAACTGGAATGGTTTGACCGATGAAATGATGATTTCTATGATGCGATTTGTTTTTTCTTCGATTACAGAACGCATGACCATATTGCCATAAATGATAATGAACATCATGATTAGGTACCCAAATCCACCACCAATAGCGATTTTAATTTCGTTGAGTCCTTTCACGCTTTGCTCTCCTGAGGCTTTGGCCAATTTAATATTAACTACAGATTGTGCTTTTTTAATAGCCAAAGTATCCAGTTGCGCTTGTACTAGATTGATATTGGTGATTTTATTGCCTATGACATTTTGCACTTTTTCTATAAAAGAAATACTAGGACTGCTGTTTGATATAAATTGAATATTGCTTTCAAAATCAGCACGATTGGTTGTTTTTGGAATAAGTAAAAGCCCTTCGTAGCCTTCGGATGTGATGCTGTCTTTTAATACTTGTGTATTGACCAAAGTCAAATCGAGGTATTTATATTCGCCTTTTTTATTGTTTTCGGCAATGAAATCTTTGACAAACAAACCGGACTCGTCATGAATTGCGATTTGTTTTGTCTCTGCTTTCATCGAACTTAAATAACCTACAAATGCGGCGATCCCAACAAATAATAGCGGACTTAAAAAAGTCATTACAATAAAAGACTTATTGCGGACTTTAGCAATAAACTCTCTTTTTATGATTAATGAAATGATGCTCATTTTTAATTTAGAATTTAGGATTTAGCAAAAATTATTTTCCGCTTACAGATTGAATAAAAATATCATTTACTGTTGGTATTTTTTCGACAAAATGAGTGACTTGCCCGCGTTGTGTTAATACGTGCAATAATTCATTTGGTAAAGCGGTACCTAATTGTATTTCTAGTTTCAACTCCTTGTTTAAGGATTTAAAATTTGCAGGTCCTACAGTGAATTTTTGTGTAATGTCATACATCAAGCCTTCTACGTTATCGGATAAAATTCCAACCTCGTAACTATTGGTTTTAAACTGCCTTTTTACATCGACAAGCTTCCCCTCTAATAACTTATTTGATTTGTGTATTAACGCAATGTCATCACATAATTCCTCGACGCTTTCCATACGGTGTGTCGAAAAAATAATAGTAGCTCCTTGTTCTTTCAAAGCCAGAATTTCCTCTTTGATCACATTAGCATTAACGGGGTCAAAACCAGAGAAAGGCTCATCAAAAATCAACAATTTGGGTTTATGCAAAACACAAACGACAAACTGAATTTTTTGGGCCATTCCTTTAGAAAGTTCTTGAATTTTCTTGTTCCACCAACCTTGAATTCCTAATCTATCAAACCAATAATCCAATTGTTTTTTGGCCTCAGCTTTGGACAAACCTTTCATTTGTGCCAGATACAAACATTGCTCCCCTACTTTCATACTAGTATACAAGCCTCTTTCTTCTGGAAGGTAGCCTATATATTGCACGTGTTTGGGTTGGAGTTTTTCGCCATCAAGAATAATCTCGCCGCGATCTGGAAATGTAATTTGATTTATAATTCGGATTAATGATGTTTTCCCGGCCCCATTAGGACCTAATAGTCCATAAATACTGCCTTTAGGAACCGATAATGAAACTTCGTTAAGCGCTACATAATCACCGTATTGCTTCACTACTTTATTAACTTCAAGTAAAATACTCATGCTGGTTTTTGAATTTATTTCATCGGCTGGACTCGATATTGTCTAGCGCATGTAAAAGTAAATAATTAGAAGTGAAATAGTCTAAAATGTTCCATAAAAAAACCCACCCTTGATTTCATACAAGGATGGGGGATCTATTTAATTTTTAACCTTTTAAAAATTTAAGAAAACATATCTTTTACTTTCTCAAAAAACGATTTATCTGATTTTTCAGGATTTGGAACAAAGTTCTCATCTTCCATATTTTTTTCAAAAAACTGCTTTTGTTCTTTGTTTAAGGTTTTTGGAGTCCAAACATTTACATGAACCAGTAAATCACCGCTTCCGTAACCGTTGATACTTGGAATTCCTTTTCCTTTTAATCTTAAAATTTTTCCAGATTGAATTCCTTCTTCTAGTTTGATACGTACTTTACCATTGATGGCTTCAATATCTTTAGAGATTCCAAGAACCGCTTCGGCAAAGCTTATATACAAATCATAGTGTAAATTTTCTCCTTCACGTTTCAACAAATCGTGCTCTAACTCTTCGATAGCAACAATTAAATCACCTGGAACACTGTTCCCTGGTGCATCATTTCCTTTATTAGAAACTTTTAATTGCATGCCATCAACTACTCCGGCAGGGATTTTTATCGAAACTGTTTCATCCTCAAGAATCATTCCTTGTGCATCAGCTTCAGCAGGTTTTTTGTCTAAAATTTGACCAGAACCACCACAAGTAGGACAAGTAGACGCCGATTGCATTCTACCCAAAATTGTATTAGTCACACGCATTACCTGCCCTTGACCGTTACAAGTAGAACACGTTCTATACGATACGCCAGGCGCTTGTACTTTACGTTTTACTTTTACTTTTTTCTCTACACCATTAGCTACTTCTTCCAAAGTTAATTTTACTTTGATTCGAAGGTTGCTTCCTTTGGTTCTACGTTGACCTCCGCCACCGCCACCAAATCCGCCACCACCACCAAAGGCGCTACCGAAAATGTCACCAAATTGACTAAAGATGTCATCCATATTCATCCCACCATGATGACCACCGCCACCACCAAAACCGCCTGATCCATCAAAAGCTTGATGACCGTATTGATCGTACTTGGCTTTTTTACCAGCGTCACTTAAAACTTCGTAAGCTTCTGCAGCTTCTTTAAATTTCTCTTCTGCCGATTTGTCTCCAGGATTTTTGTCAGGATGAAATTCTAAGGCTTTTTTTCTGTAGGCTTTCTTAATAGCAGCAGCATCTGCTCCCTTTGAAATACCTAATATCTCGTAAAAATCTTTTTTCATTTTATTTTTTTTGAATGCTATAGAAGTGAAAAATTATTTTTTTCAATTATTGTCCAATTACAACTTTTGGAAAACGAATAATTTTATCTCCCAATTTATATCCTTTTTCAAGAACATCAACAATTTTACCTTTCATACTATCCGAAGGTGCTGGAATTTGTGTAATTGCCTCTGCAAAGTCAGCATCAAATGCGTCACCTGCTTTTACATCAACTACTTCTAATCCTTTACCTACTAGAGTACTTTTTAGTTTTTCATGAATAAGCTCAACCCCTTTCATTAGTACCTCATCCTCAGATTTAGCTATTTCAATAACCGCTCTGTCAAAATCATCCAAAACAGGAAGCATCACTAACAAAACTTCTTGATTTGCTGTTTTAAACAACTCAATGCGCTCTTTAGTCGTTCTGCGTTTGTAATTTTCAAACTCAGCAAATAAACGTAAATATTTGTCTTTTTCTTTTGCTAAATCTTGCGCTAATTGCTCTTCAACACTTAATTCTTCAGCAACAACTTGCTCATCATTAGTTGTATTATCCACATTTACATCCTCAATTTTTGGATCCATTTCTGTATTTTCAGTAGCCATATTGCCTGTGTTTTTAAAAATATTCTTAAACTTCATTTTTTTCACTTTTCTTTGGATTGCAAAAGTACTGCCAAATCTTATAAAATGTCAAATTGTCATTGTTTAATTTGAAGCTATTTTTTTAATGGTCTATTTTGTTGTATTTACTCTTTGTGAAAACTAAATTTTAATATAATTTTAAGAGTATATATGATTTCATTTATTTAAGTTTGTTACCGGTTCAAATTTAAAAATATTTGAGATTTGCAACTGTACAATTATTAATTCGTGATTACCTCATATCAGAAAAAGCTTTGTTTACTAAAACAAAGCTTTTTTTATGCCTATTTTGTAAAAAATAGATATCCATACTTACACTCATTTTTTGAACTTTCGAACTATTTTAATCGAAAAAGAAAGATAATTAGCCGCTACTAAGCAATTATCGGAATTCTTTTTATAATCTTGTTTATGATTGTAGCACTACTCAAACTTCTAAACAATAACCACAATGAATAAAGACGCTAAAACATTATTAAATTCAGAGACAGCACAGCTTGCTAAGCTTCAAAAAATTGTACAACAAACAATTGACGACGAAAAATTAATCATCAATAATCTACTTAATCCTCCAGAGGATGTACTTACAAGAGGGCAAAAAATATCCGATAAAGTAGCTCGTTTTGGCGGAAGCTGGGCTTTTATCATTTCGTTTTTTATTATTTTATTTGTGTGGATTTTGATCAACACAATTACTCCTGTCAAAGACAATTTCGACCCCTATCCCTTTATTCTAATGAATCTAATCCTGTCTTGTATTGCCGCCCTGCAAGCGCCCGTTATCATGATGAGTCAAAATAGAGTCGAAGAAAAAGACCGAGTTCGCAGCGAAAACGATTATTTAATCAATTTAAAAGCCGAGTTAGCGATTAGAGCCCTACATGAAAAAATGGACTTATTATTGGAGGAACAAATCAAAGTATTATTTGATAGTCAAGCCAAACAACTGGACATCTTAAAATCGATCGAAAAGAAACTTAACACAAAACAAGCTTAGTATTTCAAAACAATACGCACAAAAAAAACAGTAGTAAAACTAAGTTCACTACTGTTTTTTTTTATATATATTTACAACGATCGCAATTATTACAATAATCGTTGCTTTAACCCTTCAAGATCGAGAGAAACTTGCTCTCCTGTAACTAAGTTTTTAAGCGAATACAAATTAGCTTCCATTTCATTTTCTGCTGCAATTACCGCATACGGAATGGCGCGTTTATCTGCGTGCTGAAACTGTTTTGCCATTTTTACAGCATCAGGATAGAGCTCTACTTTTATACCTGAAGCTCGTAGTTCTTTTATGGCTTTCATGGCGTAAAAAGAGGTTGCATCATTGTAATTAAGAAACAACGCTTTTGTAGAGGCAGTAACCGTTTCTGGAAATAAGTTAAGCTCTTCAACTACCAAATAAATTCGATCTAAACCAAAAGAAATCCCTACACCACTCATGTTTTTCAATCCAAAGATTCCCGTCAAATCGTCATAACGACCACCGCCACCTATAGAACCCATGGCAACCGTTTTTGGCGGAGCAACTTCAAAAATAGCTCCTGTATAATAATTAAGTCCGCGTGCCAGTGTTACATCTAAGTCTAGAATTGCTGATGACAAACCAAGCGCCATAACCTTCTCACAAATAAATCGCAACTCCTCTACTCCTTTCATCCCTTCGGCAGAAACTGCCAAAAGTTGTGATAATTTTTCTATTTTTTCTGAAATCGTTCCTGTAAAATTGAACAAAGGTTGCACTTTTGCAATAGCCGCCTCATCAATTCCTTTTTCGATCATTTCCTTTTTTACTCCGTCCTCCCCTATTTTATCAAGTTTATCCAAAGCTACCGTAAAATCGATCAATTTATCGGATGCTCCAATTACCTCAGCAATTCCAGATAAAATTTTACGATTATTAATTTTTACGATTACTCCCTCTAAACCTAAAGCAGTAAAAACAGTGTCATATAGTTGCACTAGTTCAACCTCTTGCCATAACGATTTTGAACCTACGACATCGGCATCACATTGAAAAAACTCTCTAAAACGTCCTTTTTGAGGGCGATCGGCACGCCATACAGGCTGGATTTGGTATCGTTTAAAAGGAAACTCGATATCATTTTGGTGCTGCACCACATATCTTGCAAACGGTACTGTCAAATCATAACGCAACGCTTTCTCTGATATGCTAGACGTCAACTTCGTACTGTCTTTGCTTTCTAAGTGAGTAACATTGGCTTTCGCCAAATAGTCGCCAGAGTTTAATATCTTGAAAATCAAACGATCTCCCTCTTCTCCATATTTCCCCATCAATGTATCCGAGTTTTCAAAAGAAGGGGTTTCGATCGGTTGAAAACCAAATTTCTCAAAATTGCTTTTGATAATCTGCATGATATATTGACGTTTTGCCACCTCAGTAGGTGAAAAATCTCTTGTTCCTTTAGGTATACTTGGTTTTGATGCCATTACAATAAGTTATGAATTTTAAATGATAGATTATGAATTTTAAACTAAACTGGATTTTTAAGGTCGCTGTTTTTTATTTTAACTTCATAAATAGGATTGCAAATATCTTATTTTTTAAATAAAAAATTTTAGAAATTCCCTATTATCTCAAATTCCTTCTTTTTATCTTTATTTTGAGATACTTTTTTCAAAAAAACTTTTAATTCTGTTGTAAGTGGTAGTTGATTTTGATTGTTCCAAAACTCGGCCGAATAAGGAAACTTGGCTTTAAATATATCTTTATCAACAGCAAAATTTGATTCAACCTTATCATAACTAATTGCGTTGGTTATAAAATAGTCCATAGTAAAATCAATATAAACTGCTTTTTTATCTTCTTTATTTCTCAAAACTTCTAACTGAGTGTTAAGCTTTGAACTTTTTAAATAATATTTATTTAAAACTTCGTTTTTACCGTAACTAACAAATCTTTCGTATTTAGTATTTCTATAGCGCGTACTCGATAAGGTAAATTTTACATAAGGTATTTGATCCGGATCGTCATACAATGATATATAATGCTCCACGATCGTATAATCATTTTTATTGATGATAAAATAACCTTTTAATATTTGCCCCCAACTATTTTTTTCTTTTGCTTCAAACAGTATTTTTCGAAAATCAACATCGTTATAAACTACCTCCGTAAAATTTGTGTTCTCTCGTATTGGTAGTGGCGGACTAAAAAACTGATTGAAGTCCGGCAATGTAAAATCAATAGCATTCTTTTTTTCGAACAAACTAGTCTTTCTCATGTTTACAACTTCGATATCATAAGGCTTCTTTGAGTTGTCATACTTCCCTCTTTTTCCCTGAATATCTTGTAAAATAATAATACTATCCTCTTTTTTAAGTACACTTCTTAAAAAGAAATTAACTGTATACTCCTTGATGAAATTATCATTCATTTTATCATATACTTTTTTCATAAAAGGCTCAACATTCGAAACAAGTACTTCATCTAATACAAAAGCTTTGGATTCCATAAAAATAGTGTCCTTTTTTGCAATACTATCGAAAGTAGTTTTAATGGAATTATAACCCAACAAATTAAAATTAATTTCATTTTTGCTCGAATTAAAAACAAAAAAACCTTCTTGATTAGTTGATGAGTTATCAATATCATTAGAAACACTAACATTTTCTAAAGGAGATTTTGTCTCTTTATCAACAATCAATCTATTAATTTTAAAAACCTGCGCACGTCCAATATTGCTAATAAAAACAATCAAACAAAGTGTAAAAAAGATATTTTTCATTTTTTTTAAAATATGTGAATTTCAAGAAGTGCAAACTCCTTAAAAGTATGATTTTCCTACAACAAATATCAACTTTTTTAAATAAAAAATACTTCTTCTAAAACAAACTTGTAACAAAAATTGTATTTTCGTGTCAAACTTGTATGATGCTAAATTTATTCAAAGAAAATGTTCGAATTGCAGTTGGTTCTATTAGAACGCAATTATTGCGTACAATACTCACCGTTTTAATCATTGCAATAGGAATTACAGCCCTAGTAGGGATACTAACAGTAGTATCCGCTTTAGAAAATACAATCTCCTCTGATTTTGCATCAATGGGAGCCAATACTTTTAATATCAATCAATACGAAAACACAACCCGTAGACGTGGTGAAGATCGAGAGATTATCAATCCTATAATCTCCTATCCTGAAGCCGTAGCTTTTAAAAATAAATACAAATACCCTTTTACAGAAACCTCGCTATCCTTCACAGCAACATCTAAAGCCGAAGTAAAATTTGAAGCAACAAAAACTGACCCTGAAATTTCAGTAGTGGGCGTTGACGAACATTTTATTACCAATTCTGGTTTAGAAACAAGCTTAGGACGAAATTTTAATGGTTTTGATATTTCAAACAACACCTATACTTGTATCGTAGGATCTGATTTTCAAAAAGGACTTTTAAAAGACATCAATCCAATAGATAAAATTATTTCTATCCGTGGTGCCCGTTTTAAAGTTATTGGAGTACTAAAAGAAAAAGGCTCCACTTTTGGCAACAGCCAAGATTTACGAGTTTTAATTCCTATTCAAGTGGCGCGCTCTTTATTTACTGCGCCCAATATCAATTACACCATGAGCGTCATGGTGTCTAAAAAAGAATTACTGGACCAAGCCATCGACAACGCAAACAGCACCATGCGTAGAGTGCGAAAACTGAGTCCGTTAAAGGACAATAATTTTGGCGTTGTTCGATCTGATGATTTGATTAATCGAATTCTAGGGATTACTAAATATCTAGGATTGGCCTCATGGTTAATTGGTATCATCACCATCCTTGGTTCGTCGATCGCATTGATGAATATTATGATCGTTTCAGTAACAGAACGCACAAGAGAAATTGGTGTTCGAAAAGCGTTGGGTGCCAAAAAAAGCACCGTTGCTATTCAATTTTTTATAGAAACCTTACTAATAGGGCAACTGGGTGGATTAATGGGGATTATTTTTGGAATCCTAATTGGATATGGAATCGCAACGGCTATGGATTTTGCTTTTGTAATTCCTTGGGTTGCCATTTTCGCAGCCTTTTTAACTAGTTTTATTGTAGCAATTATCTCTGGGTTATATCCTGCAATAAAAGCATCAACACTAGACCCAATCGAGGCATTGCGATACGAATAAAATATTTTTCAATTAGATATTACTTTTTGTCATTCGATCGTTTCCGTAAATATCTTTACGCAGTTCAATGTTTTTAAAATTCAAGTTTTGCAATAACCCAATCATTTCTTTTCCTAGGTATTGATTGATTTCAAAAAACAATAAGCCGTTTGGAGCTAAATTTTTCAAACCCAATTCGGCTATTTTTTTATAAAAAATCAAAGCATCTGTATCTTCGACAAACAACGCCAAGTGCGGCTCGTTGTCTAAAACATTCTTTTTAATCTCTACCTTTTCTAAATTCCGAACATACGGAGGATTCGAAACAATCACATCAAACTCTTGCAATAAATCATCTGTTTCAAGAATATTTTGATGGATAAAAGTAACATCCACTGTATTTAATGCTGCATTTTTTTTGGCTGTAGCCAAAGCTTTTTCGGACACATCAACTGCATAAACCTGAGCGTTTGGAATATTCTTAGCCAATGAAATAGCGATGCAACCGCTTCCCGTACCAATATCTAAAATTCGCAACGGCGAATTGTTGTTCAACTTTTGTACTTCAATAATCCATTCGACTAATTCTTCGGTTTCTGATCTCGGAATCAATACATTTTCATTCACTTCAAAATCCAAACCATAAAAACTAGTTTTGCCTAATAAATACTGAACCGGAATTTCCAGTTTCAACTGATCCAAAAGCGCATTCCAAATCACAATTTCATCTTGAGACAAAACCAAATCAGGCTGTAAGGCTAAATCAATTCTTTTTAATTGCTGCTTCTGTTCGAGAATGAGATAGAAAAAACTTTCCGCCTCATCCTCTCCATGAATTGGCGACAAGCTAGTTATGAATTGTGTTCTGTATTCTTTAATTTTCATTGCTTTGTTTATTGCTTTTGTAAAGGCATAAAATTATTTCTTGCTGTCTTATAGTTTTTTCAACATCCAAACCGGACAAGAAGTATGTCCCGTAGCTCCCATAGGACCATCAATGTATTCGAAACCTACTTTTTTATATAATTTTTGAGCATCTAGCATATAAGGCATTGTTTCTAGATAACAGTTTTCAAAGCCCAACTCTTTGGCCGTTTGCAAACAAATAGTCATCATTTGACTACCAATACCTAAACCACGAGTTTCGGGAGCAAAATACATTTTTTGCAGCTCACAAATAGACGCTGCTTCGTTTTCTAGTGGTGCTACGCCCGCTACTCCTACTACGCGACCTTGACTTTCAACTACAAAATAAGCCGATTTTGGTTTGCTATATTCCTCATACATCAGGTCTAAATAGGGATCCGCATAAGCGGTTCCTACTTTTGGGATATTCAATTCATCAAAAACAGAGCGAATTAATTGTGCAACTCCTTGATTGTCCTTTTTTTCTATTTTTCTAATGACCCAGTTTTCCATTATTGATAAACGCTATAATTATTAAAACACAAAAATAGAAATACTTTATTGTTATTTAGACCTATTTTTAAACTAAATCATAAACTCAAAAATAACTACTTTTGTATGGTGAAGAAAAATGAAACATACATCAAGCGTTGCATCGAATTAGCAAAAAACGGATTGGGAACTACGTATCCAAACCCGTTAGTAGGAAGCGTTATAGTCTATAACGACACCATTATTGGCGAAGGCTGGCATAAAAAAGCCGGACAACCACATGCCGAAGTAAATGCTGTCAATTCCGTTAAAGACAAATCGCTATTGCAAAAGGCTACTATATATGTAAGCCTAGAACCTTGCAGTCATTTTGGAAAAACACCACCTTGTTGCGATTTGATTATCCAAAATAAAATTCCAAATGTGGTAATAGGAACTGTTGATCCCAACGAAAAAGTGGCGGGTAACGGAATTAAAAAATTAATTGCCGCTGGAATCAACGTTACTGTAGGCGTTCTAGAAGCCGAGTGCAATGAGTTGAACAAGCGTTTTTTTACTTTTCATCAAAAGAAGAGGCCTTACATCATTTTAAAATGGGCCGAAACCCAAGACGGCTTCATAGCACCTACAACCAAATTAGAAAACAAACCCGTTTGGATTACCAATACCTATTCACGTCAACTGGTGCATAAATGGAGAACTGAGGAGCAAGCTATTTTAGTAGGCACCCAAACTGCTATTGACGACAACCCAAAATTAGACGCTAGAGACTGGAGCGGACATAATCCGGTACGCATTATTATAGACCAAAACAGTCGCATACCACACAGCAATCATGTATTTGACAATCAAACAAAAACAATCATTTTAACTAAAACTACAACCGCTATTTCTACAGAAAACTGTATCTTTGAATGTATTGATTTTAAGCAAAATATAGCTTTACAGGTAGTAAATGTGCTTTATAAACACCAAATACAGTCGGTTATAATTGAAGGAGGCCGACAAACTTTACAGACTTTTATAGCCGAAGACCTATGGGACGAAGCAAGAGTTTTTAAGGGTGCTCCTTTTTTTCTATCAGGAACAAAAGCACCTCTATTAGAAAAAAAACAATTCGAAAAACACTCGATTGGCACCGATGAATTACTAATTTACAGCAACCATGATTGATACTATCATTTTTGATTTTGGCGATATTTTCATCAATCTCGACAAACAAGCTACAGTTGACGGCCTTAAAAATTTAGGGTTACAAGAATGGAATAAAGAACTCCAGCAGCTGAACTTTTCATTTGAAAAAGGTGAAATATCCGAAGAGCAATTCCTAAACGGTATTCAAAAACAGATTCCCACTGCCAGTATAAAAGAAATAAAAAAAGCTTGGAATGCAGTATTACTAGACTTCCCTCTCTATCGATTGGAATTTCTGCAATTGCTATCCAAAAAATACCGCTTATTTTTATTGAGCAATACAGATGCCATACACATCAGCCGATTTGAACACAAAAGCGGGATTTCATTTTACAGTGATTTTTACCAATGTTTCGAAAAAGTGTACTTTTCATTTGAAATGGGTATGAGAAAACCAGATACCGCAATTTACCAGCAGCTTTTAAACAATCATGAATTGCAAGCCAAAACCACTTTGTTTGTAGATGATAAAAAAGAAAATACCGATGCCGCACTTTCCATCGGACTACAGGTTTGGAATCTGCAAGTAGGCCAAGAAGACGTCATTGATTTATTTACAAAAAACATCCTTTAATTATCCCTTTTGGAAGAAAAAGACACCTATAATACTATTGAAACCGAACCTGATGAAATTTTATTCAAAGAGAAAAACAGTAAATTTTACGGTTATGCTTTTCCAATTGAATCAGAAGAAGAGGTAAAACCAATCATTGATGTACTTAGAAAAAAACATCCCAACGCAGGGCACTTCTGTTATGCCTATCAAATAGGTACTGATACACTAGCTTACAGAGCCAATGATGATGGCGAACCTAGCAACTCCGCAGGAATGCCTATTTATGGACAATTGCAATCCTTTGACGTTACAAATACATTGATTGTTGTGGTTCGATTATTTGGCGGGACTAAATTAGGTGTTGGTGGATTAATTTCGGCCTATAAAACTGTCGCACAGCTCACGCTTGCAAATTGTACAATTGTAGAAAAAACGATTAACATTCATTATGTCATTTCATTTGATTATCAAAACATGAATAAAGTGATGCGAGTGATTAAAGAAAAAAAACTCGGCATCGTTTTACAAGAAATGGAAATCAAAAAAGAAACAGGATTACCAATTGGTAAAATCGAAATAAAAACACGTAAAAAAAATGCCGAAACGATTTTCGACATTTTTAATTCTATTTATGAAATTGAGATTAAAATTAAAGAATAATTACTTTATTCCAGACTAAATCCTAAATACTCAAAAGTTTCTCTTTTACATAGTCAGGTGGTACCACAGGACGACTTGTTTTCATGTCTACAAAAACCAAAACTGAGTTGCCAATTGTTAATAACTCCGATTTTTCATTATAAATTTTGTAGTCAAATTCTATCTTAACACTAGTCTGACTTTTAAAAATAGTTTTAACTCTTAAAAGATCATCATATCTCGCCGGTTTTTTGTAATTTATGTTCAATGAAACCACTGGAAGCATCACACCATTCTCTTCCATCCATTTGTAAGAAACCCCAAGGTTTCTAAGCCATTCCACCCGACCCATCTCAAAATACTGTGCATAATTACCGTGGTAAACCACACCCATTTGATCCGTTTCGGCGTATCTAACTCTTACTGAATATTCATGTTCTTTCATTATAAAATCTATTTTTTTTATTAATTTTTTATGTCTCAATATCTACTTACAACAATATTTGTTTAAAATCAACCTCTAATTATTTTTTTTTACAGAAATTTGTTCACATATTTGTTACCCCGAAAAAAACCAAATATTATTTGATTTTATTCAACAAAATATCGATTACTAAATAAAATAATTTACACAGAATTTATGAACAAGACTGCTCAATCAGTATGGGAAAACTGCTTGTCTTTTATCAAAGACAACATTCAAGACCAAGCATTCAAAACTTGGTTTGAACCGATCAAATCAGTTGAGCTTACCGATAATGCGTTATATATTCAAGTTCCTAGTAAATTTTTCTACGAATGGCTTGAAGAACACTATGTCAAATTATTAAAAGTGGCATTAACTAAAGAACTTGGTAAAAACGCAAAGTTACTTTATAAAATCAAGATGGAAAACACTTATGGTAATAAACAACCGTTTACGGAACAATTACCTAGTGCTAATAGAGCACCAATGAAACCACAAAATGTGGACGCTCCTTTTAAAAACATCGATCCTGAATTAAAAAATCCATTTGTAATTCCGGGAATTAGAAATTTAAAAATCGAATCACAACTTAACGCTAATTATAGTTTTGATAATTTCCTTGAAGGGGATTCAAATAGATTAGCGCGTTCTGCAGGTATGGCTGTTGCCAATAAACCTGGAGGAACATCTTTCAACCCCTTATTGATTTTTGGAGGTGTAGGACTAGGTAAAACACACTTAGCGCATGCCATAGGAGTTGAGATCAAAGACAAATATCCTGAAAAAACGGTTTTATATATTTCTGCCGAGATTTTCACACAACAATACATTGACTCCGTAAAGAAAAACAATAGAAATGATTTCATTCACTTCTATCAATTAATTGATGTTTTAATTATTGACGACGTACAATTCCTTTCGGGTAAATCAGGTACGCAAGATGTGTTTTTCCACATTTTTAACTATTTACACCAAAACGGAAAACAAGTAATCCTTACTTCGGATAAAGCGCCTGTTGATATGCAAGATATTGAGCAACGCTTATTATCTCGTTTTAAATGGGGATTATCTGCTGAGTTGCATCAACCAGACTACGAAACAAGAATTTCAATCTTGAAAAACATCTTGTATCGTGATGGAGTTGATATGCCAGATGAAATCATTGAATATGTAGCACGCAACATTAAATCAAATGTTCGTGAACTTGAAGGAGCAATAATTTCCTTAATAGCACAATCTTCTTTCAATAAAAAAGAAGTGACTATTGACCTTGCTAAAAGTGTAGTGGAGAAATTTGTAAAGAACGTGAAACGTGAAATTTCTATTGATTACATTCAAAAAATTGTTTCTGATTATTTCCAATTGGATTTAGAAACATTGCAATCAAAAACTAGAAAAAGACACGTAGTACAAGCAAGACAATTAGCCATGTTTTTTGCGAAGAAATTCACAAAAGCTTCTTTGGCCAACATTGGCTCACAAATTGGAGATCGTGATCACGCTACCGTATTACACGCTTGTAAAACCGTTGACAACTTAGTTGCTACTGACAAACAGTTCAAGAAATTTGTTGACGATATTCACAAAAAACTAACGTTATAAAAATACCATGCCCGTAAAAATTTTAATGGTATGTTTAGGCAACATTTGCCGTTCACCATTGGCAGAAGGCATTTTAGCTTCTAAACTTCCAAAACAAAAATTTACAGTAGATTCAGCAGGAACTGGTTCTTGGCACATAGGCCATGCACCAGATCCACGCTCTATCAAGACGGCCAAAAAAAACAAAATAGATATTTCAAAACAAAAAGGACGACAATTTAGCCCTGATGATTTTGAAAATTTCGATTATATCTATGCTATGGACAAGTCCAACTATGACGATCTAATTGACTTAGCTCCTACCCAAGAAGAAAAAAACAAAGTACAAATCATATTGAACGAATTGTACCCCAACGAAAATGTTGATGTTCCGGATCCTTATTATGGAATGCCAAACGGATTTGATATGGTTTATAACATGCTAAATGAAGCATGTGATACGATTGCTAAAAAACTAAAAGAGAAACACTTGTAACGTTCGATTGTTTTTTCGATCCAAAACAAATTTCTTTATTTTTTAATGCTGTTCTTTGTGTTTTTATATTCGAATTAAACTTAAAAATACACACAATGAAACCAAACGCTTTATTAGGAAAACTCTATTTAATCCCAACTACAATGGGAGAATGTGACCCAATGGATGTTTTACCTCAAACCGTAAAAAGGACCATTGACTTTATAGATCATTACATTGTAGAAAACGACAAAACGGCCCGAAAATCAATCAAAGAAGTTAATCCAGAGAAAAAACAATCTGAATTAGTTTTATATACATTGAACAAACGCACCGAGGTTAAAGAACACCTTGATTTCATTAAACCATTACTAGAAGGCAAAAACATGGGATTAATGAGCGAAGCAGGCTGTCCTGGCGTTGCTGATCCTGGTGCTGTAATTGTAAAACTAGCGCACGAAAAAGGAATTCAAGTTATTCCTCTTGTAGGACCTTCTTCTATTTTACTAGCAATGATGGCCTCTGGAATGAATGGCCAAAGCTTTACTTTTCATGGGTACCTCCCTATTGAAAAAGACGAAAAGAAAGCCAGTTTTAAAAGCCTGGAACGCATTTCATTTGAGAAAAATCAATCTCAAATTTTCATAGAAACACCCTATCGCAACAATAAACTATTAGAAGATTTAATACAGACTCTAAATCCGGAAACGCATTTATGTATTGCCACTGATATTACATTGCCAACAGAATACATTAAAACAAAGAAAATTGCAGCTTGGAAAAAAGAGACAATCGACTTGCATAAGCGCCCGACTATATTTATTATTCATAAAATGTAATTTTAAAACTACATTTAGAATATTTTATTATCTTTACTATATTAACTAAACTAAAACCTAGCAAGATGAAAATAAACAACAGGGATCTTAAAATATTTGTATTAGGAATGGTTGCATTGTTCGCTATTCAAACAGTTTACGACTGGAAACAAGTTAAAAAGGATATTACAACAGGGTTTCATGATGGATATAATTCGGGCAGTAAATAATTATAAAATAATTTCGAATTAGTTCGCACGCTAAATCTTTAAATCTAATTATAAAAGGCTATTTTTATAATTAGATTTAAAGATTTTTTTATGAGTAAACTACCCAACATAACAACAAGCATATTTACGGTGATGTCAAAAATGGCAGCCGAATATAATGCTATTAACCTTTCACAGGGTTTTCCTAATTTCCCGGTAGACCAAAAACTGACGACTATTGTAGGGCAACTAGCTACGCAAAATAGTCATCAATACTTGCCAATGGCTGGTTATCCTCCTTTATTGAACAAGATTAGTTTATTAATTCAAAAATCGTACGGCCGGACTCCTTTGCCAGAAAACGAAATACTAGTAACTGCAGGTGCTACGCAAGGGATTTTTACGGCAATTCAAGCGCTAGTAGAATCAAAAGATGAAGTAATTATCTTAGACCCTAGTTATGATTGTTACGAAGCTCCTGTTTTATTATGCAATGCTATTCCAGTGCGTGTTTCCCTCAACGATGATTACACTCCAAACTGGAAAAAAATTGAACAAGCTTGTACTGCACAAACAAAAATGATCATCATCAACAACCCACATAATCCTACAGGAAAAACCTGGGAGTTATCGGATTTTGATGCACTTGAAAATATATTAGTTCAATTCCCAAACATTCTTGTGTTATCAGATGAAGTTTACGAATTCATCACATTCGAAAAAAAGCATATATCTGCACACAGTAGAACAGCAATTCTAAACCGATGTATCATGGTATCTTCATTTGGCAAATCGTTCCATGTAACGGGTTGGAAAATTGGCTACCTCATTGCGCCAGAACATTTGATGATCGAAATTAAAAAAGTACATCAATTTCTAGTATTTAGTGTCAATAGCATTTGTCAAATTGCGATTAGTGAGTACTTAGACCTCGTATCAGTCGAAGAAATAAGTCAAATGTATATCGAAAAACGCAACTACTTTCGAAACTTATTAAAAGGGAGTCGGTTTGAACTCTTACCTTGCGAAGGAACCTATTTTCAAGTAGCTTCTTACGCTAGTATTTCAAATGAAAACGATGTAGATTTTTGCAAAAAATTAATTACAGACTACGGCGTTGCCGCCATTCCCATCTCTACATTTTATGAAAACAAAAAAGACCATCAGCTCATACGCTTTTGCTTTGCAAAAGACGACATTACCTTAGCTGAAGCTGCAAAAAGATTGAGCAAGATCTAAATTATTTTTAATTTAGTATGCATGCATACTAAATTAAATTTGTTATATTTACAATAAAAAACACATTATGAGTTATACAGACAAGATGTTACGCGATGACGCACTAGTAGGCAAAGTAATAGTTGTAACCGGTGGAGGAAGCGGATTAGGAAAAGCGATGACTAAATATTTCTTAGAATTGGGAGCTAAAGTTGCCATTACCTCGAGAGATTTAGACAAACTAAAAAATACCGCATCAGAACTAGAAACAGAAACGGGAGGAACATGCTTGCCTTTGCAATGTGATGTACGTCATTACGAGGAAGTAGAGAATATGTTGCAAGAAGTATTAAAAGCTTTTGGCAAAGTTGATGTACTGCTAAATAATGCTGCAGGAAACTTCATTTCTCCTACCGAAAGATTATCTGCAAATGCGTTTGACACTGTGATTGATATTGTTTTAAAAGGAACCAAAAACTGTACACTTGCTTTTGGGAAACATTGGATTGATACTAAACAAACCACGTCGTCAATCTTAAACATTGTAACTACCTATGCTTGGACAGGATCGGCTTATGTTGTTCCAAGCGCAACTGCCAAAGCTGGAGTTCTTGCAATGACACGTAGTCTTGCTGTAGAATGGGCAAAATATGGCATTCGAACCAATGCAATAGCACCCGGACCATTCCCTACAAAGGGCGCTTGGGATAGACTACTACCAGGAGATCTAGCCGAAAAGTTTGACATGGCCAAGAAAGTGCCTTTACAACGTGTGGGGGATCACCAAGAATTAGCCAATTTAGCTGCGTATTTAGTCTCTGACTTTTCGGCTTATGTAAATGGCGAAGTGATTGTGATTGATGGAGGCGAATGGCTCAAAGGAGCTGGACAATTTAATTTACTAGAAGCCATTCCAGAAGAACTTTGGGACCAACTAGAAATGATGATAAAAGCAAAAAAGAAGAAATAACAAATCACTAATTTGAAAAACTGGAGCGCTAATTGGTTAGCGCTCTCTTTTTTTTGACGCTTATTCAAATTAGATCTAAAAAAAAAAGAAAAGAATAAGTGAGGTAAATTACAAATCCAAAAAACACCAAAAATAAGTATATCAAATTAACAAGATTTCCAGCAAAAACAAAAACCGCTCGCAATTAAATTGCTATTTTTGTTCCATAAATATATAACTCAACTATTTTATGCTTATTATCGGTATTGCAGGAGGAACAGGAAGTGGAAAAACAACAGTAGTTCATCAAATCATGAATGAATTACCAGAAGCAGAAGTAGGTATTATTTCTCAAGATTCATATTATAAAGAAAACAACAATTTAAGTTTTGCCGAACGTGCATTAATTAATTTTGACCATCCCAGAGCTATTGATTTCGAATTATTAGTAGCCCATTTAAAAGAATTAAAAGCCGAAAAAACAATTCACCAACCCGTTTATTCTTTTGTAACACACAACAGAACAGAAGACACAATAACAACGCACCCAAGAAAAGTGATGATTGTTGAAGGAATTTTAATTTTGGCAAATCCAGAACTTAGAGATTTATTTGATGTAAAAATTTATGTTCATGCCGACTCAGACGAAAGACTAATTCGTCGTTTAAAAAGAGACATTGCAGAACGTGGTCGCGATATGGATGAAGTTTTAAATCGTTACCAAAATACGCTAAAACCAATGCACCAACAATTTATTGAGCCTACTAAGGCTTTTGCAGATATCATTATTCCAAACGATAAATACAACACTGTTGCTATTGATGTGGTTAGAGCAGTGATTAACCAAAGAATTCTATAATTTTATTGTATTTTTATAGCAATTCGAAAAACAAATAAGGGCTTAACAAAAAATAAATGACAAATCCATACAAAGACAAAGCTTGGTTTAAATTCTTAAGTAATAAATACGTCTGGGTTTTACTTTTTTTTGGCACCTGGATGATTTTTTTAGACAACTATTCTTATTTTGATCATCGCTTTTTAAACGATCAAATTGAAGAATTAGAAGATAATAAAGAGTACTACAAACAGGAATTAAAAAAAGATGAAGGGCAAATCAAGCAACTCAAAAATCCTGAACAAATAGAAAAATATGCACGCGAGAATTACTACATGAAAAAAGACAGTGAGGACATTTACCTCATCGAGTTTGAAGGTGATACGCTAGACGACAGCAATAAAAATTAAATTATAAACACTATTTCAATGGCTACTAATTTATTTGAAGATTTCGACCCTGTTTCTTCCAAACAATGGAAACAAAAAATCCAGTTTGAACTAAAAGGAGCCGATTATAACAATACCTTAATTTGGAATTCCCCCGAAGATATAAAGGTAAAGCCTTTTTATCATAAAGATGAGTTTACTAAAGCGTATGCGATCACAACCAAGGCGTCTGAATTTAAAATATGTCAAAACATATTTGTTTTTGATATTGAAAAATCCATCGAAAGAGCTGTAGATTCTTTAAATAGAGGTGCGGAAAGCCTTCGTTTTACGATAGAAAACGACACTGTAGACATTAGTAAACTGCTAGAAAACTTACCTTTAGAAAATGTTTCTGTTTACTTTAATTTGAATTTTATTTCAATCGATTTCGTAGCTAAAATAAATCAAATTGGTTCGCAAAAAAAAGCAAACATCTTTATCAACTTAGACCCAATAGGTCAATTAGCCAAAGACGGTAATTGGTTTTCAACCCATGAAAAAACCAACTTTGATACGCTCAATTTAATTGCTACTGCAACGCCTAACCATTCGATTCTAAGTATTGATGCTAGTTTGTATCAAAATGCAGGAGCCAATATGGTACAGCAAATCGCGTACAGTTTAGCGCATGCCAATGAATATTTTAATAGAATCCCAATAATCAATAATCCTATTGTTTTTCAAGTAGCAGTAGGAACTAACTACTTTTTTGAAATTGCAAAACTAAGAGCCATCCGACTTTTATACCAACTTATTGCAAAAGAATACAACCACAATTTAGACTGTCATCTATTTGTAACCCCTACAAAACGCAACAAAACATTGTATGATTATAATGTAAATATGCTACGTACGACAACTGAATGCATGTCGGCAGTTCTAGGTGGTGCTGATGCCATTGCTAATTTGCCTTATGATGCGTTGTACCATAAAGACAACGAATTTGGAGATCGTATTGCTCGCAATCAATTGCTGGTTCTTAAAAACGAAAGCTATTTTGACAAGGTAAACAATCCCGCTGATGGTAGTTACTATATTGAGACACTAACCAATCAATTAGCCGAAAAAGCGTTGGTCTTGTTCAAAGACATCGAAGCCAATGGCGGATTTTTGAAACAACTGAATGAAGGAATCATCAAAAGAAAAATTCAAGAAAGCGCAGACAAGGAACAGGCTTTATTTGATTCGGGTAAAGAAATCCTATTAGGAACTAATAAATACCCGAACAAAGAAGACCACATGAAGCAGGATTTAGAACTTTTTCCTTTTGTAAAGATCAATCCAAGAAAAACATTGATTACTCCAATAATTGAAAAACGTCTGGCCGAAAAAATCGAGCAAGAACGACTAGATTTAGAATAAAATCGATTCCGGAAATCAATTACAAACCGTCAAAAAATTAGTGTCAAGATGATAAGAAATGACCTTAGCCATATTAAACTAGAAAATAACGAACCAGCTGCTAGTAGCCCATCGACTGCAACAAAACATTTTGCCACAGCCGAAGGTATCAATTTAAAACCTACCTATTCACCAACTGATATTGAAGACTTGACGCACCTTGATTTTGGTGCTGGCTTTGCGCCAAATTTACGCGGACCATACACCACAATGTATGTGCGTAGGCCATGGACAGTACGTCAATATGCCGGTTTTTCGACTGCAGAAGAAAGCAATGCTTTTTATCGAAGAAATCTTGCTGCCGGTCAAAAAGGGCTATCCATTGCGTTTGACCTTCCTACACACCGTGGATACGACTCTGATCACGAACGTGTTGTTGGAGACGTAGGGAAAGCGGGTGTTGCCATAGATTCAGTCGAAGACATGAAAGTGTTGTTTGACCAGATTCCGCTGGCTGAAATGTCCGTTTCTATGACAATGAACGGTGCCGTTTTGCCTATTATGGCTTTTTACATTGTAGCCGCAGAGGAACAAGGAGTGGCACCCGAATTCTTATCTGGAACCATACAAAATGACATTTTAAAAGAGTTCATGGTACGAAATACGTACATCTACCCTCCTACTCCCTCAATGAAAATCATAGCTGATATATTTGAATATACCAGTAAAAAAATGCCCAAATTTAATTCGATATCAATATCAGGCTACCATATGCAAGAAGCGGGAGCAACTGCTGATATTGAATTGGCATACACCCTAGCAGATGGGCTAGAATACATTCGAACAGGACTAGCAACTGGAATGAAAATTGATGAATTTGCACCTCGCTTGTCTTTTTTCTGGGCCATTGGGATGAACCATTTCATGGAAATTGCCAAGATGCGTGCAGGAAGAATGATATGGGCCAAACTGGTCAAACAATTTGAACCAAAAGACGACAAATCACTCGCTTTACGAACACACTGTCAAACTAGCGGTTGGAGTTTAACAGAGCAAGATCCTTTTAACAATGTTGCGCGTACTTGTATTGAAGCAGCGGCAGCGGCATTTGGAGGAACTCAATCTTTGCACACAAACGCCTTAGATGAGGCAATTGCATTACCTACTGATTTTTCGGCTAGAATTGCTCGTAACACACAAATATACCTTCAAGAAGAGACAAAAATAACAAAAACCGTAGATCCTTGGGCTGGAAGTTACTATGTAGAAAGTCTGACAGATGAAATTGTACAAAACGCTTGGAAACTCATAGAAGAGGTCGAAGAACTGGGCGGAATGACAAAAGCAATCGAAGCTGGAATCCCGAAACTACGTATCGAAGAAGCTGCAGCTCGCAAACAAGCTCGCATAGACAGTGGTCAAGATATCATTGTGGGGGTAAACAAATACCGCCTAGAAAAGGAAGATCCTTTGCAAATTCTAGATGTTGATAACCAAATGGTGCGCAAGCAACAACTGGAACAACTCGATCATATCAAAGCAACTAGAGACAGTAAAAAAGTGCAAGATTCTTTAGATAAATTAATACTTTGTGCGAAAACAGGAGATGGTAATCTATTAGAAATTGCAGTTGAAGCGGCGAGAAACCGAACGACACTTGGAGAGATCAGTGATGCCCTAGAAACCGTTTTCGGAAGATACAAAGCACAAATTAAATCTTTTAGCGGCGTGTACAGTAAAGAAATAAAAGACGACAAAAGCTTTGAACAAGCCAAAAAACTAGCCGACGATTTTGCCAAACTAGAAGGCCGCCGTCCTAGAATTATGATTGCCAAAATGGGGCAAGACGGACATGATCGCGGTGCCAAAGTAGTCGCTACTGGTTATGCCGATGTAGGTTTTGATGTGGATATAGGTCCGCTTTTTCAAACGCCTGCCGAAGCAGCAAAGCAAGCTATTGAGAATGACGTTCATATTTTGGGCGTTTCATCATTAGCAGCTGGTCATAAAACACTAGTCCCACAAGTAATTGAAGAACTTAAAAAATACAACAGAGAAGATATAATGGTGGTTGTAGGCGGAGTTATTCCGGCGCAAGATTACCAATATTTATTTGATGCTGGCGCTGTTGCTGTTTTTGGGCCTGGAACAAAAATTAGCGAAGCAGCAATAAAAATACTTGAAATTCTAATGGATTAATTTCAACGTTAAGAACAATAAAAAAAGGCAGTCCAATTATTTCGAACTGCCTTTCTTATTATATCACTTTTTAAGCTTAATTTATACTTGCTACTGCATTTACATTAGCAACTATAAACGAGGTATCATAACCTCCAAATGCCTTCATATAACTTCTAATTGAAGTACCATAAGCATCTTTTATAAACTTCTTCCCATTATTCTTAAAATATCTTTTCACAGATCCAGCTCCACCTAAGTGCGCTGCAGCAAGAATACCAGATTCAGTTACCAATATACCATTCACTTCTGTACCTTCATATTTGTTAATTACGTCCTGTAATATCCATTTATTTTTTGACAAAAGGGCGATAAAGGCTCTTTCTTGCAATTTTGGGCTTTTAAGGAACTTTTCTCTGTCCTTAATACCAACTGATCTTAGGGTTTCAATACCAAATTGGTATTTTCCTAAATAGCCAAGGGAATTAATTTTTTTATACTTCCCTTCTGATTCTTTAAAGCCAAGAGCTTCCTTAAAACCAATAAATAAATTCCCAGTAAACGGGAAATTTAAATTGACATAATCATCTTCTTCTATAGATGGATATAAGTATCTTTTTCCATCCGTGTTTTTTATTAGAAACCAATCATTTTTCTCTACTTTAAGCGGTTTAAAACCTGCACTTAAAAAGGCTATTATAATCGCCAAACTTGTATAAAAATACCACTTCTTTACCATAAATTGTTTTTCTTCAAAACGCTGTCCCGTTAAGAAATTTCTGCGTGCAAAGATACAATAAATTTCATAAAGCTGAAAATCAAGTTGTTAAAGTTTTCAAAAATAGAAAATTCGACCTCTAAATCCCTCGTTAACTGAGTATTCAATCGTTGGCGCTGGGATTTTCAATGTATTAAAAACAGAAAAAACAGTCTTTAAAAAATGTGATTTTGTCTCTATTTTCGTCAGGTCTACGTCAAAACTCAAATAAAACTGTCTGACTCTTTTTGTTTGCGGAAGCAGTGAAACATCAGAATTTTCTTTATTGCCAGTCAACATTCCATCTGCGCCATATCCAATAGCAAGGTTAATCCATTTGGGTATTTTTGATGCTTTCGCAAAAGAATATAAATTAACCGAAAGCCAATACGTTTGTCCATTATAATCTTTTAGTATTTGCTCGGTCAAATTACTACCCAAAACAGCAGGTCTAGAAGCTGCCAAATGCGAACTATGAAAAGAAAATTTAGGAATAATTCGTTGTTCGTTCCACAACAATTCCTGAGAGACATATAGAGCAGTCCCTGAAGCATTTGCAATTATATCTCCTGATGAAGCACCCCATTGAGAAGAATAGCCATCTAGAACCTCCACAGCGGTTAAAAATGCAAAACCTAAACCTGCACCATAACACAGTTGCTTCTTTTTACTAGCTCCGCTCCATGCCAACAACTCAGAGCCAAACCTCCCCATTTGATAAGAAGAATAAAAATGACCCACTTTATCCATCTGAAGCCATTCGGAATTATCATTGATAAAATGGAAATTTGATCTGGGATAATCAGCGTACCAAAGCTGATTTAACCCCATCAATGCACCCGAAGCCAAGGTGACCTCGGAGACAATAACGGTAGTTTGACGTTTATTATTTAAAGAATCTGATGGACTTAAGAAGCTTTCCAGTTTATTTTGCGCTTGCAAACAATAGCAGCCAGTATATAAAAAAAGAAAGGCAATACAATAGAATTTATAAGTCAAAACTATCTTTTTACTCCCTGACTATTAATCCAATCTGAATATTTCTTAGCATTTTGATTATGCTCTGGCAACGTAGCCGCAAATTCGTGGTACCCAAAACGCTCCACACTCGCACAAAAATAAATAAAATCATTTTGCTCTGGGGCTAATACTGCTTCCAGCGCAGTAATATCAGGCATAGCGATAGGTCCTGGAGGAAGCCCAATGTTTACATAAGTATTGTATGGTGATGACATAGTCAAGTCTTTAAAAAACACTCTTTTAATTACTTGATTGAAATCATTGTCTTTTTTCTTGATCGCAAAAATCACAGTCGGATCAGCTTGTAACGGCATTCCCAAACGCAAACGGTTCAAGTAAACCCCCGCAATTCTTGGTCTTTCGTCTTTTTTAACAGACTCTTTATGTACAATAGAAGCTAAAATCGTAGCTTGAATAGGGTCTAAGCCTTGTTTTTTGGCATTGGCAACTCTTTCTTTATTCCAAAAATTACGATACTCCTTGATCATTTTATCCCGAAACTTCTCTGCCGATGTGTTCCAATACGTTTCATACGTATTAGGAATAAACATAGCCATTACATTATCTTCGTTAAAACCATTTTCTTTCAAGAAAATAGAATCTTTGAATGAGTTTAATAAAGACAAACTATCCGCTTCAATTTGTGATCCTACTCTTCCTGCAAGATTTTCAATTCTTTCTTGATTATTGAATGCTAATTTTACTGGCACATTGCTTCTCAATGATTTTACCAATTCATAACTATTCATCCCTTTTGTCAATAAAAAACGACCTGACTTTACATTTTCAGGATAGCTCATCTTTCCAGCTACCATCTCAAAACGATCCATATCAATCACATAATCGGACACCATTTTCTGAACATCTGCATATGTAGCATTTGTTGGAACGTGGACAAAAACTTCTTTGTCTGAAAACTTAGTATTATCAGCAAAAATTTGACTCATTAAAACAAATCCGTAAATAATTAATCCTGCTACCAAAACAATTGCTGCTATTGAAATCGATTTTTTTAAATTCAAAACTTAAATATTAAAGTTGATTATTGATTAATTGAAAAACGGCTTCGTCCTTGTAAATGCCATTGACCAGATTCCAATCTTTTTTTGTACCTATATTTTTGAAGCCAAATTTAGTAAAAAGAGCGATACTAGATTTGTTTTCACTGCCAATATTTGCATATAATTGATGCAAATTTAAATGATAAAAAGAATAATGAATTAACAGCTCTAAAGCTTCTGATCCAATATTTTGATTCCGGTTCCCTTGTTCTTGAATTACAATACCTACTCCTGCCCTGTTATTCTTTGGATCAAAATCAAACAAATCGATTAATCCAAGAGCTGGATAATCTTGATCTTGACAAATTGCTAATCGCAATTGCTTTGCTTCATAGATGTCTTGATGTGCATTTTCTAAGTATTGCTTCACCAAAAATCGACTATAAGGCGTTTGTGTATTGCTTACTTCCCAAATACTTTGGTCGTTCTCTATGGCATAAATAAACTCCAAATCATTGGTTTCAAGTGCTCGAATGTATATGTTTTCTCCTTTTAGAGTGATCATTATCTAGTATTGAATAATTTTTAGCTAGTTTGAAACAGTAATCGAACCTTTGAATACAAAAGTAGCGGGGCCTTTTAGAAAAACATTTGTATACCCCCCCTTCACTTTGTCAAAAGTTACTGTTAGTTTCCCTCCTTCAACATTCAAATTGATGGCAGTTGCAGCCGTAACAGCTGTTGCATGCATCGCTATCGCCACTGCTGTTGCACCGGTTCCGCAGGCTAGGGTTTCATCTTCTACACCGCGCTCGTATGTACGTAGTGAAAAAGTAGTGTCGTCAATTTTACTAACAAAATTGATATTACTTCCTGCTTTTCCATACAATTCACCATAGCGTATGGCTGCTCCGTTTTCTTTTACATTGTAATGGGCTAAATCTTCTACAATTTCAACATGATGAGGCGATCCTGTATTCAAAAATGAATAATCAGGCGTTTGTTTTATATCAACAACATCAATCATCTGCAAAGAAACAAGCCCATCTTCCCCTACAGTAGCATGATGCAATCCATCAATAGCATTAAAAGTCGCTTCGTTTTCGATAACATGAAGCTGTTTGGCGAAAGCCACTAAACAACGTCCCCCGTTCCCACACATGGTGCTTTGATTTCCATCTGAGTTGTAATACACCATTTTAAAATGTGCTTCAGGGTCTTCTTCTAATAAAATAAGGCCATCACCACCAATCCCAAAACGCCTGTCGCACAACTGAGCGATCAATTCAATATCTTCTTTTGGAAAAGTATCTGAACGATTATCAATCATTACAAAATCATTTCCTGTTCCTTGGTATTTATAAAACTCTATTTGCATTATTTATCTAATTGTATTTTACAAAAGTACAAACTATTAATGAAATGTTAATCATTGTTAAAGAGCGTTAAACTGTTTTTTAGCAATCCTTTTTAGCTTTAATTTTACTTTAAGAATAATAAAAAACACAATCGAACATGAAAAAATATTCACACTTACTGATCGTATCTCTGCTCAGCGGAGTGATCACCTTAGGGGCCTATAAACTACTATTTGACGCTGATGGGTATTTCTCTAATGCTAAACACGGAATAACAACTAGCGCAACTAATTCACCCACCAAAAACGTAGGACTATCAGCCGAAGTTCTTGACTTCACAGATGCAGCCGAAAAAACCATTCACTCTGTTGTCCATGTGAAAAATGTTTCTTACAAAACGGTGAGTAATCCAATGTTAGAATATTTCTATGGGTATAAAGGAGGCCAAACACAAGAACAAGTAGGTACAGGTTCTGGAGTGATTATCTCGGCCGATGGTTATATTGTAACGAACAACCACGTTGTAAAAGACGCTTCGGAAATCGAAATAACGTTAAACAATAAAAAAACATACAAAGCAAAACTGATAGGAACCGACTCTAAAATGGATATTGCTTTGCTTAAAATTGATGCTGATGAACCACTTCCGTACACTGCTTTTGGAAATTCTGATTCGGTTAAAATTGGAGAATGGGTACTTGCTGTAGGAAATCCGTACAATTTAACTTCGACAGTAACAGCAGGAATTGTTTCGGCCAAAGCCAGAGATATTGGCAGCAGCGGGATACAGTCATTTATTCAAACAGATGCAGCGGTCAATCCAGGAAATAGTGGAGGCGCACTTGTAAATACTCGCGGAGACTTGATTGGAATTAACACTATGATTTCATCAATGACAGGATCGTATGTGGGGTATTCATTTGCAGTTCCTTCGAATATTGCTCGAAAAATCATCGAAGACATCATGGAATATGGAAATGTACAACGCGGAATTCTAGGAGTTGAAGGAGGAGAGCTAAACGGTCCCGTTTCAAAAGAATTGGGTATCAACCAAACAGAAGGTTTTTATATTAAAAATGTAACCAAAAAATCTGGAGCCGAAAAAGCTGGCCTTACTAAAGGAGATATTATTGTAAAACTAGACGGTCAAAACATAGCTACTTATGCTGATTTATCAGGCTACATCAACACTAAAAGACCCAATGATTCGGTTGAAGTAACGATCATGAGAAACGGAACTAAGAAAACAATTCTGGTAACCCTAAGTAAAAATGAATTTTTTAGTACTGAATTCAAAGGAATAGAACTCGAAAATATTGACGCAACCGATAAAAAGAAATTTAGACTCGACTATGGTGTCAAAATCAAATCCATTACAAATGATAATCTTGCCCAATATGCCGATGAATTAAAAGGAAATATCATTCTAAGTATTGACAACGTAAAAGCCAAAGACATTGAACAAGTGGCTAAACTTTTAAACAGTAAAGACGAGAATCAAAGCATGCGTTTGGAAATGATTAATAAAAACGGAGAAGTACTTCGAATTATCATCTAATACAAACCGAAGAAAACCTAGCAAAGCCAGCTCATTTAATTGAGTTGGCTTTTTTTATTTAAAAAAAATTAAAAAATAGTCTACGAAATCGATTGAAATGGGTATTTTTGCACCAAATTTAAAAAAATAACTACTCAATTTTTACAAATTTTCAAGTATGAAAAACACAGCTTTGTACCAAAAAGAAGTCTCATCTCAAGTAGAAAGACGACGTGCGGGAGTCAAATTAATTAAAATCGTTAGTGATCTATGGTATGACAAATCCATCGAAATGGTTTTATTTAAAAATCAATTATTAGACAAAAATGTAAGTGACATTATCAACTTACATCAATATGCAGCTGAATTTGTAGGGAAGCCTATTAGTATTTTTGCTTCGGTAGAAATTGCCAAAGTAGTTTTGTCATTAGACTTACCACCGTCAAAATTAGACATTGGTAAATTGACTTTCGAATATTTATCGGAAGAAGACAAACACGAAGACGCAAGACATTTTGTACTTGATCGCTTGAAGCATGCTAAAAGTTCAGAAGAGATTCAACCAAAAGATGTTGTTTTATATGGTTTTGGAAGAATTGGTCGTTTATTAGCGCGAGAACTAATGTCTAAAACAGGAAAAGGAAACCAATTGCGGTTGAGAGCTATTGTAACTAGAGACAAAAATGACGCATCAAGCCTTGAAAAAAGAGCTTCGTTATTACGTTATGACTCAATTCATGGTGATTTTCAAGGATCAGTTACTGCTGATGTAGAGAATAATGCCTTAATTATCAATGGAACTACCGTACATATTATTACAGCGAACACTCCTGAAGAAATTGATTATACTGCTTACGACATTGACAATGCTTTAATCATAGACAATACTGGTGCTTTTACAACTGAAGAAGCACTAAGCAGGCATTTAGTTTCTAAAGGTGCTCATAAAGTACTATTGACAGCTCCTGGAAAAGGAGTACCTAATATTGTACATGGTGTGAACCAAAACGAGTACAATCCAGACGAAATCAATATTTTCTCGGCAGCTTCTTGTACTACTAATGCAATTACACCAATCCTAAAAGCGGTTGAAGACACTTTGGGCGTTGTAAAAGGACATTTAGAAACGATTCATTCGTACACAAACGACCAAAACCTGGTTGATAATATGCACAAAAAATACCGTCGTGGTAGAGCAGCGGCTTTAAACATGGTAATTACTGAAACTGGCGCAGGAACGGCAGTTGCCAAAGCATTACCATCTCTTGCTGGAAAATTAACTTCAAATGCAATACGTGTACCTGTCCCTAACGGCTCATTGGTAGTATTAAACCTTGAAGTTGAAAAAGAAACTTCAATACAAGAAATCAATTCAATTATGAAAAGATACGCTCTTGAAGGAGAACTAGTCGAACAAATCAAATATTCTGTAAACAACGAGTTGGTTTCTTCGGATATAGTAGGTACATCAGCGCCTTCGATCTATGACAGTAATGCCACTATTGTGTCAAACGACGGAAAAAACATCGTATTATACATTTGGTACGACAATGAATATGGTTACAGCCACCAAGTAATACGCTTGGCCAAATATATTGCTAAAGTAAGACGTTTTACGTACTACTAGTAGACCACTTACAGGTTGGACATTGTAATTACAGATTTTTAGTTTTTAGTTTTTAGTTCAAGTTTTAGATTTAAAATGTATTCCAAACCAACCTGTATCTCATAAAAAATCCGTTTCGATTAAGTTCGAAACGGATTTTTTTTATATCTAATAAAAAGAGAATAGAAAAAAGACGATTCTATTATCTATCCTCTTTATTCTCAAAAACTATTCTTTAGCTTTTGTCAAATAATACACCGGAACACCAATTAACATAATTAGAACTCCCCACCCACAAGTACTTGTTTTTGTATACAGCAACGCAACGCAAATAGCCGAAGCTATTACAATATATAAAGCAGGTAAAAATGGATATGCAAAAGCTTTATAAGTACGCTCTGCATCCGGCATTTTTTTACGCAGAATAAAAATTCCTAGAATTGTCAAAATGTAAAAAATCAATACAATAATCACGACAAAGTCTAACAAATCACCATACTTCCCTGTTAAACACAAAGCCGAAGCCCAAACGCATTGTGCCCAAATAGACCAAGCTGGCACTTTTGCTTCATTCAACTCTGCTGCTTTTTTAAAGAAAACACCATCTTTTGCCATTGTATAATACACCCTCGCACCAGCCATAATCAAGCCATTATTACAAGCAAAAGTCGAAATCATAATCATCACAGCGATAATCAAGGTACCAATAGGTCCAAAAATATACTGAGAAGCTACAACTGCTACCCTATCAGACTCGGCTGTTGCAATTTCTTGCAAAGGAACCACTGCCAGATACATTACGTTAGCCAAAATATAAATAGAACTAACGATCATCGTTCCTAGAAACAAACTCAACCCTACATTGCGTTTTGGATTTTTAATCTCGGCGGCAATAAAAGTAACACCTTCCCAAGCAACACTCGAAAACATAGAACCCACTAAGGCAGCAGATATCCCAGAAATCAAAGCTGTTCCACTAATAGGTAACCAAGAACCAGATGCTACATCAAGCGATTGTGAAGTCCAAGCATTAGCCCAGTTTGCATCCCAAACTTCAGATTTAGCAGCAAAAAATCCAAAGACAATTAAGCCTGCCAAAGATAAAATCTTGATTACTGTCAACACTGTTTGTAAAATCTTAGAGTTTTTCACCCCGCGACTGTTAATATAACTCAACAAAATAATGGTGAAAATAGAAACAAGTTGTGCTGCATTTAGCTTAAAATCACCTATTTCATAAAGGATGTTTTTATCACTAAAAGAAGGAAATAAATAAGCAGCAAACTTAGAAAAAGCAACACCTACTGCAGCAATTGTACCTGTTTGAATCACCGCAAAAAAGCTCCAACCGTATAAAAACCCGATTAGTTTTCCATACGCTTCCTTAATATAGACATACTGACCACCTGCTTTTGGAAATAAAGCACTTAACTCGCCATAACTCACAGCAGCAATCACTGTAATCACACCCGTAAGCACCCACATGGCTATTAACCACCCAGCCGATCCCAACTGGCGTACCATATCTGAACTTACTATAAATATCCCTGAACCTATCATAGAACCTACCACCAGCATGGTGCCGTCCAGGAGGCCGAGCTCTCTCTTAAAATCGTCTTGATTATCGTCTTGCATTTTTTGTTTTTTGGTTTAATTAGTTGGCTAAAGATATACTTTTTTTCGAAATCGATAGAAAACCGCAAAAAAATTAAGTTAAATTCTTCCAGACGCCCGTTCTACTCAAAAAAAACATTTAAAATCAGCACTAATAGTATTGCAAAAAAAATCTAATATCTGCCCTAAAGGAAGTAATATTCACAAAAAAAAGAATGTTTTGCACTATTATAATTACCAAAAATGAGAAGCGTAGCATTAACTTATTTTCATTAAACCATTACCTAAAAGAACTACAATAACAAGAAAAAACGGACTGATAGTTCCTGTTTAAAATAAGATTTTATTTATATTTGACGTAGCAGAAGAATGAGTAATCCTATTTCTACACTAAAAACTAAAAAAAAGGCCGTAAACACAACCCATCCATGAAAAAACTAATCCTTATACTAGTTGCCCTTGCATTATACTCAAACGAAAGTGCAGCGCAGAAAAATAAAAAAACCGAAACTGATACACTACTAAAAGAACTTGCTGATAACAGCTGTAAATGCATTGACTCCATCAGTGCGTATGACAAAACCAACGATGCTGTTGCCCTTGAAATTAGCGAATGTATCAACAAAAATACGGAAGCCTTACATATAGGAAAACAACTCATGAACACTGCAACCTTAAAGCAAACCAACAATGAAAAAAACAATAAAACAAAGGTAGACATCACAATTAATCTCGATAAAGAATCAACTAGCTACAAAGAATCGTATTATGAACTGGAACGCTATCTAATGAGTAATTGTAGTGAAATGAAAGTAAAAGCAGCTTCATCAGAAAAACAAAATGAAAACTCTGTTTCTAACAATAAAAAAGCACGTGAATTTTATTCTATAGGGCAAAAGGAAAGCACGAAAGGAAATTATGAAAAGGCTGCCGAAAATTTTGAAAAAGCTGTAAAAGAAGATCCTAAATTTGCATTTGCTTGGGATAACTTAGGCATCAGTTATAGACAACTTAATCAAATCGACAAAGCCATTGAGGCCTATCGCAAATCCATTGCACTTGATCCTACTGGAACGATGCCGTTACAAAACATTGCCGTTGCTTATATCTATAAAAAGGAATACCACAAAGCAATTGAAGCTTACGAAAAACTTGCCACGGTAGAAAAAAACAATCCTGAAGTGCAATATGGAATTGGAAACATATATACTAATTATCTCAAAGAGTACGAAAAAGGACTTGATAGTATGTGTAAAGCGTACAATTTATATGTTGATCAAAAATCACCTTATAGAACAGATGCCGAAACAATAATTAGTATGATCTATGCCGAAATGAAAAAGCAAGGCAAGGAAGAACAATTCAATACCATTTTAAAAAACAATCATATTACTCAAAACTAAGAAGACAAAAAAAGCTGCATTTTATAAATAAATGCAGCTTTTTTTTATGAATTATAAACCGAAAGTTATTTTATTTTCACTGGTGGCAAATCAAATGCCGCTGGTTCATGCTCAAAACCATTACGGTGTGATCCATCACAAAAAGGCTTATTTGCAGATAGTCCGCAACGACATAAACCTAAAGCGGTTCTTCCTTCTAAACCGTATACTTTACCTTCACTGTCCATGATTTCAAAATCACCTTCGATCTTGATTGAACCATTCTTATTGATTGTTAATTTTGTCTTGCTCATAATGCTATTTATTTTATCGACGCCAAAGATTGTAAAATATTTTTTAGCTCCCTGAATTGCCAACACTTTTTTATGCTCTTACCCTCTATTTACATTAATTCTATTTTACAAAAAAAGACCACTGCTACTTTATCAAATCTATATATGAAATCGTTTATCAAAATGCAATTTCAAAAACGAGACCTGCACCAATACTAAAACCGACAAACAAGACACTGCATAAAGAACAATTTTTGAAACAGAAAAACCAAAAGCAGTGCTGGAAATCTTATCCATCACCACGCTATTAACATTCGTCATTTCCATCCAACTTGAAGTTTCTTGCTGTGGACCATACAGAACATAAGCGATGATCAATGCAAACAAAGCAGCAATCAAAGACCATCCTTTTCTTGATATCAATGGCTTATAAATGGTCGCTTTTGACTGACTCATAGCACTAACTTGCATCATCAACTGCGCAGTAAAATCAATAGTAGGCGATTGCAAAGAGCTACTTTTCATCGCTTTATTTACTATGCTTTCTAGTTTTTTATCTTCGCTCGCGTTCATATTGCTCAATTATTTCTGGTTCTAATTTTTCTTTTAACAATGCAGCTAGTTTTTTCCGACTTCTAAATAGTTTTACTTTGACGTTAGCCTCAGATATAGCCACGATTTTTGCAATTTCGGCTATTGACTGTTCATCAAAATAATAAAGTGTCAGTAAAAAACTTTCTTCTTCGGGTAATTTTTGCAAACAGGCTTCTATTATTTGGCTCTGTTCCTTGTCTGCCAAAATTTCAAAGGCATTATCTAATGTTGCCAACTGCCTTTCCGTGAATTCGTCAATTGTATCTTTTTGATATTCTTGTTTGTACTTCTTTAATGCATCAAGACAACTATTATATGTAATTCTGTAAATCCAAGTCGAAAACTTTGCCTCTCCTTTGAACTTCGATAAAGACTTAAACACTTTTATAAAAGTATCTTGAGCAACCTCCTCTGCTTCTTCCCTGTTTTTTAGCATGCGCAACGCTAAGGTAAACACCAAATCCCGATACCGATCTACTAATACAGCAAAAGACTTTGTATCTCCAGCTAGCACTTTCTTAATGTAGTATGTATCTTCAATTTGAATCATATAATGGTAAGACTGTGATCCAGCTGTTTTGGTTACAGTTAAATTAAAAAAAGTTTTTTTTGATAAAAAGTGTAACCAAAGTATCATTACTACCGTCCTAAGCTAGGAACACATTAAAAGTAATCAATTAAAAAACAAACTATCATGGGACCAGAAGTATTTATCATTTTCATCATTTTCGGAGCTATCTTCGGAGTATTCTATTTATTTTTTTCGACTCGTAACAGAGAGCGCTTAGCGTTAATTGAAAAAGGAGTTGACGCCAGTGTTTTTATGTCTAAGAGACCCAAACACACCTCTTCGTTATGGAAAGCTTTTCTATTGAATCTAGCCGTTGTTTTAATGGGAGTAGGTGCAGGGATATTAATCGCATTAATGATACAGAACATTTTTGGGATTACAGACAACGCCTTATTCCCTGGAATAATCTTTTTAACAGCTGGTACAGGCTTACTAGTTGGATTTAAAATAACCAAAGATTTAGATGATAAATAAGGTTTCAAACATCAATCCATTACAACCGCTACTTCATCAATAGCGGTTTTTTTGTACTCGAAAAAGTCATAGAGCACAATAAAGCCCTAGCCCTGATGGTAGTGAAATACTTATGAAATTAATTTTTACTTTTTCTTGACCTAAAAGAGCGACTAAAAGAAGCTCCTTTTGGGGCATTAGAAAAATAAAATTAATGAAATAAGGATGCAACGACAGCAGGAAATAGCTCCTAAAAAAAAACTCCCAAGCATATAGTTGGGAGTTTATTATCGTTTAAAAATCGCCTCTTTTTTTTTACAACACGCGGTTGATTTGAGTAACTCTTTTAGTATAATATTTTTCTTTGAGTGATGAAATAATAACCCCAGTTGACGAAGCATGAATGAATTTTATATCGCCATCATTTACTTCTACCACCATACCTACGTGGTTTATTTGTCGTCTCCCATTGGTTTTAAAGAAAATCAAATCTCCTTTTTGAGCATCTTCATTATTGATTTTTGTACCATAATGAGATTGCTCTATTGAAGTACGAGGCAGGTCGATATCAAAAGCTCCAAATGTAGTGCACATCAAGCCCGAACAGTCAAAACCATCTTTAGTAGTACCACCTGAACGGTATCGTGTCCCTATGTTTTCTGACGCTGTAGACACTAGTTGATCTAGAAAATCAGTACCATGAAATCCTTTTACATTGTAATTTGATGTATTAGTATCTATAGCTACTGCTTCTGGCACAATAACAGGCTCAACAATTTTAATATTACTGATAGATAATTTAAAGCCTATTGGCAAATTATTTACGATACTTGGATTTTGTCTTTCCAGCTCTTTAACTGATATTCCGTACTCTCTTGCGATTCCGTATTTAGTTTCTTTTGGCAACACTTCGCGCGTTACTGTGGTAGTCTCGGCAAGTTTTTCATCTGGAACTACTGGCTTCAAAGTTTCTAAAACTACAGGTTTTACACTAGTAGCTTCAACTACCGCTACAGTGCCTTTATTTTCTTCTGCTTTTACTGGAATCAATATTTTTTGTCCAATTTTTAATCCTTCGGTTTCTAAAATTGGATTTGCTTTATCTAAATCTGCAACTGTAATACCATATTCTTTTGCAATTGCATACTTGGTCTCTGTGGCTTGTATTTCACGAACAACCATATCCGAAGCAGCAACAGGAGTATCATCCGCTGCCACAGTCGACTTTTTATCAATAGTTTTCGAGGTCTCTTTTTCCGTTTTCTTTTCTGCGACTTGCGCTGTACCTGCATTAAATTCGTTACCTGGAATAGTTATTTTTTGACCTTTTCTTAAACCTGATTTTTCTAGTGTAGGATTACTTTGGTACAATTCTTTTACCGTCAGACCATATTGTTTTGCAATACCGTAAATGGTTTCTTTGGGAAGAACAGCATGTGTTTTTTCGGGAAAGTTGGTTGGTTTTTCTGTTGATGTAATTTTAGTTTTTTCGCTTGTTGACGGAATCAATAAAACAGATTTAAATTTAATTCCCTTCTTAGCATCTGGGTTTAGTGCGTAAATAGCTGATGATTTCACCTTGTATTGTTCTGCAATTTTAGTAATTGTTTCTCCCTTACCAACAGTATGCTTTGTATAGTTTTCTTGTGAAAAAGAACTGAAACCTGCCAACATTACCATTCCTAAAATCAAACTACTAAACTTCATACCACTATTTTAAATTCAATAAAAACTAACTATAATCAACTGATTTTCAATACTAAATAATGCAATTATTAAAAACCAGTACATTTAACTTATTCTAAATCAACAATATTAAAATACAAAAATGTACTAAATGCGAATTTAGCCAATTATTACAAATATCGTTTTTTTTTAACAACTCTTTATATAGAATTTAACAAAAACTTAAAAAAAAAAACAAAAACGCTCTGTTTTCACAGAGCGTCTTTAATATATACTAAACTTAAAATTAAGCTTCAGCAGCAATTAAATTTAATGCAGAACCTGCAACATACCAACCAATTTGACCTGCATTGTAAGTATGATTAGCCAAAACCAAATCCTTACTTCCATCAATATGGACAAATTCAATTGTTAATGGTTTTCCTGGAGCAAAATCTACTAAATCAATAAAGTTGATCGTGTCATCCTCTTGAATTTTATCATAATCCGCTTCATTTGCAAAAGTCAAACCTAGCAAACCTTGTTTTTTAAGATTTGTTTCATGAATACGAGCAAAAGATTTTACTAAAACCGCTTTTACACCTAAGAAACGAGGCTCCATTGCAGCGTGTTCACGAGAAGAACCTTCTCCGTAATTATGATCTCCAACAACAACAGAAGGAACTCCAGCTGCTTTGTAAGCACGAGCGACAGTAGGAACAGCATCATACCCTCCTGTTAACTGGTTCTTAACTGAATTTGTTTTTTTAGTATATGCATTTACAGCACCAATCAACATATTATTTGAAATATTATCTAAATGTCCGCGGAAACGCAACCATGGTCCAGCCATAGAAATATGATCGGTTGTGCATTTTCCAAAGGCTTTGATAAGCAATTTAGCTCCTGTTATATTTTTACCGTCCCAAGCATCAAATGGCGCTAATAATTGCAAACGATCTGAGGATTCATCAACAACAATTTTCACTCCAGATCCATCAGAAGCAGGCTCTTGAAAACCATTATCATCAACATCAAAACCTTTTTTAGGCAACTCATCACCAAAAGGAGCTTTCAGCATCACTTCTTCTCCTTTATCATTCAATAAAGCATCTGTCAAGGGATTAAAGTCCAAACGTCCTGAAATTGCAAGTGCAGCTACCATTTCTGGAGACGTTACAAAGGCGTGGGTATTTGGGTTTCCGTCCGCTCTTTTGGAAAAATTACGGTTAAATGAATGTACAATGGTGTTTTCCTCTTGCTTATCTGCTCCTGCTCTATCCCACTGACCGATACAGGGTCCGCAGGCATTGGTAAAGACTTTGGTTCCCATTTTTTCAAAAGTCGCAATCATACCGTCTCTCTCGATCGTGTATCTTATTTGCTCTGAACCTGGGTTAATTCCAAATTCAGCTTTAGGAGTAATTCCGTGTTCCACAGCTTGATTTACGATGGATGCAGCGCGAGCCATATCCTCGTAAGAAGAGTTGGTACAAGAACCGATTAAACCCCATTCTACTTTTATTGGCCATCCGTTTGCAGCAGCTTCCTCTTTCATTTTAGAAACTGGTGTACCTCTATCTGGCGTAAAAGGACCATTGATATAAGGTTCCAACTCTGAAAGATTAATTTCGATTACTTGATCAAAATACTGCTCAGGATTAGCGTATACTTCAGGATCCCCTGTTAAGTGATCAGCCACTTTATCCGCAGCGTCAACTACATCTTGGCGTCCTGTAGCACTTAAATACCTACGCATGGAATCATCGTATCCAAAAGTAGATGTAGTAGCACCAATCTCGGCACCCATATTACAAATAGTTCCTTTACCCGTACAAGACATATTAAGCGCCCCTTCACCAAAATATTCTACAATTGCTCCTGTTCCCCCTTTTACAGTAAGAATATCAGCCACTCTTAGAATTACATCTTTTGGCGCTGTCCAACCTGATAATTTACCTGTTAATTTTACACCTATTAGTTTAGGGAATTTCAATTCCCATCCCATTCCTGACATTACATCCACCGCATCAGCTCCACCAACACCAATAGCCAGCATGCCTAAACCACCTGCATTTACAGTATGCGAATCAGTTCCAATCATCATTCCACCTGGGAAAGCATAATTCTCTAAAACGATTTGGTGAATAATCCCTGAGCCTGGTTTCCAGAAACCAATTCCGTATTTATTTGAAACAGAAGATAAAAAATCAAAAACTTCACTTGATTGCTGTTTTGCAAAAGCTAAATCTTTTTCGGCTCCTACTTTTGCCAAAATCAAGTGGTCACAATGTACCGTTGTAGGTACTGCAACCGTTTTCTTTCCGGCATGCATAAATTGCAACAAAGCCATTTGTGCAGTTGCATCTTGACAAGCAACTCTATCTGGAGCGAAGTCAACATAATCCACTCCTCTGCCGTAAGCTTGACTCGCTTTACCATCCCAAAGGTGGGTGTATAAAATTTTCTCCGTTAATGTAAGCGGACGTCCCACTACCTTACGTGCAGCTTCAACACGAGTCGCCATATTGTCGTACACTTTTTTAATCATATCAATATCAAAAGCCATACTTTCTAAATTTTATATTTATTTATCCTTTTAAACACCACAAGATACAAAAAAAACAGCTCTAATAAAAAAGCCTGAGCTATTAACTCAGGCTTTTAGAATATATTTAACAGACAATTTACAATTATCTAACTAGTTGCTTGTGTGAAGGAGAGAACTTAGTCAAGTTGATTCCGTCTACCGCGGCGATATACTCTTCGATAGTAGGTGTTCTTCCTAAAATTGTAGACAAAACCACAACTGGTGTTGACGAAAGTAAGGACTCTCCTTTTTTACCTTCTGTATCTTCTACTACTCTTCCTTGGAAAAGACGTGTTGATGTTGCCATAACAGTATCTCCTTTAGCCGCTTTTTCTTGGTTACCCATACAAAGGTTACAACCAGGACGCTCTAAGTACAACATTTTTTCATAAGATGTACGAGCCAAAGCTTTAGGCACATTATCATCAAATTCAAAACCTGAATATTTTTGTAAAACAGCCCAGTCTCCTTCGGCTTTTAATTCATCAACAATGTTATAAGTTGGTGGAGCAACAACTAGAGGCGCTTTAAATTCAACTTTACCTTGTTGTTTTTCGATATTCTTAAGCATTTGAGCTAAGATTTTCATATCTCCTTTATGAACCATACAAGATCCAATAAAACCAAGATCTACTTTTTTATCACCACCATAAAAAGAAAGTGGACGAATTGTATCGTGTGTATATCTTTTAGACACATCAATATTATTTACATCTGGATCTGCAATCATTGGTTCAGCAATAATATCAAGATCCACCACTACTTCAGCAAAATATTTTGCATCTGCATCTGGAGCCAAAGCTGGTTTTTCACCAGTTCTAATCTCGTTAATTCTCTTATCTGCGATAGCAATCAATCCTTTTAATACTTGAGTTGCATTATCCATTCCTTTATCAATCATGATTTGGATTCTGCTTTTTGCAATTTCCAATGATTCGATTAAAGTAGCATCTTCAGATATACAGATAGACGCTTTCGCTTTCATCTCTGCAGTCCAATCTGTAAATGTAAACGCTTGGTCAGCAGTTAATGTACCAATATGCACTTCAATAACTCTTCCTTGGAACACGTTATCTCCTTTAAATTGTTGCAACATTTGAGATTGAGTAGCATGAACTACATCACGGAAATCCATGTATGGTTTCATCTCTCCTTTGAACGTTACTTTTACTGATTGCGGGATTGGCATAGTAGCTTCACCTGTAGCTAATGCTAAGGCAACTGTTCCTGAATCTGCTCCAAAAGCAACCCCTTTAGACATTCTAGTATGAGAGTCACCTCCAATAATAATAGCCCAGTCATCAACTGTTAGGTCATTCAATACTTTATGAATAACATCCGTCATGGCAAGATATTCTCCTTTAGGATCACGAGCTGTAATCAATCCGAAGTCGTTCATAAACTTCATTAACCTTGGGATATTCGCTTTTGACTTATTATCCCAAACTGATGCAGTATGACAACCTGATTGGTAAGCACCATCAACAATTGGCGAAATCACAGTAGCAGCCATAGACTCTAATTCTTGTGATGTCATTAATCCAGTTGTATCTTGTGAACCTACGATATTAACTTCTACACGTACATCTGAACCTGCGTGCAATACTTTACCCGGAGTTGTTCCAACAGCGTTTTTGTTGAATATTTTTTCAACAGCCGTAAGTCCTTGCCCTTCGATAGAAATTTCTTTTGATGCAGCGTAAACTTGCGGAATTTCAATATTTAAAGTTTTGCAAGCAAATGTTTGTAGTTTTTTACCAAAAACGATAGCATAAGATCCACCCGCTTTGATAAATTCCACTTTTTGCGGAGTTAATGAAGAAGAGATATCAATCAATTCTTTGTCTCCGTTATATAATTTCTTAGATTTTGTATTGATAGTCAAAACAGTACCTGTTGCCACAGAGTAAACCTCTTCAAGAACTGGTTCTCCAGCAGCATCCACAACAACATTTCCTTGTGCATCTACTTTTTTAACCCAGTTTTTAAGATCAATTCCAATTCCTCCTGTAACACCTACAGTAGTAAGGAAAATTGGTGATATACCATTTGTTCCTGCAATGATTGGAGCAATATTAATAAAAGGAACATAAGGACTTGCTTGTTTTCCTGTCCATAATGCCACGTTATTCACACCTGACATTCTTGAAGATCCAACTCCCATTGTACCTCTCTCTGCAATAAGCATAACGCTTTTATCAGGATTAGCTTCGGCCATAGCTTTAATCTCATCTTGTGCTTCAGGAGAAATTAAACATTTTCCATGCAATTCACGATCCGATCTTGAGTGTGCTTGGTTTCCTGGAGAAAGTAAATCTGTTGAGATATCTCCAACACCAGCGATGTAAGTAATTACCTTAATTTCTTCTGCGATTTCTGGTAACTTAGTAAAGAATTCTGCTTGAGCATAACTCTCCAAAATTTCTTTAGCTACAGCATTACCACTTTTATAAGCTGCTTCTAAACGATCCGTATCTGCTTCATAAAGAAAAACTTGCGTTTTTAAAACTTTGGCAGCCTCTTTTGCAATAGCAGCATCAGCTCCTAAAGCCAAGTCTAGTAAAACTTCAACAGAAGTACCCCCTTTCATATGCGATAACAATTCTAAAGCAAAAACAGGAGTAATCTCAGCAACTACTGATTCCCCTAAAATGATTTGCTTTAAAAACTTAGCTTTTACACCAGCAGCAGGAGTAGTTCCAGGAACAACATTATAGATAAAGAAGTTTAGAGAATCTACTCTATACTCGTTATTCAAATCTTTAATTTGCGAAATAACATCGCTCAATAATTCTGCTCCATCAATTGGCTTTGGGTTAAGCCCTTGGGTTTTTCTTTCGGCAATCTCTTGGATATAATCCTTATACGTATTCATAATAGAAGTATTTTTTTTTCAATTTAAACAGCTCATTACATTGACAAATTCAACACAAAAGCCATTGTATATAGGTACTTATTTGTTTTTCAAACGCAAATTTACATATTAAAGATGAGAATTAAAAAAATTTAATAGAGGTGCGCTTTTCAAAAATTATTATTATCTAATACTGATTTTTAATGCGTAATATTAGCGAAATACAAAAATTTTAACAGTTTTATGGTTAATCCATAATTAATCATTTGTATTTTCGCGTTTTTAAAAACACAAAAAGACAGCGATCTAAGAAAACGATATAGTTCTAACAAAAAATCCAGCTCAAAAGTGCTTTAAAGCAACTTTGAAATAATAATTTCCTCCGTGATTCCTTCGGCATCTGCTTTATAATTCTTAATAATTCTGTGACGGAGTATCCCAATAGCAACCGCCTTCACATCTTCAATATCTGGCGAAAACTTACCATTAAAAGCTGCATTTGCTTTGGCTGCCAAAATTAAATTTTGCGAAGCTCTTGGACCTGCTCCCCAGTCTAAGTAATTTTTCACAAAACCGTCTGCCATAGCGTTATCCGGTCTGGTTTTACTGACTAATCCCACCGCATATTCTACCACATTATCTGCTACCGGAATCCTACGTATCAAATGCTGAAAATCAATAATTTCTTGGGCTGTAAATAATGAATTCACCACTGAGCGAGCGTCTGAAGTTGTTCTTTTAACCACTTCTACTTCTTCTTCAAATGTAGGATACTCTAATTTTATAGCAAACATAAAACGATCTAACTGCGCCTCTGGCAAAGGATAAGTCCCTTCTTGCTCAATAGGGTTTTGTGTAGCAAGAACAAAATAAGGAAGATCTAATTTATAATTTTCCCCAGCAATTGTAACTGAGCGTTCTTGCATAGCCTCCAGCAAGGCCGCTTGCGTTTTAGGAGGTGTTCTATTGATTTCGTCAGCTAGAATAATATTCGAAAAAACGGGCCCTTTTATAAATTTAAACTGGCGATTTTCATCTAAAATTTCACTCCCTAAGATATCCGAAGGCATCAAATCTGGTGTAAACTGAATTCTTTTAAAATTCAAACCTAAAGCTTGCGCCAATGTATTCACCAATAAAGTTTTGGCTAATCCGGGCACACCTACCAAAAGTGCATGTCCACCAGAAAAAATACTTAATAAAATTTGATCTACCACCGCATCTTGACCAACGATAACTTTGGCTATTTCGGTTTTAAGATCATTACGTTTTTGAACTAAATCATGTATTGCTGCGACATCAGACATTTATAAACTTGTTTAAATTAAAAAAGAGCTAACTCTATGGATTCATAAAGCTAACTCTTTTTATTTATTTTATAAAAATTATTTTTTAATCCAATTATTTGTAAAAGTACAATCTCTATATTCTCCTAGAACTTTTACATACGTTTCTTTGATCTTTTCATCAAACCATTTTCCAATAGCTTTAATTTGCTTTTCTTTTAAAGCTAATTCTTTGATCTTAATATAATCCGTAGCATAATCAGCTGTGTGTTCATTAATTCTATTTGTTACCGTTACAATTTTAAAAGTCTTTTTACCATTTTCATCAGAATCTAAGAAAGGCTGAGAAATAGAATCATCTTTTAAATTTGAGACTTGGCTGTAGAGACTTGGATCCATTTTTGTCAATTCAAAACGTGTGTCTTGCGTTTTTGGGTTAATCAAAACTCCACCGTTAGCTTTTGTTTCTTTTTGATCAGACTCTGCTCTTGCCGCATCAGCGAAAGTTATTTTCTTATCAATAATTTTATTTCGAATCAAAGTAATCTTTTCTTTAGCCGCATTTACCTCTTCCTCTGATACAGATGGCGTTAATAAAATATGACGCAATTCAATTTCTTGACCTTTAATTTTCTCTATATATATAATATGAAACCCGTAAATAGTTTCAAACGGAGCCGATATCTCCCCTTCTTGCAAACTAAAAGCAACATCCTTAAACTCTTTGATAAAAGCTGTTTTTCTATTCATTTTATAAAAACCTCCATTTGAAGCTGATCCAGGATCCTTAGAATACAAAACGGCTTTCGTAGAAAAACTAGACCCTTCCTCTACATCTTTCTTAAAACTATTTAGCTTGTCTATTACCTTTTGCTTTTCAGCATCCGAAATTTTTGGCTCAATTACAATTTGCGCGACTTCCATTTCGGCACCAAACTGTGGCAACTCATCTTTAGGAATACTTTTAAAGAAGTTACGAACCTCTTCTGGAGTAATTTCTACTCCTTCAACAATCTTTTTTTGCATTTCAGAAGTCAACCTTTGCTCTTTTAAAATATCAAAGAAATAACTTTTAAACTCTTCCTCTGAATTTTTCTTGTAATACTCTACAACTTTATCTAAAGAACCAATCTGAGCAACCATACGACTCAATTGATCTTCCATCAAGCCTTTAACTTCGGCATCTGTTACTTTAATACTATCTTGAACTGCTTGATGAGCATATAATTTATCTTCCATTAGTTTACCTAACATCTGACATCTTGTAATATCTTTGATTGATCCACCTTGACCAGAAATCTCCAAGTATGATTTATCAATATCTGAATCCAAAATAATATAGTCACCCACTGTTGCAATAACACCATCAATTTTTTGACGCTGACTTGATTTAACCTTCTTAACAGGTGCAACCACACTATCCTTAATTACTTCCTGAGCCTGTGTTAGTGTACTTGAAAAAAATACAAGAAAAAAAATAAGTGCAATTTTATTATTGATGGACTTCATTTGAAATTTATTTAAAACCATTATTTGAAATTTAAACTATAATATAGGGGCCTGTTGTTGCTTTTTTAACATCTTTCCACAAATAACTGACTCACGCAACCAAATATGCGTTATAAGTATCTAGAAATAAAAATGTTCTTACAAACCTTTAACCCGCTTTTAAGCGAACAAAAATAACAATTCGATTACATAATACAAGTTTCAACAGTACTATTAACAAAAAATTATAGACAGATGGCTCGCGTAACGGCTTAGATTAACAAAAATCCAAGACTTGCCAGTTTTCAACAGGATGATTCTCTATTTTATTTTCTATTTCAGCTGCATTCATTCAACCAACTAGCGCAAAACTTAATCTTCATCAATCACAACTAACTTACTTAAATAGATCTAAAACTGTAATAAAAATGATCCATGTTCAAAAGAGCACTGCCTTTCTTTTTTTTAGCATATATAAATAGTACTTTTGCAAACTATTTACAGTAAATATGAGCTTTTTAAAAGAAATACAAAGAAGAAGAACTTTCGGAATTATATCGCATCCAGATGCCGGTAAAACAACCCTAACAGAAAAACTACTGCTTTTTGGTGGTGCAATTCAAGAAGCGGGAGCCGTAAAAAATAATAAAATTAAAAAAGGAGCTACGAGTGATTTCATGGAAATTGAGCGTCAGAGAGGGATTTCGGTTTCTACCTCTGTTTTGGCTTTTAATTACCAAGATAAAAAAATCAATATTCTAGACACACCTGGTCATAAGGATTTTGCCGAAGACACCTTTAGGACATTAACGGCAGTAGACAGCGTAATTGTTGTTATTGATGTTGCAAAGGGAGTTGAGGAGCAAACCGAAAAATTAGTTGCTGTTTGTCGAATGCGTAAAATTCCGATCATTGTTTTCATTAATAAAATGGACCGCGAGGGTAAAGATGCTTTTGACTTAATGGATGAAGTGGAGCAAAAACTAGGTCTTACTGTAACACCTTTAAGCTTTCCTATAGGAATGGGATACGACTTTCAAGGTATTTACAATCTATGGGAGCAAAACATCAATTTATTTAGCGGTGATAACCGTAAAAACATTGAAGAAACAATTGCTTTCTCTGATGTTCAAAGCCCTGAATTAGAAAAAATAATTGGTCAAAAACCAGCCGACACATTACGTGAAGAGCTAGAATTGATTGACGAAGTATATCCAAAATTTGATCGTCAAGATTATCTAGACGGAAAATTACAACCGGTATTCTTTGGATCTGCATTGAACAACTTCGGTGTAAGAGAACTTTTGGACTGTTTTATTGCTATCGCACCTTCACCGCGAGCGAAGGAGTCTGAAACTAGACTAGTAGATCCAAAAGAAGAAAAAATGACCGGCTTTGTATTTAAAATCCATGCTAATATGGACCCCAAACACAGAGACCGTTTGGCATTTATCAAAATAGTATCTGGAACATTCGAAAGAAACAAACCGTACTACCATGTACGTCAAAAGAAAAATTTAAAATTTTCCAGCCCTAATGCTTTTTTTGCTGAGAAGAAAGAAATTGTAGACATCTCTTATCCTGGTGACATTGTAGGGCTACATGATACTGGAAACTTTAAAATTGGAGACACGCTAACCGAAGGAGAAATCATGAGTTTCAAAGGGATTCCAAGTTTCTCTCCTGAACACTTTAGATACATCAATAATGCAGACCCAATGAAAGCAAAACAGCTTGACAAAGGGGTTGACCAATTGATGGATGAAGGGGTCGCACAGTTATTTACATTAGAAATGAATAACCGTAAAATCATAGGAACTGTTGGAGCACTACAATACGAAGTGATACAATATCGATTAGAGCATGAATATGGTGCAAAATGTACCTATGAAAACTTTCCTGTACACAAAGCATGTTGGGTAAAACCAGATGACGCTAAAAACAACGAGTTCAAAGAATTTAGACGAATTAAACAAAAATTCTTGGCACACGATAAGTACGGTCAATTAGTTTTTCTAGCCGATTCAGACTTTACAATCCAAATGACTCAAAATAAATATCCATCGGTGAAATTATTTTTCACATCAGAATTTGAGTAATTCAAAAAATACTAGACATAAAAAAAAACGCTAATTTTCATTAGCGTTTTTTTTATGTTGTTACTTTATCTTTATTTAAGCCACAGCACTTTCAAAGTTAACTGCCTTTTTCAAAAAAGCCTTAATCAATAAACGATTAGGAGCTAAACCTGAAGTCATAATTTGTTTTTTTGTATTTACTCCTTCAGTAGAGATCGTACTATTTGGATCTTGCTTAGAACCCATAAACCACAGTACAAATTCCATATTTGAAGTAGCTCTGCTGTTTTGTTGTTTAACCTCATTCGTTACTTCTGTAGTAGATGAAACGATATTGTTAACCTCTTTACTTTGACCAAATGAAACACTAGATACCAAGATTAATGCAAACATAAAAAATAAACGAACTGAATTTCTCTTGCTAATTGTAACTATTGTATTAATCATAATTTTTTGCTTTTCAAAAAGGACTATTTAGTAATTCCCTTATTGTTGTACAAAGGTACGTGAACAATAAAGTTGTATAAAATTTTTCCGATGAACAACTATAATAGTCGTTGATAAACAAATAAAACGACAACAACAGGCCAAAAAATCAATAAATACAGCATTAAAACTAAACTGACCAGCCCAATACACAATCTGCTACAGCGCAGAGGTTATGACTCTAAATAAAAAAAAGGCTCCATTTCTGGAGCCTTTAGTATAAAACTATGCTTGTCCTGCAGGACCAAAATTAAGCGGTATTGGAGGTTGTTCAGTATCTTTAATTTCGCCATGAGCGATTTCAAAACGGTGAATATTTTCTCCAATTGCCTTCAATAATCTTTTGGCGTGCTGCGGAGTCAAAACAATTCTTGACTTTACTTTAGCTTTAGGAATACCCGGCATGATACTTACAAAATCGAGAACAAACTCTGATGATGAATGATTGATAATTGCTAAATTGGAATAAATTCCTTCAGCAGTTTTTTCATCCAATTCAATATTAATTTGCTCTTGTTGTTGATTTGAGTTGCTCATGTCTTAGTAAATATATTCCTCTTTATTAGCCATCATGTCATTGTAATCGTCTTTTGAACCTACTATTGTATGATCGTATTCTCTCATACCTGTTCCAGCAGGAATTCTATGACCTACAATTACATTTTCTTTCAATCCTTCTAAGTAATCAATTTTACCTGCAACAGCAGCTTCATTTAATACTTTAGTTGTTTCTTGGAAAGATGCAGCAGAGATGAATGATTTAGTTTGTAACGATGCTCTAGTAATACCCTGTAAAACTGGTGTACCAGTAGCAGTAATAACATCACGCGCTACAACAATATTTTTATCATTACGTTTTAAAAGTGAGTTTTCATCACGTAATTCACGAGGCGTTATAATTTGACCTTCTTTTAAGTTAGTCGAATCTCCAGCGTCTTCAATCACTTTCATTCCATAAAGCTTATCATTTTGGACAATAAAGTCTTTCGTATGAATCAATTGATCTTCTAAGAATAATGTATCTCCTGGATCTTGAACTCTCACTTTACGCATCATTTGACGTATTACTACCTCAAAGTGTTTGTCATTAATTTTCACCCCTTGTAAACGGTATACTTCTTGAATTTCATTTACCAAATACTGTTGAACAGCAGCTGGTCCTTGAATTCTTAAAATATCTTCAGGAGTAATCGCTCCATCAGATAAAGGTACACCAGCTCTTACGAAGTCATTTTCTTGTACAAGAATTTGACTTGAAAGTTTCACTAAGTACTTTCTGATGTCACCAAATTTAGATTCGATAACAATCTCACGGTTACCTCTTTTGATTTTTCCAAAAGAAACAACCCCATCGATTTCAGAAACTACTGCTGGGTTTGAAGGATTACGAGCTTCTAAAAGTTCTGTAATTCTTGGTAAACCTCCTGTAATATCTCCTGATTTAGAAGAACGACGAGGAATTTTAACCAATACTTTACCTGCTTTAATTTTCTCACCATTTTCAACCATCAAGTGGGCACCAACTGGTAAGTTATAAGAACGAATCAATTCACCATCATTACCATAAACTAATAAAGTTGGAATTAATTTCTTAGCTCTTGACTCAGAAATTACTTTTTCTTGGAAACCAGTTTGCTCATCAATTTCAACCATGAATGATTGACCTTGCTCTAAATCTTCGTAAGCAATTTTACCTGTGAATTCCGAAACGATAACTCCATTATATGGATCCCATTTACAGATAACATCTCCTTTTGCAACTGACTGACCGTCTTTTACAAAGATGCTAGAACCGTAAGGAATATTATGTGTATTTAATAAGATACCTGTTTTTTCGTCAATCAATTTCAATTCAGTTGAACGAGAAACTACAATATCTACTGCATTACCATCGTTGTCTTCACCTTTTACAGTTTTTAAATCTTCAATTTCTAGCTTACCATTAAATTTAGTAACAATGCTAGACTCTTCAGAAATACCACCCGCAACCCCTCCAACGTGGAAAGTACGTAATGTTAACTGTGTACCTGGTTCTCCAATAGATTGTGCTGCAATTACTCCAACTGCTTCACCTCTTTGTGTCATTTTACCAGTAGCTAAGTTTCTACCGTAACATTTAGCACAAATACCTTTTGGCGCTTCACAAACAAGAGGTGAACGTACTTCCACTTTCTCGATTGGAGAAGCTTCAATTACTTTCATTATTGCCTCAGTGATTTGTTCTCCAGATTGGATTAACACTTCATTAGTTAAAGGATTAATTACATCTTGCAAAGCAACACGTCCTAAAATTCTTTCTCCTAATGATTCAACAATTTCTTCATTCTTTTTCAATGCCGAAACTTCAACACCTCTTAATGTACCACAATCTTCAATGTTAACAATAACATCTTGAGATACATCATGAAGTCTTCTAGTTAAGTATCCAGCATCCGCCGTTTTCAAGGCAGTATCCGCAAGTCCTTTACGAGCACCGTGAGTAGAAATGAAATACTCAAGAATCGAAAGACCTTCCTTAAAGTTAGAAAGAATCGGGTTTTCAATAATTTCTCCACCACCAGCAGTCGATTTTTTAGGCTTAGCCATCAATCCACGCATACCAGTTAACTGACGAATTTGTTCCTTAGAACCCCTCGCCCCAGAGTCAAGCATCATATACACCGAGTTGAAACCTTGTTGGTCTTCTCTAATGTTTTTCATTGCTAACTCCGTTAATTGAGCATTTGCTGAAGTCCATACATCAATAACTTGGTTGTAACGTTCGTTATTAGTAATAAGACCCATGTTATAATTTGCAGAGATACCTTCAACTTGCTCTCTAGCATCTGCAATTAATTTTGGTTTTTGTTCTGGAATTCTAATATCACCTAATGAGAATGATAATCCTCCTCTAAAGGCGAATTTATACCCCATATCTTTCATGTTATCCAAGAAGGCAGCCGTTTCCGGTACACTTGTTGAATTTAATACGTGACCGATAATATCTCTAAGATTTTTCTTAGTCAATACTTCATTGATATAACCCGCTGCTGGTGGTACTACTTCATTAAATAATACACGTCCGGCAGTAGTTTCAATAATTTGATACACTAATTCACCAGCATCATTAAAATCTTTTGCTCTAATTTTCACACGAGCATTTAATTCTAATCTTCCTTCGTTCAATGCAATATTTGTTTCTTCTGCAGAATAAAAAATTAGATCTTGACCTAAAATTTTCTTTTCTGGAGTAGACAATCTTTCTTTGGTCATATAATATAGACCCAAGACCATATCCTGAGATGGTACCGTAATTGGAGCACCATTTGCAGGGTTTAATATATTATGAGAAGCCAACATCAATAATTGAGCTTCAAGGATAGCTTCTGGTCCTAATGGTAAGTGAACCGCCATTTGATCCCCATCAAAATCCGCATTAAATGCCGTACAAACTAAAGGGTGCAATTGGATTGCTTTTCCTTCAATTAATTTTGGTTGGAAAGCTTGAATACCTAGTCTGTGCAAAGTAGGGGCACGATTCAGTAAAATCGGGTGACCTTTAATTACATTTTCAAGGATATCCCAAACTACAGGCTCTTTCTTGTCTATTATTTTCTTAGCTGATTTTACAGTTTTAACAATACCTCTTTCTATCAACTTACGGATAACAAAAGGCTTGTATAATTCGGCTGCCATATCTTTAGGGATACCACATTCGAACAATTTCAATTCAGGTCCAACAACAATTACCGAACGAGCAGAATAATCCACACGTTTTCCAAGTAAGTTTTGACGGAAACGTCCTTGCTTACCTTTAAGGGAATCAGATAATGATTTTAATGGTCTGTTTGATTCTGTTTTAACAGCAGATGCTTTTCTTGTATTATCAAATAATGAATCCACCGATTCTTGCAACATACGTTTTTCGTTTCTTAAGATCACTTCTGGAGCTTTAATCTCCATTAATCTTTTCAAACGGTTGTTACGGATGATTACACGACGGTACAAGTCATTTAAATCCGAAGTTGCAAAACGACCTCCATCAAGTGGCACAAGCGGACGTAATTCAGGTGGAATAACAGGAACTACCTTCATAATCATCCATTCAGGACGGTTTTCACGGTTCAAGTTAGACTCACGGAAAGACTCAACAACTTGTAATCTTTTTAAAGCTTCAGTTTTACGTTGTTTAGACGTTTCATTATTAGCTGAATGACGCAATTGGTAAGACAATTGATCCAAATCGATACGAGCTAATAAATCCATAATACACTCTGCTCCCATTTTGGCAACAAATTTATTAGGATCAAAATCATCTAAATATTGATTATCTGCAGGAAGTGTATCCAAGATATTCAAATATTCTTCTTCTGTTAAGAAGTCTAATCTTTGAACTGATTCACCATCTGCATTTTTAGCAATACCAGCTTGGATTACTACGTATCTTTCGTAGTAGATAATCATATCTAATTTCTTAGATGGAAGACCAAGGATATAACCAATTTTATTTGGAAGAGAACGGAAATACCAAATATGAGCAATTGGCACAACAAGGTTGATGTGACCTACTCTATCTCTACGTACTTTTTTCTCAGTAACTTCAACACCACAACGGTCACAGATGATCCCTTTGTAACGAATTCTTTTGTACTTTCCACAAGCACATTCAAAATCCTTAACAGGTCCAAATATTCTTTCACAAAAAAGACCGTCACGCTCTGGTTTGTGCGTACGGTAGTTGATTGTTTCTGGTTTCAAAACTTCACCTCTAGACTCTTTCAAGATAGATTCTGGAGAAGCAAGACCAATTGATATTTTATTGAACCTTTTTACAGGGTTCTTATCTTTATTATTATTATTATTTCTATTATTCATCATAGTTTTTACTATTGATTTAATTGCAATTAAAAATTGATTCTAGCAAAGGACTTCATGTCTTTACTACTCCGGATTACTTCTCAAAACTTTAAACTTATTATTTAAAGCGCTAGTTACACAAATAGCAATCTGCATAAAAAATCGGAACGGTTTACGGCTCTAAATCCTAAAAACTTATTAAAAAAAGTGTTCAGTATTCAGCTTTAAGTGTTCAGTTTATCACTGATTACTAAAAACTGAACACTGAATACTAAAATATTATTCTTCTAATCTAATGTCTAACCCAAGACCTTTCAATTCATGCATTAATACATTGAATGATTCAGGTAATCCTGGTTCTGGCATAGACTCTCCTTTTACGATAGCTTCGTAAGTTTTAGCTCTACCAATAACATCATCAGATTTTACTGTTAAGATTTCTCTAAGTGTACTAGATGCTCCATAAGCCTCAAGTGCCCAAACCTCCATCTCTCCAAAACGCTGACCTCCAAATTGAGCTTTACCTCCAAGTGGTTGTTGTGTAATCAACGAGTATGGTCCAATAGAACGTGCGTGCATCTTATCATCAACCATGTGTCCTAATTTTAACATATAGATCACACCTACAGTAGCTGCTTGATGGAAACGCTCTCCTGTACCACCATCATAAAGATGTGTATGTCCAAAACGTGGTACTCCAGCTTCGTCAGTCAATTCATTAATTTGATCAAGAGAAGCACCGTCAAAAATTGGAGTAGCAAATTTTCTACCCAAGTTCATTCCAGCCCATCCTAATACCGTTTCATAAATTTGACCGATGTTCATACGTGAAGGTACCCCAAGTGGGTTCAACACAATATCAACTGGTGTTCCGTCTTCAAGGAAAGGCATATCTTCATGACGAACGATACGAGCAACAATACCTTTGTTACCGTGACGTCCAGCCATTTTATCCCCAACTTTCAACTTACGTTTCTTAGCGATATAAACTTTTGCTAATTTCAAGATTCCTGCTGGCAATTCATCCCCAACAGTAATAGTGAATTTCTCTCTACGTAAAGAACCTTGCAAGTCGTTCAACTTAATTTTATAGTTATGAATTAATTCATTCACCATTTTATTAGTTGCATCATCAGCTACCCATTGTCCTTTGCTTAAGTGAGCAAAATCTTCTACAGCATAAAGCATTTTTTGAGTGTACTTTTTACCTTTTGGTAAAACTTCTTCACCCAAATCATTCATTACACCTTGAGAAGTTTTTCCGTTAACGATTAAGAAAAGTTTCTCTACTAATTTGTCTTTTAATTCAACAAATTTAGTTTCAAATTCCATTTCTAAAGCACCCAAAGCATCTTTGTCTTGCGTACGCTTACGTTTATCTTTTACCGCCCTTGCGAATAATTTTTTGTCAAGAACTACACCATGTAAAGAAGGAGATGCTTTCAATGAAGCATCTTTTACATCACCCGCTTTATCTCCGAAGATTGCACGAAGCAATTTCTCTTCTGGAGTAGGATCTGATTCTCCTTTTGGAGTAATTTTTCCAATTAGAATGTCACCAGGTTTCACCTCAGCACCAATTCTAATCATACCGTTTTCATCTAAGTCTTTAGTAGCCTCTTCAGAAACGTTTGGTATATCATTCGTTAGTTCTTCATTACCTAATTTAGTATCTCTTACTTCTAATGAGTAATCATCTACGTGGATTGAGGTAAAAATATCATCACGAACTACTTTTTCAGAAATTACAATCGCATCCTCAAAGTTGTATCCTTTCCATGGCATAAAGGCCACTTTCAAGTTACGACCTAAAGCAAGCTCTCCGTTTTGAGTAGCATACCCTTCTGACAATACTTGACCAAGAATTACTCTATCTCCCTTTCTTACGATAGGCTTAAGGTTAATACTTGTCCCTTGATTGGTTTTTCTAAATTTAATTAGATTATATGTTTTCTCATCGCTATCAAAGCTTACCATTCTTTCTTCTTCAGAACGATCGTACTTAATAGTTATAATATTGGCATCAACATATTCGACAGTTCCATCTCCTTCAGCATTAATCAATACTCTAGAGTCAGAAGCTACTTGACGCTCCAATCCAGTTCCAACGATAGGCGCTTCAGGACGAATTAATGGTACGGCCTGACGCATCATGTTAGATCCCATCAAGGCTCTATTCGCATCATCATGTTCCAAGAAAGGAATCAATGAAGCTGAGATAGAAGCAATTTGATTTGGAGCAACATCTGTATAATCTACTTGTGCTGGATCAATAACAGGGAAATCACCTTCTTGACGTGCAATTACGTTTTCGGCACTAATTTTTCCAGAATTATCCATTGCTATATTCGCTTGCGCGATTAGCATTCCTTCTTCTTCTTCAGCGCTTAAGTAAATAGGAGTAGACTCAAGATCTACAACACCATTCGTTACTTTACGGTAAGGCGTTTCAATGAAACCCATTCCGTTTACCTTAGCATAAACTCCAAGAGATGAAATCAAACCAATGTTTGGTCCCTCTGGTGTTTCAATAGGACATAAACGTCCGTAGTGCGTATAGTGAACGTCACGAACCTCAAATCCAGCTCTCTCTCTCGAAAGTCCACCTGGTCCAAGTGCAGATAATCTTCTTTTGTGCGTAATCTCAGCTAATGGATTCGTTTGATCCATAAATTGAGACAACTGATTAGTACCAAAAAAAGAGTTGATAACAGATGATAATGTTTTAGCATTAATCAAATCTATTGGTGTAAACACCTCGTTATCTCTAACGTTCATTCTCTCACGAATAGTTCTAGCCATACGTGCTAAACCAACCCCGAATTGTTGCGACAATTGTTCACCAACTGTTCTAACACGACGGTTTGATAAGTGGTCAATATCATCAATATCTGCTTTCGCATTAATCAATTCAATTAAATACTTCACGATCGTAATAATATCCTCTTTGGTAAGCACTTGCTTTTCCATCGGGATATTTAAACCTAATTTTTTATTCATTCTATAACGACCTACTTCACCTAAATTGTAACGTTGGTCTGAGAAGAATAATTTGTCAATAATACCACGAGCAGTCTCTTCATCAGGCGGTTCTGCATTACGCAATTGCCTGTAGATATGCTCAACAGCCTCTTTTTCAGAGTTTGTTGGATCTTTCTGTAATGTATTATGGATGATAGCATAATCAGCTTGATTAGCATCTTCTTTATGTAACAAAATGGATTTAACGTTAGAATCAATGATTTCTTCTACATTATCTTTATCGATAATGGTATCTCTATCAAGAATTATTTCGTTACGTTCGATAGAAACTACTTCACCAGTATCTTCATCTACGAAATCTTCATGCCATGTATTTAATACACGAGCTGCTAATTTTCTACCGATATATTTTTTAAGACCTGTTTTAGAAACTTTAATTTCCTCTGCAAGGTCAAAAATTTCAAGGATATCCTTGTCTCTTTCAAAACCAATTGCACGAAATAAGGTAGTTACAGGTAACTTTTTCTTTCTATCGATATAAGCATACATTACACTATTTATATCTGTAGAAAATTCTATCCAAGATCCTTTAAAAGGAATTACTCTAGCAGAATATAATTTTGTTCCATTAGCATGGAAAGACTGTCCAAAGAAAACCCCTGGAGATCTATGTAGCTGTGAAACAACAACACGCTCAGCACCATTGATTACAAAAGTACCACTTGGAGTCATATAAGGAATTGTACCAAGATAAACATCTTGCACAATAGTTTCAAAATCTTCGTGCTCTGGATCTGTACAATACAGTTTTAACCTAGCCTTTAAAGGTACACTATGAGTTAGACCTCTTTCTATACACTCTTGAATTGTATAACGTGGTGGATCCACAAAGTAGTCAAGGAATTCCAATACAAAGTTATTTCTTGTATCTGTAATTGGAAAATTCTCCATGAAGGTATTATAAAGTCCTTCATTGCCTCTTTCATCAGATTTAGTTTCTAATTGAAAAAAATCTTGAAAAGATTTAACCTGAACATCTAGAAAGTCTGGATATGCAGGAATATTTTTAGTAGAGGCAAAATTCAATCTTTCAGTCTGATTTGTTATCATCAATGGACAAAATTTTGATTATAAAAGTAATTTTTTTCGCATAAGACATTTGCCTTATACATTATAATTTACGACCATTACATCTTTAAAAATCAATTTAGGATAACTACTTTTTTATTATCTGTTAATTTTTTTTCCTCGTAATGGGTAAAATCAATTTGTTATGAAAGCCTGATTTTCAATAAAAAAAATCTAGACTTTTATTATAGCAAAAAATGGTTTAGGTCAATGGATGATTAAACCCAAGACCTAAACCTTATTTTAAACTAATTGAGAATTATTTTAATTCAACAACAGCTCCAGCTTCTTCTAAAGATTTTTTAAGAGCTTCTGCCTCATCTTTAGTTACACCTTCTTTAACAGTACTTGGAGCACTATCAACTACATCTTTAGCTTCTTTCAAACCTAAACCTGTAAGTTCTTTTACCATTTTCACAACAGCTAATTTAGAAGCACCAGCTTCTTTTAAGATAACTGTGAATTCAGTTTGAGCTTCTTCAGCAGCTTCTCCACCACCTGCAGATACTACTACAGCTGCAGCAGCTGGTTCGATTCCGTACTCATCTTTTAATATTGTTGCTAATTCGTTAACTTCTTTTACAGTTAAATTAACTAATTGTTCTGCGAATTGTTTCAAATCTGCCATTTTTTCTATCGTTTTAAAATGATTTGTAAAATTATATTTTGTTTATTGTGCGCATTGTAAATAATAAATCTGGAATAGAATCCCTCTTTTATTATGCTTCTTCAGCTTGCTCTTCTCCAGCAAATTTGTTTTGAAGTGCTGAAATAATTCTTTGAGCTGGTGATTGAAGTAATCCGATAAGCTCTCCAATAAGTTCTTCTTTAGATTTGATAGTTGCTAACGCATCTAATTGATCATCTCCAATATAAACTTCATTATTAATGTAAGCTCCTTTTAAAACTGGCTTAGCCGATTTTTTACGGAAATCTTTAATGATTTTACCAGGTCCATTTGCAACATCTGAGATAAAAATAGCACTATTTCCAGTTAAAACTGAAGGTAAGTCACCATATTCATTTTCAGAAACCTCCATTGCTTTTACAAGCAAAGTGTTTTTTACAACCTCTAATTTTATACCTGCTTTAAAGCAAGCTCTTCTCAAGTTTGAAGTTGTTTCTGCATTTAATCCAGAAATATCTGCTACATAAACAATATTTGTACCAGCTAACTGTGCAGTTAAATCTTCAATCGCGATTGATTTTTCTTCTCTAGTCATACTAAAAATTTTTAACTACCAATTATACTGCTTTAGGGTCAAGCGCAATTGCTGGACTCATAGTGCTTGTAAGGTGAATTCCTTTAATGTAGGTACCTTTAGCAGCAGTTGGTTTAAGTTTGATTAATGTTTGAATAATTTCGTGTGCATTGTCATAAATTTGCTCAGCTCCAAAAGAAACTTTACCAATTCCTGCATGTACGATACCAGTTTTATCAACTTTAAAGTCAATTTTACCAGCTTTCACCTCTGCAACAGCTTTAGCAACATCCATAGTTACTGTACCTGTTTTAGGGTTTGGCATTAAACCTCTAGGTCCTAAAATACGACCTAATGGACCTAATTTACCCATAACAGCTGGCATAGTGATGATCACATCAACATCCGTCCAACCGTCTTTGATTTTTTGTAAATACTCATCAAGACCTACATAGTCCGCACCAGCTTCTTTAGCTTCCGCCTCTTTATCTGGAGTAACTAATGCTAAAACCTTAACATCTTTACCTGTTCCGTGAGGTAATGTAACTACACCTCTTACCATTTGATTCGCTTTTCTTGGATCTACACCCAATCTAACAGCGATATCAACAGACTCATCAAATTTTGCAGAAGCAAGTACTTTAATTAATGCAGAAGCATCTTTTAAAGAATATAATTTGTTCTTTTCAATTTTTGAAGCAGCCTCTTTTTGCTTTTTTGTCAATTTTGCCATGTCTTTCTCTTAATTAAAAAGGAGCGTCTCCTGATACAGTTATACCCATAGATCTAGCTGTTCCAGCAACCATACTCATAGCTTTTTCCATTGTAAAAGCATTTAAGTCTGGCATCTTGTCTTCAGCAATAGCTCTAATTTGTTCCCAAGTAACACTAGCTACTTTTTTACGATTAGGTTCCCCTGAACCAGATTTTAGCTTTGCAGCTTCCAATAACTGAACCGCTGCTGGAGGAGTTTTGATAACAAAATCAAATGATTTGTCTTTATACACAGTAATTTGTACTGGGCATATTTTGCCGGATTTATCTTGTGTTCTAGCATTAAACTGCTTACAGAACTCCATGATATTAACTCCAGCAGCTCCTAAAGCAGGTCCAACCGGTGGCGATGGATTCGCTGCACCTCCCTTAACTTGTAGTTTAACTACCTTACTAATTTCTTTAGCCATTTTTTAAAAAATTTAACACAACAATTAATTGAAGCAATTGTTATGATTTATTATAGTGTAACAAAAATTATACTTTTTCAACTTGCATAAAACTTAATTCTAATGGTGTTTTTCTTCCGAAAATTTTAACCATTACCTCTAGTTTACGCTTTTCATCATTTATTTTTTCAACTGTACCATTGAAACCATTAAAAGGTCCATCTATAACCTTAACTGTTTCACCTAAGTTGAAAGGTATTGAATGCGTATCTGTATTAACAGCTAATTCATCCACTTTACCCAACATTCTATTTACTTCTGACAATCTCAAAGGAACTGGTTCCCCGCCCTTAGTTTCACCTAAAAACCCAATCACCGAAGTAATAGACTTTATAATATGCGGAATCTCTCCTACTAGGTTAGCCTCGATCATCACATAACCAGGAAAATAAACCTTATCTTTAACTATTTTTTTTCCTTCTTTTACAGTAACCACCTTTTCAGTTGGCACAAGTACCTGAGAAACATAATCTTCCATTTCTAATCTAGAAATTTCCGTTTCTATGTAAGCTTTCACTTTATTCTCTTGTCCGCTTACTGCACGAACAACATACCATTTTTTTAAATTATTATCTGCCATCACAAAAACTATCCTTTTATCCAGTTAAAAAATCCAGCTAATACCTTTGCGAAAAACTCATCCACTCCCCATGTTGACAAAGCGAATAAAACAGAAAAAATAGCCACAACAATCGTTAGACGTTGCACCTCAGCCCATTCTGGCCAAGTCATATTTGATTTTAATTCCTCAAATGCTTCTGATATGTAATTAACTACTTTTGCCATTGTGATATATATTTTAATTGCACGGGCGGAGGGATTCGAACCCCCATCAACGGTTTTGGAGACCGCTATTCTACCCTTGAACTACGCCCGTAGTTAAAGCCAGTGACAACATTGAAGTAAATCAACTGGCTTTATATTTATTATAGTATTAAGCTACTATCTCAGTTACCTGACCAGCACCTACTGTTCTACCACCCTCACGGATAGCGAAACGTAAACCTACATTCATTGCGATTGGACTTAACAAAGCTACGTTAATAGTTAAGTTATCTCCTGGCATTACCATCTCTACTCCTTCTGGTAAAGTAATAACTCCTGTTACGTCAGTTGTACGTACGTAGAACTGTGGACGGTAGTTGTTATGGAATGGAGTATGACGTCCACCTTCTTCTTTTTTCAAGATATAAACCTCAGCTTTGAAAGTGTTGTGTGGTTTTACTGAACCTGGCTTAATAATAACCATACCTCTTTTGATATCAGCTTTATCAATACCTCTTAACAATAAACCTACGTTATCTCCAGCTTCACCTCTATCAAGGATTTTACGGAACATCTCAACTCCTGTAATAGTAGAAGTTAATTTTTCAGCTCCCATACCAATGATTTCAACTGGATCTCCTGTATTAGCAATACCTGTTTCGATACGTCCTGTAGCAACAGTTCCACGACCAGTGATTGTAAATGAATCCTCAACTGGCATCAAGAAAGGCTTGTCAGTATCACGTACTGGCTCTTCAATCCATGCATCAACTGCAGCCATTAATTCAAGAATTTTTGGTACCCATGCAGCGTCATTATTCAATCCACCTAAAGCAGAACCTTGAATAACTGGACAGTTGTCACCATCATATTCGTAGAAAGACAATAAGTCTCTGATTTCCATTTCAACAAGTTCCAATAATTCCTCATCATCAACCATATCCACTTTATTCATGAATACAACCATTCTAGGAATACCTACCTGACGTCCTAATAGAATGTGCTCACGTGTTTGTGGCATTGGTCCATCAGTTGCAGCAACTACAAGGATAGCACCGTCCATTTGAGCAGCACCAGTAACCATGTTCTTTACGTAATCCGCGTGACCTGGACAGTCAACGTGAGCGTAATGACGATTAGCAGTTTCATATTCAACGTGAGATGTATTAATTGTAATACCTCTTTCTTTTTCTTCAGGAGCATTATCAATTTGATCAAATGATTTTGCTTGACAGTAACCTGCATCAGATAACACTTTAGTTATTGCAGCAGTTAATGTAGTTTTTCCGTGATCTACGTGTCCGATCGTACCTATATTTAAGTGTGGTTTCGAACGGTTAAAGGTTTCTTTTGCCATTTTACTTCGTTTTTAATCTTTTATTAATATTTATTAGTGTTCAAAATATACATTCTTGAGCCAATGTCGGGAATTGAACCCGAGACCTCTTCCTTACCAAGGAAGCACTCTACCCCTGAGCTACACCGGCAGAGCCTATTATTTTTATAAACCCAAATTTTTTACCAATTTGAATTTTGTGGGGAGAGCAGGATTCGAACCTGCGAAGTTTACACAGCAGATTTACAGTCTGCCCTCGTTGGCCGCTTGAGTATCTCCCCTCTTTCCTTATCGTTAACATTGCACTTGGCCAAATACAACATTTCTGCTTATTTAGAGCCGGCGGAGGGACTCGAACCCACGACCTGCTGATTACAAATCAGCTGCTCTAGCCAACTGAGCTACGCTGGCAGTATTGATAAAAAAAGTCCGCTATTTCTAACGGACTGCAAATGTATAGATTTTATCTCTCAATCAAAACATTTTTTTGAAAAATTTTAATATTAAATGTGAGTACGTAGCTTTTCTTTCCTTTTTACTAGCAATCTCTCCAATGATTCAGCCGAAAGCTCCACTGCTTCCTCAAATGTCTTACATTGTTTTTTTACCAAAAAATCATCCCCAGGGACATTAATTTTTATCTCTACAATTTTATTTTCCTTATCACTCGTGTTTTCAACCTTCAAATAAACATCAGACGAAACTACTTTATCATAGTACTTCTCCAACTTATCCATTCGCTCTTGGATATAACCTACTAATTTTGCATCAACCGCAAAGTTAACTGCATGAACATTTACCTTCATAATCTCTTTGTTTTAATGGTTAAACTATCTCAATTATTATTTATTCCTAGGATGCGCTTCTTTATACACCTTCTGCAGCTCAGATAAACTACTATGCGTATAAATTTGTGTTGACGCTAAACTAGAATGACCTAATAATTCCTTTACTGAATTTAAATCAGCCCCGTTATTCAATAAATGAGTCGCAAATGTATGTCGTAAAATATGCGGACTCTTTTTTTCCTTTTCCGAGACTTTACTAAAGTATGAATTTATTAACCTATAAACAAAAGAATCATTCAATTTCACCCCTTTTTTTGTTAGAAAAAAAACATTGCTATCTTTAATAGATTCTAAATCAGCCCTTTCTTTTAAGTACAACAAAAACTGATTGGCAATAATAGGCAAAACAGGTAAAATTCGCTCCTTATTCCGCTTCCCCAACACCTTAATCGTACTGTTTTCCACATTGATATTAGCAACCTCCAGATGAATCAACTCTGTGCGACGCATTCCAGTGGTGTAAAACAAATCAATAATCAATTTATTACGCACTTCCTCAAAGCCTACAGGATTTTCTACATCACTCAGTACAGCAACAACCTCCTTTTCCGAAAAAGGAATCTGCAACGTCTTAGGAACCCTCAAAGCCTTATGCTTTAATAACGGACTAACCTCTATTTGCTTTGTTTTTAACAGGAACTTATAAAAAGCCTTCAAAGAAGCCATTTTTCTATTCACAGTAACATTAGACAAACCACCATTAACCAGCGAAACAATCCAATTTCTAATTTGACCATAACCCAAATCAACAATATTCTCCTCACCAAAACTATTTTTATGAAACGTTTGAAAACTCAAAACATCATTCAAATACGCGTTTACCGTATGGGTAGAATATTTTTTCTCTTTAAGTAAGTAATCCCGAAATGCTGCTACAGTAGTAATCATAATATAAAATAAAAAAACCGTTAGCATCAAAGTTAAAAAACTTTAATGACTAACGGTAATTATCATGTAAAAAGAGTTACTTAGTTTTCTAAGTTGTCTTTCATGTTTTGAATGTAAGCTGCTTTTTGAACTTTAATTCTATTTTTTACAGAAGGCTTAATAAAAGCAGTACGTGCTCTTAACTGACGAACAGTTCCTGTTTTATCAAATTTTCTTTTATAGCGCTTTAATGCTCTATCTATATTTTCTCCGTCTTTAATTGGTATAATTAACATAATTTTGACACCCCCTTTCGTTAAGCCTGCAAAAGTAAACATTATTTCGACTTAAAGACTATAAAAAACTAATTATTTTGGGTGTGCCGGCAAAAAACACGAACAAACAACACCATAAAACCCGTTTGCCGTCAGGCTATTCGCTACAATCTTTTATTCCGTTGCACTCCATAAAAGGATTTTCACTGCTATCCTTCACACAAAAAAAAGAGCCAATAACTAAATTGACTCTTCCATAGATCTAAACCATTATTTACTACTATTCAACAGCAGGCTTGTAATTTTTATTATCAATGATCATTTTCGATAAAATCTCTTTCAAAATCTCCGAAGTACCACCACCAATAGGTCCTAAACGACTATCTCTTAATAAACGTGCCAAAGGATACTCTTCCATATACCCATAACCACCTAACATTTGCAAACAACTATAAATAGTCTCATCAGCCACTTTTGTCGATTTCAACTTCGCCATAGTTGCTTCCTTAACCACATATTCTCCTTTATCCAATCGCGCAACAGCTGCATAATTAAATATTTTGCAATGCTCCACATCTGTAGCATGTTCTACTAAAGTATGTCTTAAAGCCTGAAACTTATCAATTGTTTTACCAAAAGCTTCACGCTGCCCCATGTATTCAATTGTATACTCAAGAGCATATTCTGCTCTAGCATGACCATTAATAGCCATAATCAAACGCTCTAAAGCAAAATGTTGCATGATATAAGGAAAACCTTTTCCTTCTTCACCCATTAAATTAGCTTCAGGAATTTCAACATTATCAAATGCAATTTCAGCAGTATCAGATGCTCTCCAACCCAGTTTATCTAACTTGGTAGCAGCAATACCCTTCGTATTTGTGTCTACAAGAAAAATACTAATCCCTTTATTTCCTAAATCCGGACTTGTTTTAGCCGCGACTACATAATAATCCGCATAAACTCCGTTTGTAATAAACGTTTTTGAACCATTGATCACATACTTATCCCCTTTTTTCACAGCCGTTGTGCGCATTCCCGCAACATCACTACCACCAAAAGGTTCTGTAATACACAAAGCTCCTATTTTATCCCCTAATATACTTGGCGCTAAATACTCTTGTTTGATTCTTTCGTCACCTTCAGCATCCAAATGCGTCATAGCTAAATAAGAATGCGCCCACATTGCAGCAGCAAAACCAGCCGACTTGATTTTTTGAAGTTCTTCAAGGAAAATTACGGTGTAGAACAAATCTAAATTTAACCCTCCATACACTTCAGGACATCTGATTCCGAAAAAACCCATTTCTCCAAATTTCTTCCAAATAAAACGCTCAATCGTCCCGGTTTTTTCCCATTTTTCAATATGTGGCACAACTTCTTTCTGTAAAAAATCTTTCAAACTCTCCCTAAACAACTGATGTTCTTCTGTGAAATAAACTGAATCCATGTAAATATATTTTTTTTTATAATAAATTAAAATCTTTAAAAAGCTTGGAATAAATATAACTTAAGGCGTAAAACATACAGCTCTATCACAATCCCCTTTTTCATACCAAAAGCACCATCTAAAGCGTCGTTCTTCCTGAATATTACTCCTTCAATCAACTAACCCGATTATGCACTTCTAATTAAAGTCCAAATATAAGGCAATTATATTTGCTTTTTCAACAGGAAAACCCTTAATTTTTATTAAATCCTCAATATTTTTAAAATCACCATTCATGCTTCTATAAATAATAATATCTTTTGCTAACGTATATTTAAAATAAGGAAACTGAGCCATTTCTTTTAAGGACGCATTATTGATACTAATTTTCTTAATAGTATTAGAAGGCAAAACTGTAAAGTGACTATACAAATTATCAATTACCTCTGGAGACAAACCCCAAACCTCCTTAACCTGTTCCATAGATACAAAACCGCCTAAACTTTCTTTTAAATTTAAAATTCGTTTCGAAATCACCTCACCTACTCCATATATTTTAACCAAATCTTCCTGACTTGCAATATTAAGATCGATAAGCGGCGTTTTTTTCTTCTTTTCAAATATTGGGTACGATTTATTTTTGTAAGCTACATAATCCTTCTTATTCTTTACCCAATCAGGAAATTTAAAAAATGGCGCGATAGTACGCAACAAAGAATCCGAAATCTGAGTGACTTTTTGAAATTCTGCAGCCGAGTTAACATATTTATCCTCCTTGCGATATGCAAGCAGTCTGTCAATTTCCTGAACAGACATTCCCAATTTATAACCTTTATAATCCGTAATAAAATTGGGATTAAAAGGATACACTTTTTGAACAGCAGTAACAGAGCCCGATTTTAAAGAATCAATTTCAGCCTGCAAAGACATCCATTGTTGCTTTCCCGAATCGCTTTGCTTACTAAGCACAGCCAAACCATCACAGTAATAATAGCCTAACTGCAAAAAAGCGATAACAAGAAACAGTGAAAAAATACCTGCGCGCTGCTCTTTGGAAAATCTAAAATAACAATTAAGCTTATTAAAATCCATTAAAAATGCAGTTGATTAAAAACATTAGTACTAAACCACAACGTCTACAAAACCAGTTCTTTTATTAAACAATAAATTTAAACAAATTTGCATTATGAAACTCGAACCGAAAAAAAATATTTTCACAATTATATTTATCGATTTATTAAAAAAATAACTATTTAATTAGTAAACAACTAAAAATATTCGAATTTCGAAGTTAAACAAACATCTTAGCACATTATTTTTTTTAGTTAAATTATCAAAATTGTTTTTATATTTTGTAAAAAACAATACATTTGGGCACTAATAACAATTAAACCAATAAATATATGTCAATTTGGAAAACAAAACCGCTATCGGTTTTACTAAATGAAGCTTCAGAAGACGAGAAAGGGTTAAAAAGAACACTATCTGCTCGATCCCTTGTTGCTCTTGGAGTTGGAGCGATAATTGGTGCTGGACTATTTTCTTTAACAGGAATCGCAGCCGCAGACAATGCAGGACCAGCAGTAACCCTATCTTTCATCTTAGCAGCTATAGGTTGTGCCTTTGCTGGATTGTGCTACGCTGAATTCGCATCTATGATCCCCGTTGCAGGAAGTGCTTACACGTACTCGTATGCTACAATGGGAGAATTTGTTGCTTGGATTATTGGGTGGGATTTAGTTCTTGAATATGCGCTTGGAGCTGCAACAGTAGCCGTGAGTTGGTCCCAATACGTAGATAAATTCCTCGGTAATTACGGACTTCATATTCCGCAAGCAATACTCCACGGACCATGGGACAAAACTCCTGGATTAATTAACTTACCAGCGATCTTAATTATTTTCGCCCTCTCTTTTTTATTAATTAGAGGTACAAAAGAATCTGCTTTGCTAAATAACATTTTGGTTATCCTAAAAGTAACTGTTGTTATTGTATTCATTGGAATTGGATGGGGCTTTATTGATGGAGCAAATCATACTCCTTTTATCCCTGTAAATGAAGGTGAATCTTTATTGAGTTCAGGGAAAATGACATTCTTAAATTTCTTTAGCAGTGATTACTTTGGTCATTATGGCTGGAGTGGTATTCTTAGAGGTGCAGGAGTTGTGTTTTTTGCATTTATAGGATTTGATGCGGTTTCTACAGCGGCACAAGAAGCTAAAGACCCACAAAAAGGTATGCCAATTGGTATCTTAGGATCTTTAATAATCTGTACCATTTTATATGTATTATTTGCTTTTGTTTTAACTGGTTTAGAAAACTACCTAAACTTTAAAGGAGATGCTAGTCCCGTGACTACAGCATTTGCTAAGACAGGTTATACATTCTTAAACTCAGCATTAACAATCGCGATTATTGCAGGATACACCTCAGTAATGTTAGTAATGTTGATGGGACAAAGTAGAGTATTCTACAGTATGAGCGTTGATGGTTTATTACCTAAATTCTTCAGTACATTACACACAAAAAACAGAACACCTTATAAAACAAACTTACTATTCATGGTTTTTGTAAGTGTATTTGCTGGTTTTGTACCAGTATCTGATTTGGGTCACATGGTAAGTATAGGTACCTTATTTGCATTTGCCCTTGTATGTATTGGGGTTATTGTAATGAGAAAAACCAATCCAGATGCCGAAAGAGGTTTTAGAGTACCATTTGTACCTGTATTCCCTATAGTAGGAGTCATCATCTGCTTAATCTTGATGGCTGGTTTACCTATTGTAAGCTGGGAAAGACTTGCGATTTGGATGGTTATCGGAGTAATCATTTACTTCTTATACGGAAAGAAAAACAGTATATTGAATAATCCAGACAAAAAATAACAGTCAAAATTAATCAATGAAAAAGGGATTATAAAGTGTCAAAACTTTGTAATCCCTTTTTCATTGATTAATTGTTATTTTACAAATCAAATACCGAACTTCTTTTGGTGCGTACTAAATCTTTTAACCGGATCCAGAATGCTAATGTGAGATACACCCCAAACCACAGACCTGCAGTGACAAACGAGATATAGATAAAAAACAACCTAACACTGGTCACGCGCATCCCTAGTCTATCGGCTAATCTTGATGAAACATGAAACCCATATTTTTCAAAAAAATACTTCATCTTGATCACCTTACTAATTTTTTCAGCCATTATTCTTTGTTTTACAATCGAAACTACAAAAATACAATTTTATTACTACCAATCACAGCTCCCGCATCAATAGCACTCCTATTGCACAGTCCAAACACCTTCCCTTTGCACAATATTCGTTTTTTAGCTGTAATAAAGATTGTGTCTCAAAAGCATTGACTCCTTTCAATCCAAATGAATTAAACTTGTCTATAATGGCATTTTTCTCTGGTTTAACATCCATCAATAAATCTATTATACTTTCGGAAATCTCCGTACCAAGTGTTTTTGCGTAAGCGAATTGAACAGGAACTATTGTATTTATAATCAGCAAATCAACAAAGGATCTTGACAACATCTTTTTCTTATTGGGACTCAACTTATCAAATTGATAATGATCAAGCCAATAATCTGAAGAAGGAACCTGAAAGAGCTCGTAACAACTTTCTACTGTTTTTAATCCAATAATTATTGAAAACAAGTTGCGGTGCAGATGGTACAAATTAGCCAATTGTGACAACCTAATCGTTGGAAAATTATCAGGACGATGTTTAAAAAATTGAACAGGCGCAATATGCACCTTTTCCAATTGATATTTATGTAGTAAATAAAAATACCTAATTTTTAAGTCTTTGAAGTAATTATCTTCTTTTTCAACATCTAATAATCCAGAATTTCCAAAAAGTAGTGCTTCAATATTCTCAACTTCGGAGCTCTCTTTTCTAATAATACTAAACGGTATCGAGTTGGCAATTTGAAAAAAAACGTCGCCATTAGTATTTAAACCAAAATTTTTAGCTAAAAGAGCAAACAAAACAGCCTCCCAATCGTTGTTAGTCTGGTTAAGTAACGAAAAAATGGGTTTTGACTTCCTTTCTAATCGCTCAAAAAACAAACGTTCTTGCCAGTTTTTCACAGTAAATAGATCTGCTTCTTTCAATTGTTTTTCGCAATAAATCCATGACTTTGGCGCCATTAACGACTGATAATTAGTTACCGTATCTTGATCCACATACTGCTTCAATTCAAGGACAGGAATCTCTGTATTATCTTTGCGAAAAATCTCCGTATCATGCTCCCAGACTACGTGTAAAATAACGTTTTCATAGCCCGCATCCCTTTCATGATGATGTACATACCAATCCGAAGATTTAAGGTGAATCTCGACATTTCCAGCCCATTTTTGTGTGCCAATTGTAATTTGAGCATTAAAAAAATCAGGCCCAGCCAATTCTAAATATTGACCAACTTGAGTAATAATTACATCCTCATTATTTGTTGTTTTTAAATCTAAACAATCAAACTTTTTAAATTTCCAGAGATAGTGTAGAAAATCTTCTTTCATCTTAAAACCTTGTTTTTAAGACACTAATGTAATCAAAAAACAATTACGTTTGACTTTAAGACCCAAAGTAAAATCTTACTTAAGTAGATATAATTTTGCACAAGCACGAGCATCCGATAATGCCTCATGGTGATTCAAAGCAATATTCATCGCCCTGCAACAATCACTCAATTTAGTAGGTTTTAAGCCTTTGGCTTTATAAATTTTCACCGTACATTCCCAGCGCGCAGCTATATTTAAATCGTCATAATTCAAACCATAAAGCGCCATAGACTTAGCCAACACATTTCTATCAAAGCTTTCATTATGCGCTACAACCACTTTGTTTTGTAGTCTTTTTTGAATTTCTGGAAAAACTTGCAAAAACGATTTTGCATTCACAGTATCCCTAGGATAGATCCCATGTACCTGAATAGTAAAAGGGGAATACAAATTATTAGGTGGTTTAATTAAGGTGACAAACTCGTCCACAATTTGACCGTTTTCTACGGTAACAATACCTACGGAACAGGGATGGAATGCAGTTGCTGTTTCAAAATCGATAGCAGTAAAAGTCATTATTATAATAGAATTAAAGTAGCATACTAAAGTATATAAATAAATTAAAAAAGCCGCGAATTAATAGCAACTACTTCAAATAAATTTGAATTTTACTATACAATTCGCGGCAAAAAAAAATAGTTTTGAAATTATTTTATGGAACCAATAATATCATATTTTGTTATAATGTGGTGCTTGCCATTACCTAAATCAATCAAAACAGCAGCGTTTTCTCTTGAAAACAACTTAGAAACTGCTTCAATAGTAGTTCCCATTGGGACGATAGGATATGGTTTTCCCATTATTTCTCGGATCGGTCTATCGGCAGTGTTTTTGTCATTGACATAACTTTGAAACAAATCAGACTCATCTAGAGATCCTACAAAACCAGTAATATCCATGACTGGAATTTGTGAAATTTTGTATTTACGCATTCTTTCGATGGCGTGAGAAACCAATTCCTCTGTCTTAGCAACGATTAATGGTTTCTCTATATGATCTTTTATAACATCTTCTGCTTTTGTAACCGTTTCTTCTAAGAATCCACGCTCACGCATCCAATCGTCATTAAACATTTTACCTACGTATCGGCTGCCAGAATCATGAAACAACACCACCACTACATCTTCGGGTTTAAAGTGTTCTTTTAATTGTAAAAGCCCTTTTATAGCTGCCCCTGCCGAATTACCAACAAAAATCCCTTCTTCAAGAGCAATTTTACGAGTATAAACAGCCGCATCTTTATCAGTTACCTTAGTAAAACCGTCTATCAATGAAAAATCAACGTTTTTTGGCAAAATATCTTCTCCAATACCTTCGGTGATATACGAATAGATTTCGTTTTCATCAAAAATTCCCGTTTCATGGTATTTTTTAAAAACAGAACCATAAGTATCAATACCCCATATTTTAATATTTGGATTCTTTTCTTTTAAATACTTTCCTACTCCAGAGATTGTTCCTCCAGTACCAACACCAGAAATAAAATGAGTAATCTTCCCTTCTGTTTGATCCCAAATTTCCGGACCTGTTTGCTCGTAATGAGCTATGGCATTTGATGGATTATCGTATTGATTTACGTACCAAGAATTTGGCGTTTCTGTAGCTAATCTTTTTGAAACCGAATAGTATGACCTTGGATCAGTAGGCTCAACATCAGTAGGACATACTACAACTTTGGCTCCTACTGCACGCAGAATATCCATTTTTTCTTTAGACTGTTTGTCTGAAATCACACAAATTAACTTGTAGCCTTTTATAATAGCCGCCAATGCTAATCCCATTCCTGTGTTACCCGATGTACCCTCAATAATAGTACCACCTGGTTGCAAACGACCATCAGCCTCAGCATCTTCAATCATTTTAACAGCCATTCTATCTTTTACAGAATTTCCAGGGTTAAAAGTTTCTACTTTGGCTAGTACTAGTGCATCTATTTCTTGGGCTACTTTGTTTAGTTTCACCAAAGGCGTATTTCCTATCGTACCTAATATATTATCAGCGTAATGCATTTAAAATTATTTTAAAAGTTGTTTTTGTTATAAATATTGCTGCAAAGATAGGGATTTGTTACAAAACAACCACACATAGTTGGCCCCGCGTTCGTGATAGTAGCGGCATCATTTACTTGCTTTCTTTAAGCAAGTAAATATATAGCGGATAGCGCGTTAAAACGCCCAAAAAAATTACTGATTAATTGAAGAAATTCCAGATTAAGCCAAAACGGATCGTGAAGTCGCGGTATGGTGTATTGGGTGCTGAATAGAAATTATTCCCTGTAAATGACGAATTAAAATGCTCCGCTTTAAAGTAGATTCTTGTTCTTTGAATTTTTGCATTGATGAAAAAATCAAGATTTGGATAGTTCCCAATTTCTTTTTTAGTTTGCGTAAAAAACTCCCCAATTACAGGATTATAGTCGTTAGCAAAATAGCTTGTAAAATAATTGAGTGTTATTCCAGTTTGCAAGAATAAGGCTTTTTTAAACATGAAATTTGTATAGTAAATTGTATTTCTCGTTACAATTTCGGGTACGTTTAAAACAGCATCTTGCTGATCTGTTTTTTGATATAAAACAGTATTATTGAACGCAAATCTACCAAAGGTAAATTCTTTACTCGCTTTTATAGAAAGGTAATTTATAGTGCTTCCGTATTGCTTTGGGGTAATAATTTGTTGACTAGCGTCAGTAGCTGTATTTTCAAAATACAAATGATCATTTAAAGTTGTTAGCTGTAACGAGGCTTCTATCCATGGTGTGGCAGCAGTAGCTGTTAAGCTGTTGATTTTCTCGTTTTTAAAATCATTGGACCAATTGTAATCGACATAACTACTTTGATACAAATTATAATTGTCATTTGGTAATTTGTTTAAGTTTTGATAACCAAAAGTAAATTGATACGCATCATTGAGCTCATAATTTAACTTTGCATCCAAATTAGACAATGATTGATTGGTAATTGATCTTGAGTACAGGAATTTACCGTTCCACTTGTTTTTTTGGTATTCGTACTGTCCGCCTGCGCTATTGATTTGCCTTGACAAGGATGCCGGGACTGTTTTACTGTCAAAAATTAATATTTGATCGTAATAAAAATTAGATCTAAAATCATCTGCAAAAAACTGAAACTTACCTAAGGTGGTATTCTCATAGACTAAGCCTACTTTATTATACATTTTGTTATAATGCGTTTGATCATTGATTCCTGAACTTAGAAACGAATCACCAAATCGGTAAATTGTTGAGGAGCCAACTGTAGAACCTACTGTGGGTTGATTGTATTCGAAAAATTTATTTTCGTAATTAAATTGATGAGCTACGTAAAGGTTATTAGCCCCTTTAGTGGGATTTACTCTAAAAAAATGGTCTACAAAAAAACGTTTGCCTTTTAAAAATGACTTTGCATCGGTCAAATAAACTTCTAGCCGTTCTCTTGTAGTATAGTTGGAATCACCACTTTCAAAATCGGATGTGGTAGTAATCCCTCCATTTTCTTCATTCGAAATATCTTGTGAAGTAAAATGAGCATTTACTACATACCTACTAGTCAAGGTGCTGTAACTTGTTGTAAAACGAAAATTTCCAGTACTCGACAGATGATTGATATACCTTCCTTGGGAACGTAAACCTTTGTAAGCTATTGAGAAATTTAATCTTGGTGAGGTATTTAAAGTAAAAAAAGCATCAAGCGTTTGCCCTTTTTGCATAACTGATTTAAAATATAATTCGGTTACAGGAGTTGCTACAGAGCTGTATTTTATGTCATTTGCTTCTAAAAAACTAAAATGCTTAGCCTTGAATCCAAATTCTGGATAAGGCGAATACTTAGTTAAGCTGTACTGCAGCGTATTGTAGGTTTGCCCTTCATTAGGGAAAGCTAACAGTCCAAAATTATCTTTGCGAAGATAATTAAAAGAATATTCACGCTGAATGGTTAACGAAGTATCTAAATAAGTCGTATCGCGCTCTATGTTTATAAAACGATATTGATCAATAGGAGCTACTTTTGCTGCATTGATTGTATCTGATTTTCTTTGAAATTTACTGGAACTATCCGATCTTTTGCCTGATTGTACCTGCGAAATTAAAAGCATGGGGATTAATATAAAAAATAATAAAGTAACGATTCTCATTGAAATGAATATATAATTAGGACTATCAGCCTCAGTCTAATAATTGAAGCAAAGGTAAATTATAATAAGCAGATATTAAAAAATAGATTTATTATTTAACGTAACGGATGGAGAAACTTTTTGGATAAAAAAAAACCGAGTTGGACATGAAGTCCAACTCGGTTTACTATTCAATTAATTTAATGAATTATCTATTAGCATTAACAGATTCGTCAATAAACGGATTCGCATCAATTTCTGCTTGAGGAATTTTTAAGTAAAATTTCTTATCATCAGCAGTTAAATTAGCCGCAGTACCTATTCTATGATTTCCTGTACGAGTAATTCCTTTTCTTAAACGTTTAGCGTCAAACCACTCAACACCTACTTCAGCATAAAGCTCTTTTCTTCTTTCCAATAAAATCTCATCGATCAAAGCAGTACCTGTATTAGTAGATTTAACTGCATTTACATCTCTGTTCTTTTGTAAAACATATAACAAATCATGTGCCTCTGTTTCTTTTCCAGTGATTCTAGCTTTTGCTTCTGCTTCGATTAAGATCATTTCTGGTGTTCTAATAATAGCGTTATCACCATCAAACGTAAATGTAAATTTACGAGTAACCCAATATCTATAATCACTAGTACTTGTTATAGAAGTACTTTTTCTAACAAAATATGCTCTAACATCTGTTGCAGAAAATTTATTTACAAAATCATTATTAATGTATGTAGCAGAATAAGAAGTAGTGAAATGATCTGCCATAGAAGCAGGTGCATTCCAGTAATAATTAGACTGATCAGTTCTTTGAGCGCTTCCCCAAATCCATTCTACATTAGAAATATCTGCAAAACCAGATCTATAGCTAGCTGGAGCTAATACAGCTGTTGGATTTCCTCCGTAAGCAGCATTTGCATTATCAGCAGCTCCCTGCCAGTTACCCATTACTTGGTAAACTTGAGCTAAAATTCCTTGCGCTACATTCTTGTTGATATATGATTTCCCTAAACGGCTAGCTGTTAAACCATCAACCGCTTTTGTTAAATCACTAACAATTAATTTATACACATCATCAACTGTAGACATTGGTCCTCCTGTTAAAGAAAGTTCCGTATAAATAGGTGGCGCTGGAAAAGTTTTATCTGCACTGTATGTAGGACAGAATTCCAAAACTAATTGGTGGTAAAAGAAACCTCTTAAAGCATAACCATAAGCTGACAACTCTTTTTTATCACTCGCTGCCAAATCACTTGCCTCTACACCGTTGATCAATGCATTAGCTTGATTAATCATGTAAAAACAGTAGTTCCAAGAAAAACTTGTTCTTCTATACGTAGGCTCACGATTATCATTTGCATAATCAAAATTAAACCATGTATTAGATTGAATAATATCATTCCCTTTTAATGATCTTGCATAAAAAATAGAGTTTAATCCAGCCGAATCAGTAGAAGTATACTGTCCTCTAAATCTTCTCATTATTCCAGATATAAAAGCCTCAACACCTTCTCTTGATGTAAAAATTACATCTGGTGCGACTGCATCTGTAGGTACTGGTGCGTCAAGAAAGTCCTCACTACACCCTACCGTCATAAACAAAGCCATAGCAGCTATGAATATTTTTGTAATTATATTTTTCATATTTTTCGTTTTTTATTAAAATTCTAAATTAATTCCAAAAGACATTACTCTTTGATTGTAAGATCTACTGTTTGTAGCACCTGCAAAACTTTGCTCTGGATCAATTCCTTTGTGAGACTGGTACGTCCATAAGTTATCACCTTGGAAGTATAATCTTAACTTAGATAAATGAAACTTTTCAATTGCACTTGCAGAGAAATTATAACCAAAATTTAAAGCTTTCAATCTGATGTAATCGTTTTTAAACAAAAATCTAGTAGATTGAGAATTGAAATCATTGTTTGAGTTCAATAACAAAGGAACATCTGTAATGTCTCCCGGATTTTGCCAACGGTTTTCAATATCTTGGTGAACTGCTCTACCACTTGATTTAAAACCTTCCATCAAACTTGCATAGGTACTATCATAAACACTTGCGCCATAACTGAAGTTAAACAAGATATTCATGTCAATATTTTTATATCTAAAGAAGTTAGTAAGTCCACCTACTACGTTTGGAAGTGATGATTGACCTACATAATTTCTAGAAGCTTCACTGTACTTTTTAGTAGTAACTTTTGCACCAGTTTTGTTTCCACTTCCATCTAATTCATCTTTATACCACATAGCGTAACCATCTGTTGGATCTACACCAGCCCATTCTTGCATGTAAAATTCATAAAGTGATCTTCCTACTTCCCATCTTTTATTTCCATTGATGAAACTAGCTTGAGTTAATTGTGCAATCTCATTTTTATCAAATGATAAGTTTACTCCTGTGTTCCAAGTAAACTGTGGTGTTCTAATGTTATTAGAATTCAATGTAACTTCCCAACCGTAATTTCTTAAAGCTCCTACATTTGTAGTAATTCCTGTATTTCCAGTAGAACCAGGAACTGGTTTGTTATAGATCAAATCAACTGATTTTTTATTGTAATAATCTACAGTACCTGTAATTCTATTATTGAATAAACCAAAATCCAATCCAATATCTGTTGAAGCCGTTTTCTCCCAAGTTAAATTTGGATCAACTGCTCCACCTAATACAACTCCTGTATTATCCAATTCATTATATCCAGTTTCAAACAACTGCTTGTAAGGGAAATACAAAGCATTTCCATCAGCATCTTGTGTTTGATTATTTCCTAATTCTCCGTAAGAACCTCTCACTTTTAAGTCAGAAACAATACTGTTATCTTTCAAGAAATTCTCTTCAGAAATCAACCAAGATCCACCAACTGCATAAAAACTACCCCATCTTACATCTGGGCTAAATCTTGAAGAACCATCTCTACGGTAAGAACCTTCAACGAAGTATTTTTCTTTAAAATTATAACTTAAACGTCCTAAATAACTAGAAATTCTATCCTCTGCAGTATATCCTGATACACTAGAAGGCGTTGTACTTCCGTTTAATACGTTTACTCTTGGCAAGAAACCTTCTCCTTGCGCTCCAAGAGCATCTAACTTAAATTTGTATGCTTCTTGAATTAAATCAAGACCAAAACTATGATTACCAAATGTTTTTCTATAGTTCAATGCATTAGTTAAGTTGATACCTGTAGTAACATTTCTATTTTGACTAACTCTACCATTTACATTCGAAGCATAACCTACTTCATTACTTGCATAGGTATAAGAATCGTACAAATACTTGTCATATGCCAAAGTTGTTTTGAAAGTCAAATCTGGCGCTAGAGTTAACTCTAAATAACCGTTGGCAGTATAATTATCTCTTTTGTATCCAATTTTATAGTTGTATAATGAACCATAAGCATTTTCATTATTAAAAGTAGGACGGTTACCATTTAAAGCTTGTCCTGTAGTAGCACCGTAATCAAAAATCTTTTGACCTTTTCCATCCAAAACTAAATCTCCATTACCATCTACTCTATAAGCTGGATATATTGAAGGTACTGTATAAATCCACTGAATAGCACTTTGATAGCTACTTCCACTTTGTGAAGGGAAATTTTGATCAGATGTTGAGTAAAACATAGTTACACCAGTTTTCAACCAATCATTCACCTTCGTATCCACACTTAAACGTGTTGTAACACGATCAAACTTAGAAGTAACAACATTACCTTCTTGAGACAAATAGTTTGTTGTAAAATAATACTTGGTATCCTCGCTACCTGCAGAAACAGACAATGTATGCTCTTTTCTTACAGCTGAGTTGTTTAACATTAAATCAGCCCAATCTGTATTCCATTTTTTTTCTGTTGTCACTAAATTACCATTAGCATCTACTGGTTTAACAGCAGTGTAAGGATTGTACCCTAGATTACTTACTAAGTTATTTGATGCATTTACACCAGCAGTTGCAGCGGTTTGAGCATTAACATACTGATTAGTATTTCTTAACGCTTCCCAATTTAACTGCATGTATCTGTCAGAACCTACTAACTTGTGTAAAGGCACGGCGTTTCCTGAGAAACCAACAGAAGATGTTAACGAAACTACTGGAGCCGAATTGAATTTACCTCTTTTAGTTGTAATAAGAATAACTCCATTTGCACCTCTAGACCCATAAAGAGCAGTAGAAGAAGCATCTTTTAAAACACTCATTGTTTCGATTTGATCAGAACTAATTGAGTTTAAGCTTCCGTTGAACGGAGCACCATCCAAAATAATTAATGGATCTGAAGACGCATTAATTGAACCAGTACCACGAATACGGATTGTAGGATTCTCACCAGGCATACCACCTGCTGCAATAATATTTACACCTGTAACACTACCTTGTAATGCAGTCATTACACTTGTTGCTTGTTGCTTCAGTAAGACATCGCTTCCTAATGTTGCAACAGAACCAACAATAGACTTCGCTTTTTGCTTACCATAAGCTACAATTACAACTTCATCAAGTGATTTAGCAGATGACTTCAAAACAACATTCATCTTAGTTGCAGCACCTACAGTGATCGATTTGTCTTCCATACCTATAAAAGAAAAAACTAAAACATCTCCAGTTTTTGCTTTTATTGCGTACTTACCGTCAAAATCAGTTTGAATACCAACTTTAGAACTCTTGTTGATTATGTTTACCCCAGGTAAAGGTCCAGAATTATCCGAAACCACTCCTGAAATCGCTTTCTCTTGTGCAAAAGAAAACTGTAATGATAACGCCGCTAACAGCGTTAAAATCCATTTGAATTTTAATCTCATTTTTAAATTATTTTGAATTAGTAAATTCAAATATCTTAAAAAAAACCAAAAAAACCAAAAAAAAAAAATCACTATTCTTAATAAAAATAGTTAAAAAGCAACAAAAAATAAGAATTTTAGCTCATTTTTAACTAAAAAAGGAGAATAATATAATTTGCGAAAAAATTAACTACTAAATTTACATTATTATATATAAATTAAAGATTAATATTATCAAATAAAAAGTTAAAACAATAACAATAATAGAGTATTTATTAAAAATCCTACAATTAGCTTTAAAGAAGTCTCAAAAGACCCCAAAATTTCATTTTCAATCACTAGAATGAAACCTACTTATCTTTTTTAGTATCAACTCACTATAAATTCCAAAAATTAACAATTTAGTAACATTTAGAATAAATATTAGAAGCAGCAAAACACCATTCAAAACAGACATTAAAAAAGAAATAAAAGCAAAACTTAAAAAAAAAATTAAAAAGTTTAAAAAAGTTTAAATACCTTACAAAAAAAGATAATGAATAAGATCCTAAAAGGCAGTTTAATCGAATAAGACACTTTCTACCATAATAACAATCTCACCATCAGACGTTAAAAAAAATCAATAATTACCTTTCTATTTGATAGCCTTACAAAAACACGATAAACACACCCTTTTAAATTAATGCAAGACCTTACACTAGCCTACTTAAAAAAGAGTAATAAAAACATATTTTTGCAAAAAAAACAAATATGCTATTACTAAACTTTTCTAACTTTCCAATCGAAGCGGGTACAGATGAAGCAGGGAGAGGCTGCCTAGCAGGACCGGTAACTGCTGCAGCAGTAATTCTGAGTGCCGACTTCTCCAACTCAACATTAAACGACAGCAAACAATTATCCGAAAAATCTCGAGAAAAGCTCAAACCCATCATTGAACAACAAGCGGTATCCTATGCAGTTTGCCACCTCTTTCCAAATGAAATAGATGAAATCAATATATTGAACGCATCTATGAAAGCAATGCAAGAATGCATCCTACAATTACACCCAATACCCAAATTCATTATAGTAGACGGAAACCGTCTATTGAATGCCAAACTAGGACAAATCAGTCATTCTGGTAAAACTTTTTCAAAATCAGAAATAGCACTTTTAAAATCCATTCCAAATCAAAGCATTATTAAAGGTGACGCAAAATACATGAGTATTGCTGCAGCATCTGTCTTAGCAAAAACATACAGAGACGAATACATGAATACCATACACGAGGAATTCCCCATGTATAATTGGAAAAAAAACAAAGGATACCCAACAAAAGAACACCGTGAAGCAATAAAAAAATACGGCGTTACTAAATACCACCGAATGAGTTTTAAATTACTACCTGACAAAAATTTATTTGACATCTGAAACATGCTCCAAAGTAGAAAGTGCGCAAAAAACTTACTTTATGATATTGTCAATTAATTAATCAGAAAAAACTACCCTAATTTATCATAATACGACCATTTTCCTAATAAAAATACCTACCATTTTCTTAACAATTGACAACTTATTACCTATAATACTAGCAACAAAAAACTCAATAGCATGACAAATATTAATTTTTAATCATTAAATACAAGAATAATAGCAAAAACTTAAGAAAAACCAAAACAAAACAATGCACTATTCTTGCATATTTAACGAATTATAATCAAAAAATTTAACGCTTTCTAAAATACAACCTGTAATTTTGAATTATCATTAAATAGCTTAAATTATGATTTTTTTTTATATTAATAAAATACTAATTACACAATAGGTAACTGTTAAATATTTATTTTTTTTTAAAATAAGTTAATATGATTTTTGCAGCTTACTAATTCAAAATAACTTATGATGAAATCACTTAAAATGAAATTGATTTTTGCACTCTTAGCAGTGCTATCCATGCAACTTTCTTTTGCTCAAGAAAAGACTGTTTCGGGGATTGTTTCAGATGCTTCAGGCCCCATTCCTGGAGTAAATATAATTGTTAAAGGGACTAAAAATAGCTCCCAAACAGGTTTTGATGGAAAATATTCCGTAAGCGCTAAGCCTGGAGATGTATTGATTTTTTCATTCGTAGGAATGGAAGACAAAAGTATCACTGTAAAAACAGCTACGACATATAATGTCACTATGACATCTTCTGCACAATTAATGGAAGAAGTAGTAGTAGTTGGTTATGGAACTCAAAAAAAGAAAGAAGTAACAGCTTCTATATCTAAAATCAAAGGATCAGATATAGCAAACTTAGTTACACCAAGTTTTGAAGGTGTTTTAGCTGGTAGAGCAACTGGAGTTCAAGTAACTACTACATCTGGAATTATTGGAGTTGCTCCAAAAATTAGAATTAGAGGTGTTGCTTCACTTACCGGTGGAACAAATCCGTTAATTGTACTTGATGGTGTACCAATCTTAACCGGAGACATTGGAGGTGCAGCAAACACCAACGGATTAGGGGACATTAATCCTGCAGATATTGAATCATATGAAATATTAAAAGATGGAGCGGCAACGGCAATCTACGGCTCACGAGCATCTAATGGAGTAATACTTATTACTACTAAAACTGGAAAAAAAGGACAGCTAAAAGTAAACTTTTCAAGTACTTTAGGAGTTGCAAGTGCCGCAAAAAAATACGATTTACTAGAAACTCCTGATTTCTTAGTAATATCAAATGAAAAAAGAACCAATAGAGGTCAAGCACCATGGGCAATTGGTAACACTTATAATACTGATTGGCAAAGTGCAATTTTAAGAAATGCTACTCAATTAGATCACAACCTATCATTTAGCGGTGGGTCTGATAGAACTAAATATTACTTATCATTATCTTTAACTGATCAAGAAGGGATCAACTTAGCGAATGACATGTCAAGATACTCGATTAGAGCAAATGTTGATCAAGATGTGAACAAGTGGTTAAGTATTGGAACAAATTTAAGTGTTACAAGAACCGAATACAACGGTTTAAACACAAGTGCAAGCGGACTTTCTGGAAACATTTTTAACGCTATCAGACAAGTACCTAACGTACCAATTTATGATACTACTAACCCAACTGGATATAATTTAACACAACCTTTAACTTCAAATACTGTAGGACAAGGATTAAATACTGACCCAGTAGGTGATAATATTACAAATATTGTTTACGTTCTAAACAACAACAAATACTATTCAAAAGTAAACAGAACATTTGCAAATGTATATGCAAATGCTAAAATCACTTCTGATTTAAGTTTTAGAATGCAATTAAGTTCAGACAATTCAATCACTAATGGTTTTCAATACTGGAATCCAATTCATGGTGATGGTCGTTCTTCAAACGGCTACATATATAATGACAATACTGAATACTTAAGATGGAACTGGCAAAATGTATTAAATTACAAGAAAACTTTTGCAGGAAATCATAATATCGGAGCAACATTAGTGTCTGAATACCAAAAACAAACTGCAAAATACTTCTTTGGAGAAGGTAAAGATTTATTATCTAATTTTTACAACCAAAATTTAGTAACAAACTCATACGCAACAAAAGACTCAGGTGGATCAGTTACAGAAAACGGAATTATCTCATACTTAGGGCGTTTTACATACAACTTTAAAGAGAAATATTTCATCCAAGGATCTATCAGAAGAGATGGTATATCTAAATTGAGTGAATCCACAAGATGGACTAATTTCCCAGGGGTATCTGCTGGATGGACTGTAACTAACGAAAGTTTTATGGAACCTATCAGAAATATTGTGTCTGAATTAAAACTACGAGGATCATACTCTGAAGTTGGAAACACAGACATAGGTAACTATCCATACAAAGGACTTACAATTAGCTCACCATACGGAGCATTAAACGGTATTGGTTATTCGCAATTTGGAAATGATGCACTACAATGGGAACAAAGTAAAAAAATTGACTACGGTGCTGAATTAGGTCTTTTCAATAGTCGTTTAAACTTAACTTTTGACTATTACAGAAACAATATTGACAAATTAATATTAGCTGTACCTACATCGCCTTCATTAGGAATTCCTGGAAATACAATCAACAAAAACATTGGAAAAATGTACAATGAAGGTTATGAGTTTTCTGCGAATTACAAAGTAATCAACACTGCAAATTTCAGCTGGAATGTTTCAACGAACATAACTCTATCTAAAAATAAGGTAACCGAATTATATAATGGTCAAGATTTAATTGGTGGCTCTTCTACGGACACTAACATTGCTCCAAACATTATTACAAGAGTTGGAGAGTCTGTAAATTCACTATACGGATATAAATATTGGGGAGTAAACGCCGCAAATGGTAACCCTGTTTATTACAAAGCTGATGGATCATTGGTTCAGGGTAACCTGAGTACTACATCATATTTTGTTTATGACCCTGCAAACCCTGCAAGCTTAGCTACTGCAGCTAGTTTAGGTACAGCTGACAAAAAAATACTAGGTAACACACTACCTACTTATTTTGGATCTTTTAGTTCAAATATGACTTACAAAAATCTTGATTTTGGTTTCATGTTTAGATTTAGTGGAGGAAACAAAATCTTTAACGGAACAAGAAGAGAGTTAATGAATCAAAACTTCAACAACAACGGTACAGAAATTTTAGGAAGATGGCAAAGTGTTTCTAACCCTGGAGATGGATGGACGCCTAGATTATATGCAAGTTCAAATACTTTTACAAACCTTTCAGGTAGCGCAACGTCACGTTTCGTAGAAAGTGGAGATTTCATCTCACTAGATAATATCAGCATAGGATATAGCCTACCAAAAGATTTACTTAACCATGTAAAACTTGATAAATTTAGAATTTTTGTACAAGCGCAAAACATCTGGTTAATCAGTAAATACAAAGGTATCAATCCTGAAATGGAAACTTTCGGTGTAGATGTAAACGGTACACCTCGTTCACGTGCCTTTTCAATGGGTATAAATGTTAGTTTATAAAAAAAATATTATGAGAAATATAATAAAAACACTATTACTTTCTGTAATTGTTTTCGGAATGAATTCATGTACAGAAGAAAAGATCTTAAATCTTAGTCCAATTAACAATATTGCAGACGACGCAGCATTTTCGACACCTTCATTGATTGAGTCTAGTATGAATGGAGTTTATAATGCGGCAGGTGTCGGACAATACAACTCAACTAGTGCAAATGGAGGAAGAGGATATATCTGGGGAGCAGCATTTGTAGAACAAGGAGAATGTAGAGGAGAAGACGCAGTAAATGCTGCTACTTTTTACCAACTTACCTACACCGCTACTTACGATCCTACAACTGCTAATAATTCATATTACTGGATTGACGGATATCGATTAATAAACAGATGTAACTTAATGATCGAAGGAGTTACCGCTGCAGTTGCGAGTGGTACAATCACGCAAGCTGTTGGAAACGACTATATTGGTCAAGCAAAATTTCTAAGAGCTATTACGCACTTTGAGTTATTAACTTATTTTGCTAGACCTTATAATTTTACAGCTGGTGCAACTCATCTTGGTATTCCTTACAGAGAAGTAGGGATTAATACGCAAAGTGAAATTGATTCTGAAATCTTAAAACCAAGAAATACTGTAGCTGAATGTTATACTAAAATCTTAGCGGATTTAAATGATGCTGAGACTTTAATTACAACAAATACAATATCAAAAGCGTCTAAAAACGCTGCAATTGCATTTAAAACTAGAGTATATTTACACAAAAGAGATTGGCCTAATGTAATAACAGAAGGTAGTAAACTAAATACTGCCTATACTCTTACTGCACTTCCTAGTGGTGTTTTTACTAATAATTTAGCGAACACAGAGTCTATTTTCTCTATTCAACATTCGGCTACCAGTAATCCTGGTGTAAATGGTGCATTAGCTAGTATGTTAAAAACACGAGCTCTCGTTACTATAAGTCCAATTATTTGGAGAAACGCTAGCTGGTTACTAGATGACAAAAGAAGAGAAGAAGGCGTGATGATCTACACTGCTTCAGGTAGAAAATATACCAATAAGTACATTGATGCTACAAACTTAAGCGACGCATCTCCAGTAATTAGATATGCTGAAGTACTATTGAACATGGCAGAAGCTAATGCTCGTTTAATAACACCAGATCTTGGTACAGCATTGACTTTATTAAACAGAGTAAGAAATAGATCTTTGGCAACTCCTGCAACTCAAGCTTATACTGCTGCTACATTACCTACTCAAACAGATATGGTAAAAGCAATCCTTGTAGAAAGAAGAATTGAATTTATCATGGAAGGACGCAGATGGTCTGATATTCACAGATTACAAGGTGACAACATCGCTCCTATTGATGGTATTCCAGCAAAAATTGCAAACGGAGCTCCAGCAGCTTCATTATTCACCTTAGGAACTCCTTATACTGGAACTTTCGGTGTTCCAGCAATACCTGGATCGGACTATAAATTTTTATGGCCAATACCTCAATTAGAGTTAAACACAAACCCAGGTTTAGGTCAAAACCCAGGTTGGTAAAACTTCATTAAATTAAGCTTAACTAAAAAGCTGTCTAGAAATCATTCTAGACAGCTTTTTTTAATTAGTGATACCGATTTACCCAACAATTGCAAACCATAATTCTATCTTTCTACATAAAAACAATAACATTGTTATAAAAAAAACTCGGTGCTACCATGTAGCACCGAGTTTTTTATTATATGGCAGTAAAGGATTTATTTGACCACTAAACCAAAGCAGCCTCAAACAAACTAGAAAAATGTTTCAAAATTTTACTTTTCACTTCTTCCTCATCTATCTTACTTACACCTAATTCAACGTTTAATGAAGTGACCGCTTTACCTCTAATCCCACATGGAATGATATTATCGAAGTATCCTAAATCGGCATTGACATTCAAGGCAAATCCATGCATAGTTACCCAGCGAGAAGCACGAACACCTAATGCACATATTTTTCTTGCAAATGGCGTTCCTACGCCCAGCCAGACGCCTGTTTCGCCTTCGCTACGACCGCATTCTAATCCGTACTCTTGCAAGGTTAAAATAATTGATTCTTCTAGAAAACGCAAGTATTTATGAATATCTGTAAAGAAATTCTCTAAATCTAAAATAGGATATCCTACCACTTGACCCGGCCCGTGATACGTAATATCACCGCCACGGTTTATTTTATAGAAAGTAGCTCCTTTTGCCTCTAATTGCGACTCCGATAGAAGAAGATTACTTAAATCACCACTTTTACCTAATGTATATACATGTGGATGCTCTACAAAAAGAAAATAATTAGGGGTTTCTAACTCTAATTCTTCTCTACGGTTCCTAATTTTCAGGTCTACAATACCTTTAAACAATTCTTCTTGGTATTCCCAAGTTGCTTTGTAATCTTTATTTCCAAGATCTTGAAGCTGTATTTTTTTATTCATTTTATTCAAATTCTACTTTAAAACTTAAATCCATATTGTCTGAAAGATTTTCCATAGCAATGTCTTTTACAAAACTCTTTCTATCTGCTGCTATTACAACGCCTGGCATCGATACTGTTTTTATTTTTTTAGGAAAATGATATTCAATTGAATATTTACATTCCTTTAAAAAATCTCCTAACTTTTTCGAAAATTCATCTTCAGGCTCTTCCTCTTTTTGGGGCTGTGTTTTTGATTTTTCCTTTACTAACTTCTTTTGTTGCGACTTTGTTAAGGTAACTGTTTTTGTAAAATATTTACCATCATAGCTAAAACTGGTATTACTTGCATTTTTATCCTTAGCAGGAGTTATCTTTTTTGCTGGAATTTTTTTATCTGAAAGGGATAACAATGATGCCGCTTTAGTTGGTGACATCATATTGGACATACTATCTACGGCAGGAAAATCAAACTCCATGTCATAGCTAAATTCCTTTTCGATCTCATTAATTTTCATTTTTACCCGAAAGCCTTCAAGCAACTTGAATTGTGCTTTTTCAACCTCAGATAATTTGGAAATACTGTCTTTTAATGGCAACATTATTTCTTTAAAAGTAAAAGTAGAGTCCATTACTTTGGGAACTTTAGTAGAATCTGTGGATTTGCCCATTTTCATTAGAGCCGAAACGTCAAAACCATAAGAAAATGTACCCGAACCATCTTCGTTCATTACCATTTTTTCTTTGATGGTGCAACTTGTAAAAACAAAAATCGAGAGTAATACTACGTATATCTTCTTCATCTTTTTTTTGTAAAGATACAAACTCTACTTTAAAAGACTAAACTGTTTTGCATTCATTAGTCCAATACTACCTCTAGATTCGTACTAACAGGGTTCTTTAAAAAATCTAAAATAGCAAACTGCAACTCGAAAGATTTTTTATCAGCACTAATTATAGCATTAGGATTTGAAACCGATTTAATTTTACGTGGAAAATGATATTTAAGTAAATAAGTTTGAACCAAGTTATATTGATATACTTTATTGTAAGATTCAAGTTTTTCCTTTTGCTCCTTAAACATCGCTTCATCAGTTATTGAAACAACTCTATTGAATTGATTGTCCTTTAATGTGTATCGAATGTTATAATAATGTTCTTCGGCAGTTAATGCGTAATTGTGCACGATATCACTAATATAATTTTCTGTTTTCGAAAGATCAGCCACATCCGCTACTTTTTGAAAATCTTGTGAAATGGTCGTTCTAAAATCCTTATCAAAAGCACTTTTTTTAATATGTACTTTCACATTTTTAAACTTATTGAACATCTCTTGCTCAGTAGCGGTATATTTAACAAAATTATTATTGTATTTAGCAATATAATCTTGAAAAATATAGGTAGTGTCCTCAAATACAGTTTCTTTAGTATATTGCTCTCCTGCTATTTGCATATAGCTGTTTTCATTCCTATGACTATCAAATTCTATCGTTCCAGAATTATCCGAATTTATATTTAGAGTTTCGGTAACCTCACAACTATTTAAAAATACCAACGCGAGTAGTAATAGAATATTTTTTTTCATTTTATTTTTTTTTCGGCACTAAAAGTAATACGATTTAATTTTTCAAACTAAATTTTAACAAAATATTCTTACAATAAAAAAGACACCTTGCTAGAGTGTCTTAGTCCTATTTACTGGGGCATCATCTGCAATATTTTTTTGTCCATTATTTACATGAGGTCGAAATTAAATTTACATCTTCAATTGTACTTCCAGATATCAAGGTATGCCCCGTAAATCCACTATAAGTTTTAGGATAAAAAGTGCTTCTGAAAACACTATTTTGTGCAGCGGTAACACCTTGTTTCAAAACACCTGAAGTGCTTACTGGATTGATGTATTGCCAAACGGTAGTACCACTACTATTTATTTCGGTAAAAATCCCCGCTGGACCATTACAAAAAAGCACGTTACCATTGGACAATTGTTGTGCGCCAGAAATATTTTGAGCATACAAGCTATTTGGATTTCCGTAATTGTAATTCCATGATGTTGTAGCAGGTAAATAAGGTAGTGTTTGCGTATAATTGTACCCGCTCACAGGTGGTTTTATAATTTCTATTGTCGAATAATTCCCTCCAGTTCTTCCGTTTCCATTATTGAAAATCATAATTTGGTTTTCGAATGGAAATCCCGACTCTATCCAATAAGCGTTATGTTGTCCGAATAATTGCGTTGTTGTTCCCGTGTTGTATGCCAAGGAATTCCCCCATCGATAAAGTAAATCGCCACCATTACCTGAGTTTCCTCCCGCATGACTTTTGGCTTGAGCAGTAGTTGTACTGTGATCAATAATCCATACTTCATTAAAGGAATGCGAACTAACCAATATTTGATCTAATGAAGCATTATAATCTATTGAATTAAGATGAATCCAATCTTGATTTGTAGCACTTGCATTGTAATTGATATTGATCAATTTTGAAGATGAAGCTACGGTATTAAAATTCGCTTTAGATGCGTCAAAATCTTGAACTAAATGATCCCATAAATGCCATTCCCAAACAATGGTACCTCCAGAAGTTCCTGTAGGTTTGATTTCAATTATTTGCTCACTCCACACAGTTGTGGGAACCAAATTTGGATTTCGCCCTTGTGCAATAGCTTCTGTATTTGTTTTTGACTCCCATGCTATCACTAAAATATTCCCGTTAGGCAAAGCTTTTACATCGTGATGTTGACATTGTAAAGCATCCGAAATTGTATAACTCCAAGTCACATTTCCGTTCCAATCTATTTTTTCGATAATTCCACCTTTTCCACCTGCATTAAAAGTAGTGTTATTGGTGTTTCCTGGACGCAGTAAGCTACCATCTGACAACAAATAGCATGACTGTCCTGGTTTATAACTGCTTGCCCAAGTTTTTACTTGCTTCCCGCATTTATCAATTAAATAAGTGGTGTTGCTGCCTATTGGTGCAAACAAAACATAGCCATCATTTAGTGCTCCAGCATCGTTACGAATTAATCCTACGGTATTTAAAACTGCCGGAATTACTGGGGTTTCACTAGGGTTATCATTTGAAGTACTACAAGAAATCACCATTATAAAGATGAAAATCGAAGATATTACTACTGCTATTTTCTTATTGGTCATACTTTCATGGCTTATGGTTTCTTATCCCTTTAAAATGCTTAATTTTCTTTTTTTAATGTAATAATATCCTCAATAATTCTATCCATTTCTATAGCAAGGGTACCATTATAAATTCCTCGTATGCGTTGTTTTTTATCCACCAAAATAAAATTTTCAGTATGTAAAAAATCATTCGCTTTCCCGAAATAACCAATAGAATCTCCAGCGAAATATTGTTTTTTCGCTATTGAATAAAGCGCCTCTTTGTCACCGGTAAGCAAGTGCCATTTTCCAGAAATACAACCTTTTTCTTTAGCGTATTCTTTCAATACTGGAACTTTGTCAATCTCTGGAGCAACAGTATGTGATAATAATAAAACAGCATCATCATTCTTGAATTTGTTTTGCAAAATCTCCATGTTATCGGTCATCTTTGGACAGATACTACCACAGCTGGTAAAAAAGAAATTAGCTACATAAATTTTACCGTCAACCGTTTCTTTTGTTATTGTTTCGCCATTTTGATTGGTGAAAGAAAAGTCAGGAATAGTATGGATTTTAGTATATTCAGGACTGTCTGCGCTAATCCATTCTGGAGTAAATTCATAGGAATTAAAAAAGGGAAGTCCCTCATCATCCTCTTTTACTTTGTTGCAAGAGGAGGTTATAATTACTAGCGCAATTAATAAAGTCCAGTTGTTATTTAATACTTTTTTCATAAGGGTTTTTACATAATTTAATTCCGATTAAACCGTATTTCTTGCCTTTTTTAATCACATAATTGGCACGCACGCTACCGTCTTCGTACCATAATCTTTCGCTACCTTCTTCGTGTCCGTTAGTGTAGTGAAATTTTTTAAATAAATGTCCGGTTTTGTACCATTCTAGCACTTCACCATGAAACTCATCGTTGTAAAAATGGTATTTGTATCTAGGCTTTCCATTTTCCCACCAGTTTTGGTGTACGCCTTCTTTTTTATTGGCGATATACAGGCGCTCTTCGGCTAAGATTTTATTGTCGTGCCATAATTTTTGAACACCTTCAAGCATACCGTTTAAATAGGATTTTACAAATGCGGTGTCTTTACTAGGATACAGCTCATATTGTTTTCCGGAATATTTTTCGGTTTTAAAATACAAGGTGTCTTGTTTGAAATTGAAACCCGCATCTGACGCCACTTTATAAATCGAAGGCGTTTTTTGCGCTTGTCTTTTAGGCGCCTCTTCTGGACTTTGATTGCAACTAATAAAAAATACTGTCGCAATCAAAGAGAAGATTATTTTTGTAAAAGAATTGATTTTTAAACTCATTGTATTTAAATACAGATTTGCTCCGCCTTTTTGTTAATGTTCTGGCTACCCTTTCTTAAAGGTTTTTGAATTTTGTTAACCACAGATACATAAAATAAAATCTTAGTATCTTAACAACTTAGCGATAGGCAAAAAACTAATTAGAAAATGTTCCCGCAGTACCGTAAAATCCGCTTCCGTTGATGTAAGGATCAGAGTTAGTGATGTGGTAATGGTAAATTCCGTTTGGATAGTCAACAGTTACCCCTGTGTGGCCGTGATAGACATCTAGACCAGTTACAGCAGTACCGTTTTCTTCAGGACCATAAACAGGAAAGCCATCTAGTAAAAACCCCATTAAGGCATCTTTCCCTTTGGTTTGTGTTAAATAAAGAGGTTCTATATGATAATGATACATACTTGTTGCTGTAGGATGTCCCCAATATTGATCAAAAGATTGGAATTCATCAGTCAATGGCTGGTTAGGACCTGCGTATTGATTGAAAAAAGGCACTCCGTTTATAGCAACGCCAATAGCAGCTAATGGAGTAGAAGCATGTGTTGTGGCAACTACAGGATTTAATGGTATTTTAAATGTATACGCATTTGTTAAGCTAATGATATTTGGATTCTTTTTGAAGGTGTAATTTCCAAAGGTAGTTGTCCCACTAAAAGCTTCGTATTTAGCATTAGTGGTTGGGTAATACACACTCTTATGATCCGGTTGACCATTGGTTTTAATGGTAATATAAGTACCGTCAGAGGTGATGCTTGAAGCGCCATAAACTTTCTTATATACATCAGGTACTGTGGTCGAACTAGGCGCACTCGTTGCTGCACTTTCTTCAGAACTACTGCAAGCATAAAGTACAAAAACGGCTACTAAAGAGGCTATTGCCACGATTGTTTTTCTCATATTTTTTTTTAAAAGTTTATCAATTGAATATTCATCATTCAAAGTTATATAAATTAGACTAATACAAGAGAATAAGGTTTAATTCTAAAAGTGTAAAATTAACGTTTTTGCTAATCTTACTATACTTAACTACATATGTAGATTTTATATCATGCAATTTTTCATCAGCGATAGCAGGCACAAATTAGCGCTTTTCACTTTGCAAAATTAACACATAAAGACTATCTTTGCGCTCTTAAAATCAGAATAAAATGGCATTATCAGAACAAGAAATTATCCGTAGAGAAAAACTACAAGCCTTACGTAATTTGGGTATCAACCCTTATCCAGCAAATCTTTTCCCTGTAAATCATACTTCGAAACAAATAAAGGAAAGTTTTGAAGAGGGTAAAAAGGTGATAGTTGCCGGGCGTTTGATGAGTGTAAGGGATCAAGGAAAAGCTTGTTTTGCTGAATTGCAAGATAGCGAAGGACGTATTCAACTGTACGTAAATCGTGATGTACTTTGTGAGGGCGATGATAAAACATTGTACAATCAAGTATTTAAAAAATTAACCGATCTAGGTGATTTTATAGGTATCGAAGGAGAACTGTTTACTACAAAAGTAGGTGCACAGTGCATCCGTGTGGACCAATTTACTTTTTTGAGTAAAACATTACGCCCATTGCCTTTACCAAAGGTTGATGAAGACGGAAAGGTACATGATGCTTTTAATGACGCCGAATTGCGTTACAGAATGCGTTATGTGGATTTGACGGTAAACCAAAACGTAAAAGAAACATTCATTAAGAGAACAAAATTGTTCAACTCGATGCGTTCTTTCTTTAATGATGCAGGATATCTTGAGGTTGAAACTCCGGTTTTACAATCAATTCCTGGTGGTGCAGCGGCGCGTCCGTTTATCACACACCATAACTCACTTGATATGCCATTGTACATGCGTATTGCAAATGAGTTGTACTTAAAAAGATTAATTGTAGGTGGATTTGATGGAGTATATGAGTTTTCTAAAAATTTCCGTAATGAAGGAATGGATAGAACACATAACCCAGAATTCACCGCTATGGAAATATATGTAGCCTATAAAGACTACAACTGGATGATGGAATTTACCGAAAACTTACTAGAACATTGCGCTATTGGTGTAAATGGAACCAGTGATGCTACTTTTGGTGAGCACCAAATCAGCTTCAAAGCCCCTTATGCGCGTGTAACAATGACTGATTCTATCAAGCATTTTACAGGTTTTGATATTTCTGGTAAAACAGAAGCAGAACTTTTTGAAGCAGCAAAAGGAATGGGTATCGAAGTAGATGCGACAATGGGTAAAGGAAAATTGATCGATGAAATTTTTGGAGCAAAATGCGAAGGAAATTACATTCAGCCAACATTCATTACAGATTACCCAAAAGAAATGTCACCACTTTGTAAAGAGCACCGTGACAATCCTGAATTGACAGAACGTTTTGAATTGATGGTTTGTGGTAAAGAAGTAGCAAATGCGTACTCTGAATTAAATGACCCAATTGATCAAAGAGCCCGTTTTGAAGACCAAATGCGTCTAGCAGAAAAAGGAGATGATGAAGCAACAGGAATTATTGACGAAGATTTCTTGAGAGCATTAGAATACGGAATGCCACCTACTTCTGGATTAGGAATAGGAATGGACCGTTTGATGATGTTCTTGACCAATAATGCATCGATTCAAGAAGTGTTGTTTTTCCCTCAAATGAGACCAGAGAAAAAACAAATCACTGTTGAATTGGAAGCTGACGAGAAAACGATCGTTGCTATTTTACAAGCGAATGAGAACCAAATGGAATTTGGTTTACTAAAAATAAAATCAGAATTAAGCGGTAAAAAATGGGACAAAGCTATGAAAAACCTTTCTGCTTTAGGAATGACTGAAGTCGTTGTTGAAGTAGACGTGAAAGCGTGTCGATTAAAAGGATAATTATTTAAGCTTACATAAATTGTAGAAAAGGAACTTCGTATTGGAGTTCCTTTTTTAATATAATAAATTATTTACTTACTTTTGAAACATGGAAAGAGCAAAACTTATCGTTAAAAATTTCGGTCCTCTAAAAGATATTGAAATCGAAGTTAGAGAAATGGTTACTTTGATTGGAGCACAAGCTTCAGGGAAGAGTACTTTGGCTAAATTGCTTTCAATATTTGAAAATGAAAACTTTAGAAGAGATCATAATATTACATTCGAAGAAGAATTAAAAAAGTATAATATCTTCTCTTATTTAAAGGAAGACTCGTTTATAAAATACCACAATGCTAATGATTTAAGCAACCTTCCTTTTGGTTTTACTTATTCAAATAAAACATTAACAAAAGGGAATACATTAAACATATTTGAAACAATAAAAGCTTTTTCTAAAGAAAAGGGAGCAGATAAATTAAAGTTGATTAACGATATAAAAAAAATAATTAATTGGGATTTTGATTTTTTACGATATGAGATTAGCCTTTTATTTAAATTAAATACTATTTTTAATGACACCCAAAAAAGTACAAAATTTATTAATTATCTTACAGAAATAAAGGCTAAACATTTTGATGCAAGTAAACTTTTAGAAATATTAGAAAAAGAAGAAAGTCTAGAAAATTATATTAATTTATACGATTCTATAATCAAGATATTTCCTGATATATATATTAATGACTCAATCTACATACCGTCCGAAAGATCCTTTCTACATTTAATTGAGGGAAATACATTAGGCTTAATAAAAAATAAAATACAAATTCCAGAACATATATTAAATATTGGACTTGAATATGAAAAAGCAATTCAAACTATCAAAGAATTACCTTTAGTTATTATTAATAAAAAAATAAAATACAAACGAGAAGGAAAATCTTCATATATCTATCATAATGAAACTGAAAAAGTTGATTTATTAGAATCAGCTTCTGGATTACAATCGGTAATTCCAATTTTATTATTAGTTGAATACTCTAAATCATTAAAAGACAAGTATAACTTCAATTTTGTAGTTGAAGAGCCAGAATTGAATTTGTATCCAAAAGCACAACACGAATTAATTAAATATTTGGTTAAAAATTGTTTGTTTGATAGAAAAAATCTAATATTGACTACTCATAGCCCTTTTGTATTGGCATCAATAAATAATTTATTATTAGCCTATGATAAAGGTCAATCTAAGTCAAAAGAAGTTAATAAAATTATCAAAAAAGAATCTTGGTTGAATCCAAAAAATTTCATTGCTTATGAGTTGAAAAATGGAAAAGCAAAACTAATAATGGATGATAAATTGGGGCAAATCAAAGAGAATATGATTGATTCGGTTTCTGATTCTTTTGCTGACGAATTTGATAAATTATTGGATTTATGATAAATCAACTTAGAGAAGCTTTTCCTCAAATTGAAATTAATTGTCTAACTACAATTATAGATAAACATACTTTCGTTTTTGAATGCCCTGAATTTAAAAAAGGACTTTTTGTGAATGCCACAAAAAAATATCATTTACATATACAGAATAACATAAATTCACAATTCTATTTTATCCAAAATGATGACTGTGTCATGAAAACCGTAAAAGGTGGCCAGTGTGATTATGTTATCCTAAATGATTTTTCTATCTATTTTACTGAAATTAAAGCAACTAAAGAGAATCTATCCGTTCGCAGAAAAAAAGGACTACAACAGTTAGAAAATACGATTAAATTTTATTTGAACAAAATTGATTCGATTAATCTCGAAAACAAAAACGCTTTAATTTGTTTTGACAACAATAAAAGAATTGCGCCACAAGCTAGCGTATCATCAAAACGAAAAGAATTCAAAAATAAATATCAAATAAATCTCCAAGAAGGGAATTATATTTTATTTGAATAAAAACTAAAAAAAGGAACTTCTAGTCGAAGTTCCTTTTTCGCTTTGTTACGCTAGCAAAGCTAGTTTGTTATCTATATCCTCTTTTGTTAGTAGTGATTCAATATTACCTAAAGTGGTTAAAGCAATTTGCGTTAAAGCTTCATTAGTAAAAAAGGCTTGATGGGCCGTAACTAAAACATTTGGAAAACTCATTAATCGCTGGATCTCATCATCTTGAATAATATCATCCGATAAATCTCTAAAGAATAATTTTTCTTCTTGTTCGTATACATCAATACCTAAATAACCAACTTTACCATTTTTAAGTGCCTGAATTATATCTGAGGTGTTAATTAATGCACCACGACTGGTATTGATAATCATGACATTTTTTTTCATCATCGAAAGCGCTTCTTCATCTATTAAATGCTTTGTTTGTTCATTTAAAGGGCAGTGTAGCGAAATGATTTCTGCTTGTTTAAAAATGCTTTCTAAATCTGTGAAAATGACGCCTTTTTTTTCCATTTCTGAATCAACAACTACATCAAAAGCGAGGATCTTACAACCAAAACCTTTAACTATTTTAGCGAAAGCTTTCCCGATATTTCCCGTTCCAATAATACCAATTGTTTTACCATGCAAGTCAAATCCCAATAATCCATTTAAAGAAAAGTTTTGTTCTCTAACTCTGTTGTACGCTTTATGTGTTTTTCTATTTAAAGTTAAAATCAAAGCCATCGCATGTTCAGCAAAAGCTTCAGGTGAGTACGAAGGAACACGACAAACACGAATATCGTGATTCTTGGCGGCCTCTAGATCTACATTGTTAAAACCTGCACATCGAAGCGCAATTATTTTGATCTTTTTTTGAGCTAGTAATTCTATAACTTCAGCGTCAACAACATCATTTACAAAAACACAAACAATTGTTTCATCTTGAATTAACTCAACCGTTTTATTATTTAATTGAGACTCGATGTAATTAATATCGAAGTTGAAATCAGTTGTGTATTTATCAAAAAAAACCTTGTCATAGGGTTGCGTTGAAAAGAATGCGATTCTGGTTTTTTGAATATCAATAAGTGCTTCCATCTGCTGATTGCTATTAATTTCAAGTAATTTAGGAATTATTAATCTAAAAAGTGATCAATAATTACTAAAATAAAAAGTAAATAAATACTCCAGCTAAACAACAGCACTTCTATTGATTTGAGTAGCTATAAAATTAAAAAAAGTCAGCATTATAGAGCTATTTACCAACTTGATTTTTAACTTATTATACTACAATAGATATTAAAAGACTACATGGTGCGACTAATTCATGTAACGAGATCTGGGCTGAAACTTTCTTTTTTTTTCAAAACCGTAGTGAAATTATTTCATGCTTTTTTTTGTAAGCAGTACCCTGCGTTAAATAAGTCATAAAATTCTTATATGCTTTAGTTAAACTGTTATTTTTGAGTCAACAAAAAACAAACAAATATGAAAAAAATTATTTCATCAATGATTGCAATATTCGCTTTTACATTTGCGAATGCACAAGCAAAAGACGATCAGGTTTCAAAAGGAAAATGGCTGATCGAAGCAAATACTGGCTTTGGTCAGAACGTGGGAAGCACTTCTATTTACTTTTCCTCTACAGATGGTGTCTCTTCTTTTAATATAGGAGCCGAAGGAGGTTATTTCATTATGGATAATTTAGCGCTAAAGCTAGGATTAGGTTATGGTGAAGTTGATGGTGTAGGAGATCCAATTGCTTATAAAATTGGTGCTAAATATTACTTTAAAAAAATGATTCCAATTGAACTATCCTATAACGGTGTAGGAATTGGTCAAGCCGATGCAAATCCTACTTATATTGGTGCTCAAGCAGGTTATGCGTTCTTCTTAGGGAAAAATGTAAGTATTGAACCTGGAATTCGCTATAATATGGCAACCAATCAACAATATTATGACAACAGTTTGCAATTTAATATTGGCTTTGCTTTGCATTTTTAGAAACGCATTCTCAGCTTCATATGCTAGGAAAAAAAAGCGACTTGATTCATTTCAAGTCGCTTTTGATTTTTATACTAATTCTGGAATTTTAAAATCTTGTAATTCTTGTTTAAAAAAGAATAGTGATGCTTCTGATGTGGTCTTTTCGACTTCAGAAAACCGAATAGATTCGAACAGTGATTGGTAATAGCTGATCCCTTCCAATAAATTGTTTTTGAAAGCATTCCACTTTTTTACTTGACCTGCAGTTATCGTTTCTGAAACGGTATTGATTTCATTTTTCAAATAGTCAATATACATTTTCAATTCTTTGACAAACATATTTGGTCTATTAGTAGCCGTCAAAACCGAATCATTACCATAAATGTGTTGCACCATCTTTGAAAGTGAAACTTCCTTATCAAAATAAGCCATATTAGGTCCCGGACAAATCACTACCCCTTGCGCTTGTCCCTTTATTTTCATGTCGTTTTCAAGATAGGAAGCATTAGCAAGTCCTACACAAAGACAAGATTTATCAGTAATTTTATTCTTGGCATTGTCATACATAGCAGCAGTTAATGTCTCTTTTGTAGCTTCTAACTCTTGTAGTTTTACATCTTGGTATTTCTTTGAAGCAGTACATATTCCTTCTGGCCCTAATTCTTTGCTTAACGCCAAAAATCTTTTCGGGCAAGAACTCCCTGCTTTATTTTCCTGAATTCTTTTTTGCTTCAACGCCTCATTAGTCGTACCTCTCAATGTATTAAACGGAATTCCTAATGGTGATATCGGACTTAAATATAAATCTTCTTCTTTGGCTTTCGCCAATAGTTCACGGGTATGTGCATCGACTGAAGTAGCTTCGGGAACTAATAAAAAAGGGCTTCCCCAACCCACAGAATCTACTTGATAATGATCCAATAAAAAATCATGTTCGGCAGCTGTACCCACGCCACCTTGGACAGTGATTTTTAATTCTAATGGATGCTCAGGAGTGTGTTTTCCTTTTTGAGTTAGTGCTTTAGTCATTAATTCATGTGCCGATTGTATTAACTGCACCTTCTTTTCTTTGAATTCCTCTAAAATAGGTCCTAATAAAAAACCATCGGTTGCAAAGGCATGTCCGCCGCAATTCAATCCTGATTCAATTCGATATTCAGAAACCCAAAGTCCTTTTTTGGCCAAGAAATTCCCTTGGATCATTGCCGATCTAAAATCACTTACTTTCAGTATTATCTTCTTACTCAACTGATTGTTCTCATCTGGAAAAAAGACATCAAAATTCTCAAAATAACTATACAATCTTGGATTCATTCCCGCCGAAAGCACTACTGATGAAGTCAAAGTACTATTGGCAAAACCACGAAGCGATGCATGAGCATCATTAAATTCAGTAGGCAATTGTTCTTCCTTAATGAAATTGTCTTTATCGACTTTGGTCATAATGTTAACATCAATGGCACCAGGACTTAAATTAGAGTCCAAGTAGTTCATAATAGCCTCTTTACCTTCTTCCATCATGTTTTGTAATCCTTGTTTGATTTCTGATTTATTAGGCAACATTGCAATGTAATTTTCTAATGTTTGCTTGCTTTCGGCCAATTCGTTTTTAAAACTTTCGAACTTATCTTTTACAATTTTATCAACTAAATTCAGATATGAAGTCACGCGCTCCGCACGATAATCATGCATTTTTTGAGTGATTTCTTGGTAAGGAAGATTAAATTTCGAGCTATAAAAAGCGCTCATTTTTTCTATTAAATCATCATCAATGATCGAAATCACTGACGAGATTCCGTATTTCGCTACACGAACCGGACTGTCAATCGTGTAAGCCAATCCCATTACTGGGATATGGAAAGTATGCAATGGTTTTGTAGTTGTCATGGATTATAAATTTTAAAATAAATAGTCCACAAATATTAGCATTATCATCCATAAAAAAACTGATATTTATCATACCCCATTTTGAAACCAAAAAAAAGGCTAACCTTTGAAAACAATTTCAAATGCTAGCCTTTTCAACTCATTTAAAGAGACTTAAACAATTGCTACAAAGTATAATTTAAGTTTACGCTCCATCTATAATTAGCTTCAATAGCTCCGTTTGCCAGATTTTGATTGACCGGCAACATGGCATTCACGCCCAATGAAAACTTATCTTTACCTATCTCAAAACCAAATTTCCCAAACAATATATCTCCAGCTGTATTTTGCACTCCAGTACCATATTGCTTGTTTTGTCCATACACTTCGCCGGCTAATCCTATTTGAGGAACAACCTGAATCGATTTTAAATCTAACAAATAAAACAAGGTACTACCATAATTAAATTGGTTTCCGAATTGGTAATTCTTGTCGTTTTCTGTTTTAAAAGTATAATTCAACATCGTATTCAACCCTAGATTTTTCTTTTTTATAACGTACTCTGTCAGCAATAAATAATCCCAACTCCCTGTTCCTAATTGAAAACTTTGGTTTACCGTTCCTAAATTATTTGCTGCTTTAAATTTACCCGTTGGGATTTTCACTCCACCACCCAATTGCAAATTGTGCGTAAACACAGTACTGTCCTTTTGCGTCTTGAACAAGGTATAAGTTGCCATCACCGTAACATCCCCTAGTCCACTAATTTGATCTGTACCAGTTGCTAGTTCCCTATTATGAAAATGATAAGGTATCAACGCTGTCACTTGTACTTTATCTGAAATGGGGATCTTGGCCCAAACTTGGGTTGTATTAAAGTTCTCGTCAATCCAAGGAGAATTGGCAAAAATCCCATCTCTACTCGTATAACTTTGATAAAAATAACGCAGCCCTACAAAATTAGCGTTCAGCATCGAGCTAAAACCCATGCTTCCGCCACTGGCTGAGCATCCGCAGGCATCGCAATCAAAATCTAAAGCGGCATCCAATTGCATTTTTTGAAAAGTAAAGCTAGAAATGCTGTCTTTTACCGGATTTGCATGAGCAAATTGTAGTACTAACAAAGCAAAAAGCACTTTTATGATTGTGTTTTTCATAGTATTTAATATTCTGAGAATCGTTTATCTGTTAGATATTGATTGTCTGTTAATGTTTTTAGAAAGACTATTAATTGTATTTTTTCTATTGTTGTAAGCGCAATTCCTACCATGCCATTTTGCTTTAAAATAGGATCTAATGTAGCCGACTCAGTAACGCCTGAACTATAAAAATCCAATACTGCCTGTAAAGTTCCAAAACGTCCATCATGCATATACGGTGCCGTCATCTCGACATTACGCAAGCTAGGCACCTTGAATTTATAATAATCGGTTATTAGTTCAGTTACACGGTAGCGCCCCACATCATTGATAGCCGGATTGACTACTAAGCCATTGTTGCGAAAAGAATTATCCGTCATCAAATCCGTGGCGTGGCAAGACGCACATTTAGACTTAAATAAAGCGTAACCCGCTAGTTCATCTTCTGATAACGTTCCTCCAGTTTCTAAGCGGCGGTATTTATCAAAACGAGAATCAGAGGACGTAAGCATCACCATAAATTGCGAAAGCGCTTTTAGCATGTTTTCGATCGTAATTGCTCCGTCATTAAACGCTTGCTTGAACAATGTTTTATAAACTGGATCAGCTTTTAGCATGACTAGAATAGCCGTTAAATCACCATTCATTTCGACCGTACTAGTCAAAGGTATAATGGGTTGCAAATCCAGATGACTTGCCGCTCCATCATACATAAAAGTAGTTTGGTATCCCATGTTTTGAATTGCAGGCGTATTTCTAGTACCAATTCCTTCACCAACTCCATGACTAAAAGTATGTCCGTGGTGGGTGAATGCATTTTCTTGAATGTGGCAAAACCCACAAGAAACCAAGCCATCTGAAGACAAACGGCCATCATAGAAGAGTTTTTTTCCTAGTTCAAATCCTTTTTCGGTAGGTGGATTAAGCGTTACATCATAGACTAAATCTGGAAAATTAGCGGGAACCGTAACCGTTAATGGTTTGTCAATATAGGCATCATCATTATCCGTACAACTGAATAATAATGGCACAAGTACTAAACAATAATATATGTTTTTCATCTCACAATGTTTTAGATACGAAGAAGTTCTAAAATAGCCCCGACTGAACCGGTATCCCGCGCCTTTTTTTGGCGTGGATAAAGGAGAAGGCGGGACAACTATTCCTTATGGAAAGGAATAGCTGTGCTCCTTCTAAATTATTTAATCGTTGTGAACATGAGCCACTGAGAACATATTTATCAAGTTAGCTGTAATTAGCGCTAAGCTTGAGCCTCCCATGATAGTTGCGCTTTCGGACAGTTTGAATTTATTGGTCCCGTCAATGATTTTTGACGCATCGGCAACGATGTGAATTTCTGGAGTTATTGTCGTTCTCACCATTGCGTTTGTAGGCAATGTAAGTGTTACTTCGGTATAATTATAGTCGGTTCCCGTTTGTCCTGTATGTACTTTAAAATCGGTCGCTGTAGTTACTGTAGGTGAGGTAAATGAACCTTCGAAAGCCATAAATTTATAACCTGCGGTCCAACTCCACATCATTCCCGCCGCTTGAGCAGTCGCTAAGAAATCGCCTTGACCTGATGCTCCTAGTTCCCATTGTGTTTTATCTACACCGATACCAAAAGTTACCTTTGTATAATTTCCCGCAGGTACATCTACTAATCCAGCTACTCTTTTTTCAGAATCCGACTCGTCAATTATAAAATAACTTTGACTTTTTGGGTAAGTATAGGTTGTTCCATCCTCTTTTGTCAAAACAATATTGCTTACAATATATTTTAAAGTGCTTATTTTTAGCGCTTCATTATTTGAAGTGGTATATGATTGACTGTTTAATAATAAGTCATTCTCTCCATACGAATTATCAAATTCTAGGTCTAGATTTCCTGTTCCTGAGATCGCTACTTCATCACTTGAACATGAAGTTAAGGCTGCACTGATAGCAATTATAGCCACTGCTTTATTTAAAATATTTTTCATTTTGTGTTTTATTTTTATTCTTTAATTTAAAATAATGATGCGCACAAGTTTGTTCCAATTGAACGGATTCAAATGGAAAACACAGCTGGCACTAGCACTGTTTACTATTATTTAAGAAATAAAAATGGGAGGATGAAAAATACGGTTCGTATCTATACTCGAATAGAGATTTGTATACTTAGAATTCATAACAACAGCTGTAGCATAACTACCACTATCGAACACAAACTCATTTACATTTTGAACGAAAAGATCGTTTATAGTATACGCATTTACTTTTTTATTATTAGAAGAGGTCGAAGCTGCTTTCTCTTCGTCGGCTGCTTTGGCTAATTCTTGCATCAAATGACATTTACCATTACATTGTAATGCCGGCTTGTCTTTATTGATACACAATACAGTAGAAATATAATCATAGTCAACAGCATATTCTATCACTGGAAATACCGGTTTTAGAAAAAGTACTAAGATGATTATGACTGCTATTTTTTTCACTTTGCAAATATAGCACAGATTTATTTAAAAATTATGTTAAATGTGCTCTATGTACTAAACTTTTGTTAACGCTTTAAACCAAAGCTTCCTATCCCTGTCTTATTACTATAACTTAAATATTAAAAAAATGAAAAAATTATTTATCGCAGCATTAATAGCTGTAACTATCTCAGGATTTGCTCAAGACAAAAAAAGAAAAACTGATCAAGGCGAAAAAGAAAAGATGGAACGTTTTACTCCTGAACAACAGAATGAGTTAATGCTAAAGAAAATGACTTTAGAGCTCGATTTATCAAGCAAACAGCAAAATGAAATGAAAGGCATGATTGCAGAACGAACTGCAAAAAGAGAAGCCATGATGAAAGCACATAAAGAAAACAAAACCAACAAAAGACGAGCGTTTTGCGATGAAATCTAAAATGCTTGACGAACAAATTGCATCTAAAGCAAAAATGAAAAACATACTATCGCCAGAGCAATTTGCAAAATGGGAAAAGATGAAAGAACATCACGGTAGAAAAAAATCTCAGGGTAAACACCATAAAAAAGGGAATGAAAAAGAGGATAAAAAAGAACCTCAAAAGTAATTGAAACAAAAAACTCTCGGCTAAACCGAGAGTTTTTTGTTTGTTTTAAAAAGTTTTAGAAACTTTATCTATTGCTTGAATTGTAAAATCTAGATCTTCATACGTTAAAGCATCCGTTATAAACCAAGTTTCATAAGCCGATGGCGCGATATAAACTCCTTCTTTTACTAAACCGTGAAAGAATTTCTTGAAGGTTTCATTATCTCCTTTTCCAGCTGATTTTAAATCGACTACTGGACTTTCGTCAAAATGTACGGAGATCATAGAACCAATTCTATTGATGGTAAAAATAACATTGTTTGCTTTTAGTACCTTTTCGATTCCTTCGTGTAAATAAGCTGTTTTCTCGGCTAAGCGTTGAAAAATTGCTGGATCATTGTTTAATGATTCTAACATGGCTAAACCTGCTGCCATTGCCAATGGATTCCCTGACAAAGTTCCCGCCTGATAGACCGGTCCTAAAGGCGCTAAATAATTCATAATCTCTTCGCGAGCTGCAAAAGCACCAACCGGTAATCCGCCTCCTATTACTTTCCCGAAGCAAACAATATCAGCAGTAATATTAAAAAGTTCTTGAACACCACCTTTGGCTAATCTAAAACCAGTCATTACCTCATCAAAAATAAGCAAGATACCATTTGCCGTACACAAGTCTCTCAAGCCTTCTAGAAAACCTGCTACTGGTGGAATACACCCCATATTTCCTGCTACTGGCTCAACAATAATGGCCGCAATTTCGTTAGGATTTGCCCCTATTACTGTTTTTACATTTTGTAAATCATTGTATGTTGCAAGCAAAGTATCCTTTGCAGTACCGGCAGTAACCCCTGGACTATTAGGAGAACCAAAAGTCATTGCTCCACTTCCTGCTTGAATCAAAAAAGAATCAGAGTGACCGTGGTAACAACCAGCAAACTTTATTATTTTATCTCTTTTTGTAAAACCACGAGCAAGACGCACTGCACTCATACAAGCCTCTGTACCCGAATTTACAAAACGTATTTTATCGATATTAGGAACCATCGCTACAGCTAAAGCTGCGATTTGCGTTTCTAATTCAGTAGGCATTCCAAATGAAGTTCCTAGTTTAGCCTTTTCAATTACAGCCTCAACAACTGGCTCATAAGCATGACCTAAAACCATAGGTCCCCAAGAGTTAATGTAATCAATTAAACGGTTTCCGTCTTCGTCATACAAATAAGCTCCCTTGGCACTTTTAACAAAAATAGGTGTTCCTCCTACTGCTTTGAATGCTCTTACAGGCGAATTTACGCCACCTGGGATTACTTTTTCTGCTTCAGCAAAAAGCTGACTACTTCTTTTATAAATCATTATAGATGTAATTGTAAGGGTGAAAATTTAGTTTACTATCAATTTTTGACCAATTGAAATGGTGTTTTCTGACAGGTTATTTTTTATTTTTAAGTCGGTAATTAGAACGTTATACTTTTTAGAAATAGAATATAAAGTGTCGCCTTTTTGAACCTCGTGATAACTTCTATTGGGATCATAAACCGCATTAGCAACGACTGTTCTTGTTCCCGTATTGTTTTCTGTAGGTATGTATCGATTCCCTAAAACAAGCGCATCATATTGCCCTAAATCATAGCGTTCAATATAAGAGATCAATTTTTGAGGATATCGAGGATCTGTAGCATAACCGGCACTGCGCAATCCATTTGCCCAAGCTTGATAATCTGATTTGGATAAATTAAATAAGCTAGCATAGCGGCTTCTGCCTGTTAAAAACAAAGCATGATCTCGATAGGATTCAGCGGCTTCATTGTATTTTCTAAAACATTCTTGACTGGCATCATCGTCATGACGTACGCTATCTCCTGTCCATCCGGCATGGCATTTTATACCAAAATGATTGTTTGCTGTTTGGGCTAAGTCGCCCCTACCAGCACCCGATTCTAAAATCCCTTGTGCCAAAATAATACTCGCAGGAATACCGTAGGTTTTCATATTGCTCATGGCAATATTTTTATATTGTGCCACATAACTTCCTATAACATCATTCGAGACCACTGTTCGTGACGTAGACTCGATAACCTCGTCATCTTGATCTGCACTGCTTTGACTGTTTCTTTTTATTGGAACAGGCTTCGCCACTACCTTTTTTCTATACGTATTTGCAACTGGTTTTTTAGTTGTAGGTGCTTTTTTAGACGTTACAATTGGTGATTTTGTAGCGTTACAGCTAATCAAAGTTACAATTATAAAAAGAAACAAGATTTTTTTAAACATGGATATCTATTGTTGGTAATTTTTTGTTTTTTAACTTCAAATTCATTCCTTGAATTCCTTGAATTCCTCCAGTATGAATCAATAAAATTTTCGATTTTGGAGGAAAATAACCCGTTGCAATTCTATTCATAACGCCAAAAACCATCTTTCCAGTATATATAGGATCTAATGGTATTTTATTTTCCTGAAAAAACTGGTTGATAAAAGCAATTAATGCTTCATTTACTTTCCCGTACCCACCAAAATGATAGTCTGTTACCAGTTCCCAATTTTCCTGCTTTGCAAAAATACGAATTTCATCTTGTAAAAAGTCGCCTTTCAAAGCTGGAAATCCTAAAACTTTTTGATGTGACAGTGCACTATTTATTAAACCCGAGATAGTTCCACCAGTCCCTACTGCTGTACAAATGTAATCAAATTGCTGATCTTCAACTGTTAAAATCTCTTGACAGCCTTTTACAGCTAACTCATTTGTACCTCCTTCTGGTATCAGGTAGAAATTGCCGTAGGTCGTTTTTAAATTTTCTAAAAATGATATTTCTTGCTTATTACGATAATCTTCTCTTGAAACAAATTTAAACTCCATTCCGCAATTTTGTGCAAATTGCAAGGTAGGGTTGCTAGCAATTTTATCTACCACCTCATCACCGCGAATCACGCCAATAGTCTTAAAACCATTCTCTTGCCCTGCAAAAGCTACTGCGGCAATATGATTCGAATAAGCTCCTCCAAAAGTGAGTAAGGTTGTTTTATGCTCTATTTTCGCTTGAAGCAAATTATACTTTAGTTTTCTAAATTTGTTTCCTGATACAAACGGATGCATTAAATCCTCCCGTTTTATAGTTACCGAAATGGAATTAGGAAGCGGTATTGTTAATAGTTGATTCAAACTTTTTTTGTCAAAGGTATGGCTTCTAACAAAAAAATGCAATCGGTACAGGATTGCATTTTTGAGAACAAACAGGTATAAAATTAATTTTTGACAATGATTTTTTGACTGAAACCTGTATTTTCATTAGTAGTTAATTTCGCGATATAAATACCGTCACTAAGATTAGATGTAGAAAAACTATAATTGGTCTCTGATCCTAAATCTTTTTTAGTGAAAATTAATTTACCTAGAATATCATACAAACTACAAGAAACTAGCTCTTTTTGTAATGGATTACTTATTGTTAAGTTTTTAACTGTATTGTTTATGTACATTAAAAAAGATTCATTTTTAACCGCATCAACTCCTAGTGTTGCTCCACCTTTAAACGTGATTTCAAACTGAGAATTGTTCACTCCTGCAGGCAAAATCAACTCATAAAAGCTGTCTTTTATATCCACATAAGTATTTGCTACTTTATCGTGTAAGTACACTTTATCTGATTCTGTGAAATTAATTATTTCTTTAACTGAGATTTTATAATTAGCCGATTTAGTGTTTTTGAATCCCAATGGTATTTTTTTATCAATATCAAACTTCACTGCATCGATTACAAACTCTTTTTTATCCAGAACAAAATACATATCAGCCTCCGCATTATCACTAGTAGAAGCAGCGTCCATGGCAGCGTCAATCCCGTCAGTTGCATCAGGTACAAAAGCAAGTACTATTTGACGAACTCCTTTTCCGTTCAACAAGGCGTTCAAACGTATTTGAGGCGCTGGAGTTGTATTTACTGTAGTATAATCATAACCCGAAACAGATGGGATTTTGGCTAAAAAATTACTTTTATTAGTTTTAGAATTAGTAGCCATTTTTTCAAAATTAGACAAATTTGCCGTACCTTCTTTTACAAAAACTCTAAAAATATTTTGCATGCTCACACTACCAGCAACAGTTCCTTCGATCATAAACCCTTGCCCTATTGGCGAAAAACGTCTTTCGTAAGTCCCACCTGTACCAGTCGTTGTAACCTGATTTCCAGACCCATCGTACGAATAAAAAGTAGCTGGAGTATACACACCGTTTCCTGATCCTCCCAAAGGAGAATAAGCCCCATAACCTCCCTTATAATCTGCTATGTAGTGCGAATTAACGGTTTTATCTTGTTCCCAAAAATAGGCGATACCTGTAGAATTTGTTGCACTTACTAAAAATGCCGACAAATCAATCGCCGATGGATACGGATTACCCGTCAAAGTATATTGCCCTACAGCAACTGGAATAGCAATTGTACCATCATTTGGTTTTCCTCTAAAGTCATATCTTTGTTTGCTTCCTGCATTATTTTGCACACCGTCAACAGTGGTAGCATTTGTTCCTGCAGTCCCTTTCATAGTAAAACCTTCCCCTGCATTCAATGTATTTCCAGCTCCAACAAAAACCCAACTTGGAGCACTGCCTGGTAGTTTCCAAATCCAATAAGGAGCTATTGCCAATGGCGAAGCGGTCCCATTATAATTACTTGAAGCCAAAATAGTAGGTGCGTTACTAGTTGTACTTGTTGCAACATCCATAAGTTGTGTCACACCAAAAGGCGAATTACCTGTTGTTCCTACAGCACCTCCTACCGGAGAACACCAGTAGTTGTATTGAAAATTATTTACAGATCCTTCTTGATATACAGATAATTTACCTAATCCCTTATTGGCACTAGCAACAGCTGAACCTTGTAATAATTGTGCATCTTTCCTTAAATAAAAATCGCTACTCGCAGCATTCAATTCCAGTTCTTTTTTTATAAAAACAACTTCGTTACTTACATAAACAGAACTGTTTGGGCTGATAAACATTTGTGCTTCTGTTTTATTGATGAATAAAATTCCAGAAACAATAATAAAGCTGTGTTTTAGTAGTTTTGTGTTCATAAATAGTGAAATTAAGTTAACGGTTGTTTTTTTAATTGCTGCATTCTATTAAAAATTCAAACTTTTAATCTCTATCTGATAATCAAAGTATTAGAATTCTGTTTTCTTGCTTTACAAAACTACAAAGAATAGTTTTTCCAAAATTAAAAAAACACGATTAATTACACTTTATATCGACAAAATACATCTTTTTAATTAAATTTGGTAAATTTTCTTACTATTTTAAAACGAAATACAATGCCAAATGAGTCCAAAAACGGATCACTCTACAAAGCAAAAAATAGGACAGTTATTAATTTTAGAATGGTTTTACAATAAAAAATACCCCAAAAAGGATTTGTTTCCTAGTTCTAGAACATAGCTAGTTTTGTTAGAAAAAAAAGGAAGTTTTTAATTTAAAGCGCTGCTACTACCAAATACCTTAAAAAAGAATAAAAACTACGCTGCTGTAAGTACTGCATGTTTGATTCATTTGCGTAAGCTTCCCGTTCAAAACTAATATTTCGATACGCTGTATTCCGATCCCGATATTGCAACAACCGAATTAAGTATTCTAAAAAATACCAGATAAAAAAAGGCAATACTAACAACTCTATTTGTTGGCGCAAATGTATTTTTTCGTGGTTTACAAAAATTTTATTATCCTTATCCACCGCATATTTTACAAACACAAATGGAAATGCGGTTAATCCACGAAATCCTTTAGGTATTAAATATTTGGTAACAATTAAAAACATTGATTATAAAATTTATAAATTTGTAACTATATAATGGTGCTTTTTAATGAAAAAGATAATTAACCGCTTCTTTTAAAAATTAGAATAAACCGCCAAAAAACTACAATTTACAATACAACCAAAATATGCTGGAGCAAAGTAATGAAAATAAATTAATAGAAGGAGAAGATTTTTACTACACCCCCGAAGGTTATAAATGCTTCACCGAAAAACACCACTTAAAAAGAGGTTATTGCTGTAAAAGTGGTTGCCGTCATTGCCCCTATGGTTTTGACAAAAAAACAGGAACAATCAAGAAGTAAGCAATACTTCATTTTTGCCAATCAATTAACCCAACCATAAATATGGATATCTGTTCTCAACAATACAGGATTAAAATCTACAAATCCTATCATCGGTCGGATATTCGTTATCCTTAGTGATTTGTACGCCAGTTAGTATCGATTAATCAACTCACCTATTTAACGAATAAAATTTGAAGATGACTTTTAAAGAACAAATCCAACAAGGAATTCCTACTATATTACCAGAGCCAAAACCGTTTGAGGCCAACATCAATCATGCGCCCAAACGAAAAGAAATTTTGACTGTTGACGAAAAAAAATTAGCCTTACGCAATGCGCTCCGTTATTTTGATGCGAAGGATCACGCAGTGCTATTACCTGAATTTAAAGCCGAACTTGACACTTATGGTCGCATTTATATGTACCGCCTGCGTCCTGATTACGAAATGCGTGCGCGTCCCATAGCAGAATATCCTGGAAAATGCGAGCAAGCCAAAGCCATTATGTTAATGATTCAGAACAATCTGGACTATGCCGTAGCGCAACACCCACATGAGCTAATTACTTATGGAGGCAATGGTGCTGTGTTTCAAAACTGGGCTCAGTACTTATTGACCATGCAATACTTGTCTGAAATGACAGAAGACCAAACCTTAACAATGTATTCTGGTCACCCAATGGGATTGTTCCCATCGCACAAAGAAGCGCCAAGAGTGGTGGTCACAAACGGAATGGTTATTCCTAATTATTCGCAACCCGATGATTGGGAAAAAATGAACGCACTAGGCGTATCCCAATATGGACAAATGACTGCCGGAAGTTATATGTACATAGGTCCTCAAGGAATTGTACACGGTACAACAATTACCGTTTTAAATGGTTTTAGAAAAATACAAAAAACAACAGCAGGCGGATTATTTGTTACTTCAGGTTTAGGAGGCATGAGCGGTGCCCAACCCAAAGCGGGTAATATTGCAGGCTGCATCACTGTTTGCGCCGAGGTAAACCCAAAAATAACACACATACGCCACAGCCAAGGCTGGATTAACGAAGTCATTGAAAACTTAGACCAACTGGTGAGCAGAGTCGCTTTGGCGAAAGCCAATAATGAAGTGGTATCCATCGCTTATCTTGGAAATGTAGTAGACGTTTGGGAGAAATTTGACCAAGAAAACATCCAGATCGACTTGGGTAGTGACCAAACATCACTTCATAATCCTTGGGCTGGTGGGTACTACCCTACCGGTCTTAGTTTTGAAGAAGCTAATGTTATGATGGCCGAGGACCCTGAATTATTCAAACAAAAAGTACAAGAAACCTTGCGCCGTCATACGGATGCCATCAATAAACACACCGCCAAAGGAACTTATTTCTTTGATTACGGAAACGCTTTTTTATTAGAAGCTTCTCGAGCTGGTGCGGCAATTATGGCCGAAAATAATATTGATTTTAGATACCCTAGCTATGTTCAAGACATCATGGGACCCATGTGTTTTGATTATGGATTTGGTCCTTTTAGATGGGTTTGCGCCTCTGGAAAACCCGAAGATTTACAAAAAACAGATGATATTGCTTGCGCCGTTCTTGAAGAAATGGCAAAAACTGCCCCAATTGAAATTCAGCAACAAATGCAGGATAACATCACTTGGATCAAAGGAGCGCAAGCCAATAAACTAGTAGTAGGCTCTCAAGCTCGAATACTATATGCTGATGCCGAAGGTCGAGTGAAAATTGCCGAAGCTTTTAATCAGGCTATTGCCAAAGGCGATATAGGTACGGTAGTGTTAGGTAGAGACCACCACGATGTTTCTGGAACCGATTCTCCCTATAGAGAAACCTCTAATATATATGACGGATCTCGTTTTACCGCTGATATGGCAATCCAAAACGTGATAGGTGATAGTTTTCGTGGTGCAACCTGGGTTTCAATTCACAATGGTGGAGGTGTTGGCTGGGGAGAGGTAATTAACGGTGGTTTTGGTATGGTTCTTGATGGTTCTAAAGAAGCTTCAAGACGCTTAGCTTCAATGCTTTTCTGGGATGTAAATAACGGAATATCAAGAAGAAGTTGGGCACGAAATGAAGGCGCTATTTTTGCTATAAAAAGAGCCATGGAAACGCAACCTTTATTAAAAGTGACCATCCCTAATATAGTTGACGATAGTTTATTAAATTTTTAAAACGGAATCTATCTTAAAACACAATATAGTAATTAAAAACCCATATCATGAAAGCAATAAAACTTATACCCGTACTTTTACTATTCATATTAGGTGCTTGTAGCACTGTGAGAGTAAACGCAGATTATGACAAAAATGTCGATTTTACACAATATAAAACCTATGCCTTTCACAAAAACGGTATAGACAAAGTACAAATCTCTGAGTTTGACAAAAAAAGAATTCTTCGCGCCATTGACGCTGAATTAAGTAAAATGGGAATGACCAAAAGTGAGAACCCTGATTTGTTAATCAACATTATGACTAAAGAGAGAGAAAAACTGGAAGTCAATCAATTTAATGCTGGTTTTGGCTACGGTTGGGGATTTGGCTGGAATCCGTACATGTGGGGAGGACGTAATTTTGTAAGTTCATCTACCGAAGGCACTTTGTTCATTGATTTGATCGATGCTAAGAAGAAAGAATTAATTTGGGAAGGTGAAGGTGTTGGTAATTTGACTCAAAACAGAGACAAAAAAGAAGCCGTTATCAATGATTTTGTAGCTAAGATTATGGCACAATTTCCACCAAAAAACTAAAAACACAACCCGTATCTTATAGAAATGGCCTACCTTTGCGTAGGCTTTTTTTATACCCTATTATGACAACAAAAACAGACATAACTACCCTTGATGATATTAAATTATTGGTAGACAGCTTTTACTCCACCGTTCAAAAAGATGCTTTCATAGGCCCCATATTTAATGGAAAAATAGGCAATCGCTGGCCAGAACATTTGGAAAAAATGTATCGCTTTTGGCAAACTATTTTGCTCGAAGTTCACTCGTACTCCGGAAGCCCTTTTCCGCCACACAAACATTTACCTGTTGACAAAGAACATTTTGACCGCTGGATGGAAATTTTTGTAGCGACGGTAGATACTTTATTCGAAGGTCCTATTGCTGACGAGGCTAAAATGCGCGCCAAGAACATGGCTGAAATGTTCAATTATAAAATCAATTACTTTAGAGATGCCTCGCAAAATGGCGATCTATTAAATTCAAAATAAACGCCATGCGCAAATTAGTATATCTTACCCTTTTATCTCTTAATTTTTTTTCATGCTCGAGCCTTAAAGTTACAAACACTGTCAACCCGAATCCAAAACTAAAATTTGTTAACGCTATTGAAGTTCCTTTTAATCAAGAGTTCAAAAACACTGTTGTAGGCGGATTATCAAGTATTGATTATGATTCTAAAAATGATTTGTACTATTTCATTTGTGATGATCGAGCGGTTTACAATGACGCCCGTTTTTATACTGCCAAAATTCAGCTTGATGCCGATACGATCAAAAAAATTACTTTTCAAGATGTAGTCTCTTTAAAAAATGCTGCTGGCGCAAAATATAGTAATTGGGAAAAATACCCTGATAGCTCTATTGACCCTGAGGAAATGCGTTACAACCCAAAAACAAAATCGGTGGTTTGGAGTAGCGAAGGCGCACGTGTGATTGCCAAAGATTTTACGGTTATCCAGAATCCATCGTTGCAAACGGCTTTCCTAAACGGAAGTTATATAAATGACTTTAGTTTGCCCAAAAACCTCAACATGCAAAAAGAGGAAAAAGGCCCACGTAGCAATGGTGTTCTAGAAGGAATCACTTTTAATTCAGACTTTAGCAAACTGTATACAAATGTAGAAGAACCGCTATACGAAGACGATCAAGAAGCTACTACCACCAAAGGAGGTATGATTCGTCTATTTGAATTTGACACTAAAACGCGTAAAAATACCGCACAATACGGCTACCTACTCGATCCTATTGCACACGAACCCAACCCACATACTGGTTTTGCCGTAAACGGAATCTCAACGATTCAATATTATGATAAAAATCAACTGCTTATTGTAGAACGTTCTTATTCGGTAGGGAAACAAGCGTGCACTATTAAAGTTTATTTGTGTGATTTAACCAATGCAACCAACGTAAAGGATATTGCATCATTGCAAAATGAAGGCGTACAATTAGCTAGTAAAAAGCTAGTATTAAACATGGATGACTTGGGAATATTTACTGATAATATTGAAGGAATTACTTTTGGCCCAAAACTAGCCAATGGCAAACAATCTATCCTTTTTGTATCTGATAATAATTTTTCAGACAAACAGAAAACGCAAGTATTGCTTTTTGAAGTGGAGTGATTTCAGTTTTTATGATATTATATAAATCCGCGGCTGTATGTTGCGGATTTTTTTTATTCATTAAAGGAAATACAAAAAGAGCTTCACCATAATCTCAAACACAAACCTCCGAAGCAGTTGAATATTTTATTACTGTCTCCAATACCTATTAAACACCAAACTTCTTACAAAGAAATAAAAAGCGTAATCTTTTTATTGTTAATGAATTAAATTAATATTTACTTTGAATTCGGTATATTAGCAACTATAAACCATCAATCAATGACAATACTAATTGACACAGTAAGAATAGCAAACTTTAGAGGAATTAAAGAAGTTGAAGTAAATTTATCTCCCACAACATTGCTTGTTGGAGCAAACAATGCAGGAAAAACTTCTTTCCTAAAAGCATTACATCTCGCTTTGGGAGCTGATAGAAGAAGCTTAACAAAAGAAGATTTTCATGATGATGGTTCAAATGAGAAACCTGATAGCAAAGAGATTTTAATTGATATTAGAATTGTTCCTTACAACTTTGAAACTAACGAAAGAGTTGATGAATTTGAAGAAAACTGGGCTAATATTGATTTCAGTGGTAGTTTAATCAAAACAGATGAATTTGACAAACAATTTGTTTGTTTTAGAACAAGAGGATTTTACGATATACTAAAAGGATATACTTTTGAATCTTTAGAATTACGAGATTGGGACAAATTTAATTCTATAAATGGAAATGGTGAATTGACAAGTTTATGGAAAGAGACAAAAACATTTGGGAAATTTTCGAAAAAAGAATCAATTCCTTTGTTTTTTATCGATGCTCAAAGAGATATTCAATTAGATTTAAAAGACCGTTCGTCTTACCTTGGAAAACTAACCGAAAGATTGAATCTTGATGAACCTCAAATTAAAGAAATCGAGGAACAGTTAAATATCCTAAATGCGAATATTGTCAAAGAAAGCCCTATTCTCGAACATTTAAGGACAACCTTACTAGAACTAAGCAAAACCGTAAATTCTCAAGGAACTGGTGTAGAAATAACGCCTATAACAAAAAAGATAAGAGACATTGGACGTAATTTAAATATCAATTTTAAAGACACAGATAAAGAAAGTTTACCATTAGACTATCACGGAATGGGAACAAGAAGCTGGGCATCGGTTTTAACCTTAAATGCTTTTATATCTTGGAATGAAAACGAAAAAAACAAAAATAAAAAAGACCCATTCTTTCCAATAATTGCCCTTGAAGAACCCGAATCGCATTTACACCCCAATGCACAAAGGCATTTATTTAAACAATTAAAGGATATTAATGGACAAAAAATAATTAGTACTCACTCGCCTTTTGTAGCCGCACAATCAGAGTTAACCGATTTGAGGCATTTTTATAAGGATGAAAATGGGTTGTTAACAATTGGTCAGATAGAAATAAGTGACCCCGATGAAGAAGAGATTAGAATTCTACTTGAAGAAATTGATTTAAACCCAAACAATCAAGAAATCAGGATTAATAACCATAACAAGAGAAAACAAATTCTAAAACGTAAACGGGGAAAGATTAATTCTGAAGAATACAGAAAGATAAAGCGAGAAGTAATGAACACTAGAGGAGAATTACTTTTCGCTAAAGCAATTATTTTGTCAGAAGGAGAAACAGAAGAACAAGCATTGCCTATCTTTGCAGAGAAATATTTTGATTGTCATCCTTTTGAACTTGGGTTAAATTTCATTGGTGTGGGTGGAAAAGACAAATACACTTCATTTTTATCAATTGCAAAATTCTTAAATATCCCTTGGTTCATCTTAAGTGACGCTGATCACGATACTGTAAATCAGGTTAAAAATCAAATCAAAAATGTATTCGGAAATAGCAATAATTTCACAAATAAACTAATTGATTTAGGAGGCGGTAATGATTTTGAGAAATACTTAATAAATGAAGGCTATACACCCGAATTAATAAAATCAATAAATGAAATTGAAGGAGAAAATTATTTTCCAGATGAATATATCAAAAAGTTTAATGATCAAAAAGGAGTTGGCGATATAATTCGCAATTATACTTTGGATGCAGATGGAGGAAATCAAAGAGCGTTATTAGACTGCTTAAGTGGAGATAAAACAAAATATCCAAAACAAATTGCAGAAAACATTACATTTCTCGAAAACAAAAATATCCCAACCAAAATAAAAGAGTTATTTGATTTAATCAATAAAGAATTGAAAATACAATAAAATGAAATATAAATTATCTGATATCCAAGAAAGAGTTAAACTTCATACAGACGGAGCATTACTTGTTTTAGCAGGTGCTGGTAGCGGAAAAACTAGAGTCTTAACCGAAAGAATTAAAACACTTTTGGAAACAGGTACTTATCATATATTGGCATTAACTTTTACAAATAAAGCTGCCGAAGAAATGAAATCAAGGCTTGAAGATGTCACAGATATTCAAGACCGAGCTTTTATTGGAACCATTCATAGTTTTTGTTTAGAAATCATTAATAAACAAGGTTATGCAATTGGATTAAAAGAAGTTCCTCATTTTTTTGATAAAGAAGAAGATAGAAAATCAATCTTAATTGATGTTTTTGATAGTAATATTGAGTTAAAAAACATTTATCTTAATAAAGTTGATAAAGAAAGAAGAAATTTTATATACGAAATTCTAGATTATATTAGCAATAAAAAGAAAAACTTAATTGAAGCTATTCCTAATAACCCCGACATTAACGGCCTTATTTATTGGGAATACCAAGAACTTTTAAAAAAACAAAATGCAATTGATTTTGACGATGTTATTTTTTTAGCCTATAGAATATTAGCCGACAGACCTTCGATTGCAAAAATTTATAGAAGATTATACAAATACATTTCGATTGATGAAGCACAAGATTTGAATTTTGCTCAATATGAATTCATCAAACTTTTGTGTAACGGAGAACATAAAAATGTTTTAATGGTTGGAGATATTAACCAATCATTATTTCATTTTAACGGCTCTGATATTAAATACATGAAAGATTTATTTAAGAAAGATTTTGGCGCAGATACTATAGAACTAAAAACCAATTATCGTTCATCAAAGGCTGTTTTAAAAATTGCCAATAAAATCAAACCAGATTCGACTACAATTGACCCAGAAACTCCCGAAGGTTTATTTGAATTAAAATCATTTGAAACCGATAAAGATGAAGCTAATTGGGTAATTGATAAAATTGAGGAACTATTAAGTAAAAAAAATGAATTCGAAGAAATTGAAGGAGCAATTACTTTGGATAAAATAGCCGTTTTGGCAAGAAATAAATTTTTATTTCAATCCATTGATTTTGAACTAAAAAAAAGAAATAACGAAGGCAAAAAATTAGATTACTTTTTCAAAAAAGGGACAGATATTACCGATTTAGGTAGTGAATTGATGATTTTATTTGATTTAGGTTTAAGTATTTTATCAAACAACCAAGACCAATTGCATTACTCAAAAATTCAATCCATTTTGGGTTTTTCAAAAATTGATTTATTAAATAATGAGAGTGGTTTAGAAAATTTAAAAAAAATATCTGCTGTAATTGATAATGAAGAAAGCCAAGTCAATTATAATTTACTAATTGACGCATGGACTTTAATAGACAAAGGAATTAATAACTTTTCGACTGCTTTAAATAATTTAGAAAAAAGCATTAAAACCATTTACGAAGAAAAAGAAGATGCAGTCAAAGAAGACGCAGTTATTGAATTAGATAAAATATTTTTTGACATTAATTCATTCAGAGACCTTTGGAAAACGTATTCAAGAAATACTAAAGTTGAATTAAAAACGCTATCGCATTTCAAAACACAAATAGCACTAGGCATTACCTATATTGAAAACAACCAAAAAGGAATTACTTTAGGAACGGTTCATTCGGTTAAAGGATTAGAGTATCCAATTGTATTTGTAATTGGTATGACACAAGGTGCTTTCCCTGATTTTAGAGCTATTCAAAAAGGAGGAAATGAATTGGAATCCGAAGAAAATGCTTTTTATGTAGCTGTAACTAGAGCAGAACGATTTCTGTACTTAACTTATCCAAAAAACAGAGAAACACAATATGGTATGAAAACTCAAAAAGAGTCTGAATTTATTGAGAAACTACTAGATATTTAAAAATACAACTCCCCTAGCCCAGATTGCAATGGAAAGCTTTTTGTGACGGCCGTTTTTTGTTTTTTCCTGTTGTGGCAGAGCGACCAGAGGAAGCTCCTGCCGGAACTTTGGAAAAACAAACGGGCGAACAAAAACTTGTAATGAAAAGCGGGAAATGGCTTCTATAATTCGTACTTTTGTATCTTAAACTACAACGTTTTCGATATGAATGCAACCATTGAAAGTAATCCCTTATTAGACCGATTACCCAAACATTTAAAGCAATTTATTAAAGCTCAAGATTATAGCGATTACACGCCTATTAATCAGGCGGTTTGGCGCTATGTAATGCGTAAAAACGTAGATTACCTTTCGCAAGTTGCGCACAGTTCGTACTTGGATGGCTTGAAAAAAACCGGAATTGAGATTGATAACATCCCGAGTATGTACGGAATGAACCGCATTTTGACCGAAATAGGCTGGGCTGCTGTTGCTGTGGATGGCTTTATTCCGCCCAATGCTTTTATGGAGTTTCAGGCTTATAACGTTCTAGTGATAGCATCAGATATTCGTCAGTTGGAACATATTGAATACACACCTGCTCCAGATATTATTCATGAGGGTGCTGGGCACGCGCCTATTATTGCCAATCCTGAATATGCCGAATATTTACGCCGTTTTGGTGAGATAGGTTGCAAAGCGATTTCGTCAAGTAAAGATTACGAGATGTATGAAGCGATCCGACTTTTATCAATCGTAAAAGAAGCCGAAGGAACACCACAAGCCACAATTGATGCTGCCGAGAAAGCAGTAGAAGACTTGCAAAACAACATGGGAGAACTATCTGAAATGGCTCAAATACGCAACCTGCACTGGTGGACTGTGGAATATGGCTTGATAGGAAGCGTTGAAAACCCTAAGATTTATGGTGCGGGATTACTGTCCTCTATTGGCGAAAGTGCGTATTGCATGACCCAAGAAGTAAAGAAAATTCCTTATGACATATCAGCAGCGTATCAAAGTTTTGACATTACAAAACTGCAACCACAATTGTATGTTACGCCTACTTTTGCCTATTTGAATTTGGTTTTAGAAGAGTTTGCTAATAAAATGGCGCTAAGAACAGGTGGTTTATCTGGAATTGAGAAATTGATTAATTCGGCTGCTTTAGGAACTATTGAATTGAGTACAGGCTTGCAAATTTCAGGTGTTTTCACCAATGTGATTGCGCACGAAGGCAAACCAATTTACATACAATCTACCGGGAAAACGGCTCTCGCTTCACGCGAAAAAGAGTTGGTTGGTCACGGTACGTTGACACATCCTGAAGGTTTTGGTAGTCCGATTGGGAAACTAGAAGGCATCAATTTGGCTATTGAAGATATGAGTCCGAAGGATTTAAGCGCATACGATATATTAGAATCGAAGACGGTAAAACTAGAGTTTGAAGGCGGAATTACTGTGGAAGGTGAAATTGTTACGGGTTCTAGAAACTTACAAGGTGAAATTATCTTGATTCGTTTTAAAAACTGTACGGTGACGCATGGTGAAACGGTTTTATTCCAACCAGAATGGGGCGTTTATGACATGGCAGTAGGTAAGAAAGTCGTTTCGGCTTTTTCTGGCCCTGCTGATGTCAATAGTTTTGATTTGATTACGCACATGCCTTCGAGCACAACAATTAAAGCAGAACACACAGCAGAACGTGACGACTTAGAGGTTTTATACCAACAAGTTCGAATGATTCGTACTACCAAAGATACGCAGGCTGCTTTGCAAATTATTTTTGAAAGCGTACAACAAAACCACTCTAAAGACTGGTTGCTATCCGTAGAAATTGCAGAACTTTTAAAAGACCGTAACGAGCCTGAATTACTCGACAAAGTAGTTGCGCATCTTGAAGCACAAAAAATTAAAAGACCCGAGGTTGCTCATTTAATTACAGGCGGACTTGAGTTGATTTTTGAAAACGCAAACGCATAATTAGCACTTGAGCTTCACAGATTAATAACTAAAACCGCAAATTCGCCATTATTTTAGCGAACTGGCGGTTTTAGTTTTAAATCTAGTACACAGCAAAATTGAGCTGTGTTTAATTTGCGAATTCGCGGTAAAAACGATCTGTTAAAACAGTCATTACAGCTTGATTTGTTGCTCTAAGGCTTGGTCTTTTTCTATTACTTTTCCATCGTATTTTAAGGTCCACCCTAAATTACTTGTTGTGATTAACAACTGTGACAACTCACTAATTAAGCGGTTTTGCGCATTTGATTTTAAGGTCGAATTTTCTATTTTTTTGGCTAGATTCGCCTTTACTGATTTGTTGATTTTGTTATAATCATCACCTGTAAAAGGATTTAGTTTACTTTGCTCCACATCGTAGAACTTAATATCTGGATTGATTTTTATTTCTTCTTTCGGAATGTATACAATAGAGATTGTTTTGTTGGCCTCATCTATATCATACTTCATTTTGTGCAAATCATACGCCACCGAAACATCGGCATTGACAACCACCAAGGCTTTTTTATCAAAAGTCACCATCCCCATCAAGTACTTCTCTTGGTTTTTATAAGTGATCACCTCTGAGAAATGACCTTCGGTTACAATAAGCTTACCTACATTCAAAATTTGTTGCTGAATCAAGCCAGCGCTATCAATAGTTGTTGCATCATCTGTTTTCTTGAAATCACAAAACTTGAATAACAAAAAAACAGTTCCAATTAACCCGATAAAAATAAAAAATCTCTTTAACATAATTAAAATTTCATAAATGAATATTGCGAAACCATTCTAGCAATTTTAGCTTGCAAATTGGTTTCAAATTTTTGATGACTTTCAGATGCTGGATTGAAAGCTCGGTGTTGTAATGATTTTTGGATTGTATCTACAGCATCCATAGTTTCATAAGCCGAAGGAGCAATATGTGCTTCTTTAAAACGATCCCAAATATAATCAATAGCAACATCTGATGGATGCAGCATATCTGCATTATAAAAACGATAATCACGCAATTCATCCATCATGATTTCATAACTTGGGAAGTAGTCCGTATTCCGTTTACAGTGTTCAGCTTTGACTACATTATGAATTGCAGTAATTAAATGTGATTTACTTCTTTGATTTTCGACAAAACCATCTTTGAGGTGGCGCACTGGGGAAATGGTAAAAACAACAGTGTGATTTGGATTGATTTTTCCGATTAAATCGATCGTATTTTGAATGGACTTTTCAATCGAATCAATCGATAATAATTCTTTTGTAAATTGCTTTTGAGGTACTTTATGACAATTGGCCACTACAGCATCGCTCGCTATTAAACGATATACCCAAGAGGTACCATAAGTGATCATAATATGTGAGGCTTCTTGTATTTCGTGTTGCAAACCTTTTACTATTGTGTTTAAACCTGTTAGCAACTCTTCTTTACTAACGTTGCTTAAATCTGAATGCGCATCATAACAATGCCAACGTTCATTATAAAAAAAGATATCTTTTTCTGTAAATTCTTTTTCCGAAACAGCATAACGAACTAATTTTTCGATTGCCAATGGATGAAATAAAATCCCAAATGGATTGCAACTGCTTTGAAACTTAAAATAATCTAGTTTCTCTGCCATATTTACCGCAAAACAAGAACCCAAAGACACCACCTTCGACGAATAGTCAAGAGGGAAATTGCTTTTAGAAATAGGTATTGAAGTGCTAAATTGCATGACTTTTTATTTAATGCAAATTTGGCTAATTTTCACGAATTAAACACGGTTTCTTTTCTTTTTTCCAATCTATCAAAAGCATAAAAAAACCCTATCTACATTTTACAGTATGAAAGGGTAATTATAGTATTTTATACAATAGACTATTAATAATAAAAAAGTGTTTTTGCGTGATTTGAATGTGCTTCATTAAAAAAAGTTTTCTCACCAACTATCTCCGTTGGATATCCACCTGCATCGTACTTGTAATCGTTTTGTGACTGATTCAGAGACGACGTAATTTGATCTGTTTCTGTATTTTTCACCTCTGCAATCTCTGTTTTACTTATTGTATTATTCTTAGAAACTAAATTACCATAGTTCAACAAGACACTAAATCCAGCAGCGTTCCTTAGTCCATTGTTCTTCGCATCATACCCATAAGTAGTTGTTTTAGTACTTACACTATTTGCAGCTGTATTATCTAAAATCGTTACTTCTTTTATCAAATTAGCAGCAGCATAATACAAAACACCATGATTCACTTTTACATCAATATTACTAGCGTCTTTTACCCATTTTTCATACGAAACTGTTCCATCTGTATTATGAACATAGTTCACCACATAATTGTCCGAAGATGTGATTTTTACTAAATCATTATCAACATAAGTCAGAACCAAAGTAGTAGTATGATTAGTTACCTTATCTAATTCTACTATTTTAGTAACTAAAAGTCCTGTATATGAAAAAGTGCTACTCTTCACAGTGTTGTCAATACTAGTGATTTTGTTTGAATTATAATTGATTGACGTTGTTATTGACGATCCATCAGTAGCTGTTTCAACTATTTGTTTGATTAATTGCGCTTCACTAACATTAATATCGTTAGTACATGAAATAACAGTTAGTGAAAGGAATAGGATTCCAAAGTAGGTTTTAAAAATTTTCATTTTGAAAAATATATTAATTAGTGGCATGATAAAGCGGGGCAACTCAATCACTTGACAAAAGTATAACAAAGCTAAAACAGCTACAAATATCAACGACATTTAGCCAATTAATCAGATAAACAACCACAAAATGGCATTAAAACTCCTCTAACCCACTACTAACTAAGCTTTAACAGCCATAAAAAAACCTCTTCTGTATTTATAATACAAAAGAGGTGTTATATCTAATTGGCTTATTAAAGCGTTTTATTTATTGTATAAAATCAACCGCTTTCGCTAAAGCTTCTGGAATTCCTTCGGCTTTTTTTCCTCCAGCAGTTGCAAAGAATGGTTGCCCACCTCCACCACCTTGGATGAATTTACCTAATTCACGAACGACAAGTCCTGCGTTTAGATTTTTGTCAGCAACTAATTCTTTCGAAATGTAACAGCTCAACATTGGTTTTCCTTCTTCGGCTGTAGCCAAAACTAAAAACATATTATTTCCTAAAGTCCCTAATTCATAAGCCAAATCTTTAGCCCCTTCAGGATTTAAGTCTACTTGTTTTGCTAAAAATTGTACGCCGTTGATTTCTTGGATTTCTTTAGCCAAGTCGCCTTTCATATTTTTAGCCTTGTCTTTCAACAAGCTTTCTAATTGTTTTTTCAACTTCGCATTATCGTCTTGCAAAGCCACCACAGCCTTTAAAGTATCTTGTGGGTTTTTAAGCGAAAGTTTAATTTCACTCAACAATTCTTCTTGATTTGCAAAATGCTTCTTAACCGCATCAGATGTGATTGCCTCAATACGGCGAATTCCTGCTGCAACTGCACCTTCAGATACAATCTTGAAAGACCAGATTTCAGCAGTGTTTTTCACATGGATTCCTCCACACAATTCCATACTGTCTCCAAATTTGATTGCACGAACTGAATCTCCGTATTTCTCACCAAATAAAGCCATAGCACCTTCTTCTACCGCTTGCGCAAAAGGAATGTCTCTACGCTCAATTAACGGCAATTGTTCTTGGATTCTTGCGTTTACAAAATCTTCTACTTGTTTTAATTCATCATCAGTTACTTTTGCAAAATGCGAAAAGTCAAAACGTAAATTATTTGGTGTTACCAAAGATCCTTTTTGCTCTACATGTGTTCCTAAAACCGTGCGCAAAGCCAAATGCATCAAGTGGGTAGCCGAGTGATTCTTAGCAGATGCTGCTCTCAAATCCGTATTTACCTTAGCTACAAAACTAGCATTTATATTCTCTGGTAATTGCTTAGCTAGTAACAAAATTAGGTTATTCTCTTTTTTAGTATCTATAATTTGGATCGTCTCATTAGCCGAAACCAATGTTCCTTTATCTCCTACTTGCCCTCCTCCTTCTGGATAAAACGGACTATTATCAACAACGATTTGGTACAAAACACCGTCTTTTTTAGAGTCAACTTTACGGATGCGAGTGATTTTTACATCTGCTTCCGTTTGATCGTATCCTACAAATGTTTCTACGTTTCCAGGAACCAATACAGACCAGTCTTCGGTTGAAACTTCAGAGGCAGCGCGCGAACGTGCTTTTTGCTCCTGCATAGCAACATCAAAACCAGCTTCGTCTAGTTCTAATCCTCTTTCTCTCAAAATCAAAGCTGTCAAATCCTTTGGAAAACCAAAAGTATCGTACAATTCGAATGCTTTTGCTCCCGAAACTTCATTTCCTTTAGTTTCGCTAATGACGTTTTCAAGCAATTGCAGTCCTTGGTCTAATGTTCTTAAAAAAGAAGCTTCTTCCTCCCGAATCACATTAGTTACTAAATTTTGTTGCGATTTGATTTCTGGGAAAAATTCTCCCATTTGGTCTGCTAATACAGCTACCAATTTGTATATAAAAGCTTCTTTGGTATCCAAAAAAGTAAATCCGTAACGAATAGCACGACGTAAAATACGACGAATTACATAACCCGCACCAGTGTTTGATGGCAATTGACCATCGGCAATAGCGAAGGCTACCGCACGCACGTGATCTACAATGACACGTATAGCGATGTTTATTTTATTTTGTTCTTCCCCTTCAGCTCCACTCAGGACAACATCATTTGAAGTATATTTTAATCCTGTAATTTCCTCTACTTTTTCAATAAGGGGTGTAAAAACATCCGTATCATAATTTGAAGTTACGTTCTGGATTGCCATACACAAACGCTCAAATCCCATTCCGGTATCTACGTGTTGTGCTGGTAATTTTTCAAGAGAACCATCGGCTTTACGGTTGAATTCCATAAATACATTGTTCCATATCTCTACCACTTGTGGGTGATCTTCGTTTACTAAACTGCGGCCGCTTACTGCAGCTCTTTCGGCATCAGTACGTAAATCAATATGAATTTCAGAACAAGGTCCGCAGGGGCCTTGATCTCCCATTTCCCAGAAGTTGTCTTTTTTATTTCCAAGGATAATGCGATCTTCTGGCACAAATTGTTTCCAGATATCAAATGCTTCTTGATCAAAAGGAACATTCTCGGCTTCGTTTCCTTCAAAAACAGAAACGTATAAACGGTCTTTGTCTAGTTTTAAAACCTCGGTTAAGAACTCCCATGCAAATGGCAATGCTTCTTTCTTGAAGTAATCACCAAAGGACCAGTTACCTAACATTTCAAACATAGTATGGTGATAGGTATCAAAACCTACATCTTCAAGGTCATTATGTTTTCCTGAAACACGAAGACATTTTTGCGTATCGGCAATTCTATTGCTTTTTGGCGTGGCGTTTCCCAGAAAATATTCTTTAAACTGAGCCATTCCTGAGTTGTTGAACATTAAGGTTGGATCATCTTTAAGAACAATTGGTGCAGATGGAACGATTAAATGTCCTTTGCTTTGAAAAAAATCTAGAAATTGTTTACGTACGTCTTGTGATTTCATTATTTATTTTAGTTTAAAGTTTAAGGTTTAAAGTTAATTAGACCCGAAACTATCTCATTTTACTATTCCATTTCATGCCCCAGATAGTAGTGAAAAGCTTTGAAGTTTTGAAATTTATTTTTTCTTGTGGTGGCAGAGCGACCAAAGGAAGCTCCTGCCAGCGCAGTAGAAAAAAAGATTTCAAGACGAGAACTTGAAACGAATAGCTGGAATAGGCACATTATTTTATTTATTCTTGAAAAAAGGCCATAACGAATGAAACATTTATTAAATTTGTTTCTCTAACACTTTTTACAAAGTGCAAAAATAGGGTATTTTAAAATATGGCGAAAGTAAAATATTATTACGATTCTGAAAATCTGGCTTATCGAAAAATAAAAACTAAAAAAAGACGAAAATTTGGCTTTATCGCTTTGTTTCTCGTGGCTTCGGCTTTGTTTGGTTTTATAAGTTTTGTGGTTTTATTGAATACTCCGTACTTTAAAACACCTAAAGACTTGATTCAGGCGCGTGAAATTGAGAATTTGAAGCTAAATTATGCCGTTTTGAATAAAAAAATGGATCAATTGAGCACGGTTTTAAGTGCAATTGAAGATCGAGACAACAACTTGTATCGCACCTATTTTAACACAGCGGCAATTCCGGAGGAAGAACGAAAATCAGGTTTTGATAAAATGGATCGTTATGCGGCGCTAGAAGGCTACAATAATACCCAACTGGTTTTGAATACTACAAAAAAAGTGGATGGCTTGTCTAAGGAATTAGCCATTCAATCAAAATCACTGGATTATATTTTGAAATTAGCCAAAGAGAAAAACAAATTACTGTCTGCCATTCCTGCCATTCAGCCAGTGAAGAACGAAAATTTGAAACGCATGGCATCTGGTTTTGGATACCGAACAGATCCGTTTACAAAAGCGCGTAAAATGCATGAGGGAATGGACTTTACAGCAAATACAGGAACTCCGATTTATGCATCAGGCGATGGCGTTGTAGCACGAGCAGACAATACGGCATCAGGTTATGGAAATCATATTGTGATTAGGCACGGTTATGGATATGAAACTTTGTATGCCCACTTGAGCAAATACAATTGCAGAGCAGGTCAAAAAATAAAACGTGGTGACATTATAGGATATATAGGTAGCACGGGAAGATCTGAGGGGCCCCACTTGCATTATGAGGTTCATAAAGATGGTAAGGTGGTGAATCCTTTGAATTTTTATTATGGCAATATTTCAGCTGTAGAATATGTAGCTATTTCACAACAGGCCAATCAAGAGAATCAGTCATTAGACTAGAGGTCAATATTCGGTTAATAGCAAAAGGTTTAAAAATTAAAATATAAAAAATGTACATTGAACTTTCTAAAGACAAAAGGTATTACAGCATTGGTGAGATCGCCAAGGCATTTGATGTAAACGCATCATTGATTCGGTTTTGGGATAGTGAATTTGATATTTTGAAACCAAAGAAAAACGCCAAAGGAAACCGAATGTTTACTCCGGAGGATGTGACTAACTTGCAATTGATTTATCACCTAGTAAAGGAAAGAGGGTTTACGCTTGAAGGCGCCAAAACACACTTGAAAGAAGGACAGAAGAAAACACTGGACAAATTTGAGATTATAAGAAAACTAGAAACCATACGCACACAATTGACAAATATTAAAAACCAACTTTAAAGAGTAACAAATAGATTAGAACTAAATATTAAATTTAAAATTAAATAAACATGAAAAGATTTTTGCCTTGGATTATCGGAGCCGTTGTTATTTTTGCAATCTACAGCTGGGCATCAGGGATTTACAATACCGCAGTTACACTTGATCAAGATGTAAAAGAAAGCTGGGGTAACGTTAATACATCATACCAAAGAAGAAATGATCTAATACCAAACATTGTAAGCACTGTTAAAGGATATGCTGAACATGAAAAAAGTACTTTGACAGCTGTTATTGAAGCAAGAGCTAAAGCTACATCTGTAACAATTGACCCATCAAACGTTACTCCAGAGCAGTTAGCCGCATTTAACTCTGCTCAATCTGGTGTTTCATCTTCTTTATCTCGATTATTAGTAAGCGTTGAGCAATACCCTAATTTGAAGGCAGATGCGAGTTTTATGAAACTACAAGACGAATTAGCGAGTACTGAAAACCAAATTTTGACTGCAAGAACTCGTTTTAACGAATCGGTTAAGCCTTACAACAATAACATCAATACGTTCCCAAGAAACATCTTAGCAGGAATGTACGGTCTTAAAGAAAAACCATACTTTGAAGCGGTAGCTGGTGCTGAAAAACCGGTAGAAGTAAAATTCTAATCGCTTTTTAATTAAAAAGTATTTACACAACAAACCATTAAGAAATTTAGATTATTAAGAAATAATGAATCTTGTTTCTTAATGGTTTTGTTATTTTAAATTCACTCTAAAAAAAAACTCATGTCTAAAGTAGAAGATTTTTTAACGCAAGAAGAAGAACTTGAAATTGTTGAAGCGATTCGAGTGGCCGAAAAAAACACCTCGGGAGAAATAAGAGTTCATCTTGAAAAAACAACCGAATTAGATCCTTATGACCGTGCACTAGAAGTTTTTAATGAATTAAAAATGGATGAGACGCAACTTAAAAATGGGGTTTTAATATACATTGCCGTAAAAGACCAAACATTTGTTATTTGTGGTGATCAAGGAATTAATGATATTGTTGCCAATGATTTTTGGGATAGTACCAAAGATATCATGGTTGCTCACTTTAAAAACGGGAATTTTAAACAAGGCTTAATAGACGGAATTCTAAGAGCTGGCGAAGAACTTAAGAAACATTTTCCGTGGTCTGAGGATGATACGAATGAATTATCAAACGAAATATCTAAAGGATAAACATGACTTTACAAAAAAAGAATACAACAAACCTATTGCGCTTACTTATTTGTCTTTTTATTACTCAAATAGGATTTGCACAGTTTACTATCCCAAAAAAACCCGATTTTCAAACGAGTGTTTATGATTATGCTAATGTTCTTAGCGCATCCGAGAAAGCACAGTTAGAAGAAAAACTAATTAAATATGCCGACACTACTACGACTCAAATTGTAGTGATTACTATCGAAAGTTTAGAAGGCGAAGATATTGGGATTCTTACTCCAAAATGGGGACATGAATGGGGTATTGGTGGCACCAAGAAAGACGATAACGGTGTACTTATTTTATTGGCTAAAGCCGAAAGAAAAATATGGATCTCACCAGGATATGGATTGGAAGACCGCTTAACAGCTGGAATTGGTGGAGAAATAACCCGAAACATTATTATACCTGAATTCAAAGCAGGAAGCTATTACAACGGTTTAGACAAAGGAACCGACGCTATTTTTACGGTTTTCAACGGTAAGTACAAGGGAGAACGGAAGCAAACCCAAGGGAATGATTTTCCGCTATTACCTTTTATTATTATCATTATTGTCATACTTGTACTGGTCTCTAAAAATAAAGGCGGAGGAAACTCAGGCAATCGCGGAGGCGGAGGTCCTAGCCTACTCGATGTTATTATATTAAGCAGTCTTGGCCGTGGTGGCGGAGGTGGTGGTTTCGGCGGCGGTTCATCAGGTGGTGGATTTGGCGGCGGAGGCGGTGGCTTCGGTGGAGGATTTGGCGGAGGCGGGTTCTCCGGTGGAGGATCTGGCGGAGGCTGGTAAAAAAAAAATGATCTAAAGTCGCAATCTAGTATTGCGACTTTTTTTATGATCATAATAAAAAAAACATAGTACACTACAAAACAACCGTTTAAATGAAATATTTTTTATATTTACAGTAAAAAACCCGTCAAATAGTGTACTCATGAAATCTTTAAAATCAGCTCCTATTATTCTAGTTCTCTTTCTAGTATTTAGTACTAACGGATATTCTCAATTTGGTAATTTAAAAGGTAAAATCCTTGAGGCAGGTGCTGTCATGGGAGCAAAAAAACTAGGATTAGACGAAGTGCTTAAAAAACCCGCCGCCATCACCACTTCATTTGAAGATGTTGATAAGCAAGGTTCTAAATTTCCAGATGTAATTGTAGTGAAAAACATCCAGCCTTTATACTTACTACCTAAAGCAAGTACTGGCGGATTTCTATTATGTGATGGATTTTATGAAATGACAAATAAAAGTTACTGTTTAAAAGCAGGAACTTTTGCTCCTTCTAAAGGCGATGGATATATGTACGCTCCTGTTTTAGGTCCGAAACAAGAAATTGTAACTACTATATTGAAAAACGCAGAGAAGCACCCAGAAATCAATCAACATGACATTCAAATATTATTATGGACTATTATTGCTCGAACACGTTTTGCCGATTATAGTGGTCAAGTAAAACTAACGGCTGTTGCGTTATTGAGTCCGCTAGAACTAACACATCTTGAAGGTGGCATGCTTGGTGTATTACCCGCGAGTGTAATGAATAAAGCCAAATCACAACTTCCTGACGGAGTTCAAAGTGCTTTTGAAGCCGAAAATAACATTCGTCAAATGGTTGCTTCGGGAAATTACACCTATGCCGAAATGGAAAAATATGCCATTTTAGCCGGTATGGCGCCCGCACGTACTGATGTCCCTTCGGGAATATGGACCTTGCACCCAGACGGTTATTACCTTCGTTATTTTCCGCAAGGCTATTCGATCACTAGAGTTCAAATTTATGTCCCTACAGCACTTATAGCGCTTGGAAAACCTATTATTTATGATGCCACAAATGATATTGCTTGCCCTGCTAATACTGGTTCTCAACGATTAGCACAAACTAATGAGCCGTTGGGAGCAGACTATACCATCAAAATAAAAACAAACTGCAAATAAAAGATACACCTATTTTATAATCGAGAAGGATACAAAACGTTGTATCCTTTTTTTTATTTCCAAGATTGCCCCATAAACTCTTCGTTATCTTACTTTACTTTTTATTACAAAGCGATGCAACAGCTTGGGGAAAAATCGCTTTAAATAGACACCCAATACTTCCTTACCACCGATATATGCTTCAAACTTATTTTTTTCTACAGCTTTGATTAGTTTTCTTGCAAAAACGCCTACTTCCATTCCATTTAAAGTAGCCTCGTCCTCTGTGTTTTGCGAAGATCCATCTGCGGTTAGTGCATTTTTAGCCACATTTGTCTGGATAAAACCCGGACAAATTAAACTAACATTGATATTGTCTTTTTGATGCTCCATACGCAAAACGTCAAAAAAACCGTGTAGAGCATGTTTAGCTCCGCAATAACCCGAACGGTAAGGCGAACCAAATTTTCCCATCAAACTAGTAATCGTTACGTAATGTCCGCTTTTATTATTTATAAAATGAGGCAACACCACTTTAGACAGAGCAACAGTTCCCAAATAATCAACTTCAATCAATTTTTTATCGACTTCAAAACTAGTTTCTACCAAAAGTGAACGCTGACTTACACCGCCATTATTGATTAGAACATCAATTTTCCCGAAGTAGGATATTGCCGTTGCTACTTGATCCGGGGCAGTATTAAAGTGAGCTAGATCAAATGGTAAAACCACAACATCTGGGTGCGCACAATTCATTTTTACCCGTTCTAAGTTTTCTAGATTTCGAGCCGAAAGGATGAGCTTACAGTTTCTCTTAGAAAGCTCATACGCTAGAGCCTCCCCTATACCGCTTGAAGCTCCAGTAATCCAAACTACTTTATTATCGATTGCTTTCATCTTTTTTTTTTATAAATGTAAAAAAGTTTAGCAAACTATCTATAAGCCAACGCATTTTCTATTTAAGAACGGCACTATTATTTTTAACAATATAGATTTATGCACTATTGTTACTGCATAAAAAAACCTCCAAAATGCAATTGCAAATTAGAGGTTTATGATTTGAAGAAAAAAAATTATTTTTCTCTAATATAAATATCAATAGGTACACCTGAGAAATCCCAGTGGTCTCTAATTTTATTTTCAAGGTAACGCTTGTATGGTTCTTTTACATACTGTGGCATGTTGGCAAAAAATACAAACTGTGGCGTTTGTGTAGGCAACTGCATGCAATATTTAATTTTCACATATTTTCCTTTAGTCGCTGGTGGTGGGTATGCTTCAATCACTTTCAACATGTATTCGTTGAATTTTGAAGTAGCAATACGTTGTTGTCTACTTTCGTATACTTTAACCGTAGCTTCTAATGCTTTTAATAAACGTTGTTTAGTTAACGCAGATACAAAAAGAATAGGCACATCAGTAAATGGCATTAATTCTTGTCTGATTTTCTCTTCGTAATCTCTGGTAGACATCGTCTCTTTTTCGACTAAATCCCATTTATTTACTAAGATCACTACCCCTTTACGGTTTTTTTCGGCCAACCAAAAGATACTTTGATCTTGTCCTTCAAATCCACGTGTAGCATCAATAATTAAGATACAAATATCAGCATGCTCAATAGCACGTACCGAACGCATTACAGAGTAAAATTCTAAATCTTCCTTCACCTTAGCCTTACGACGGATTCCCGCAGTATCTACTAGGTTAAATTCGAATCCAAAACGGTCAAATTTTGTATCAATAGAATCACGAGTTGTTCCCGCAATATCAGTCACGATATAACGATCTTTGCCAATTAATGCATTGATAAAACTTGATTTTCCTGCATTAGGACGTCCTACAACAGCAAAACGTGGTAAATCAGAAGCTTCTTCAACAACTGGTTTTTCAGGAAAAGCTTTGATTAAAGCATCCAATAAATCTCCTGTTCCACTTCCTGAAATACTAGCAAAAGTATAATACTCTCCTAAACCTAGGTTGTAAAACTCAACAGCATCCTTCTCACGCATGGCGTTATCTACCTTATTTACAGCAAGAAGTACAGGCTTAGTTACTTTACGCAACAATTTAGCAACAGTATCATCCATTGGGGTGATCCCCTCCTCTACATCCACCACAAAAATGATAACATCAGCCTCATCAATTGCAAGTTCTACTTGCTTACGGATTTCGCCTTCAAATACGTCATCTGATCCGCGGATGTATCCTCCGGTATCAATCACTGAGAACTCTTTCCCATTCCACTCGCTCTTACCGTAGTTTCTATCACGGGTTACTCCCGAAACTGAATCTACGATCGCTTCTCTTCTTTGTATCAGCCTATTGAAAAGGGTTGATTTCCCCACATTAGGTCTTCCTACTATCGCAACAATATTGTTCATAATATAAATTCAAATATTTTGCAAAGGTAGTGTAAAAACGGTGAATATCAATTATTTTACTATATTAGCTATACTGAGATACTTAATTGACAAAATTTACGGCATGGATACTGAAAATAAAATCACTTTACGCTTGCGTTTTTATATGGATATTGAGGAAAATAGTACCGCAATACTCCAAAAGTTTAAAGAGCATTCGGTTCAAAAATCAGAAGATTTTACTATAAAAAACAGTGAAAATCACATTTGGCTTGACATTATTGCGTCAAAAAGAAATTATTGGTCTCCGCATTTGCATTTAGAGCTCGAACCAAGAAGCGAAAAATCGACTCACATTAGAGGACTATATGGACCTGACCCTACGTTGTGGACATTCTTTATGTTTTTGCATTTTATTATTGCGGGCGTGTTTCTTATTTTTTGCGCCATTGCTTACTCTGATTATATTCTAAAAAACTCCATTATAACAGACTTAGTGATCATGGCTTTAATGACTTTATTTTGGTTTTTATTGTATTATTTAGCCAAATCAATTCGAGAAAAAGGACATCCTCAAATGAATGAACTGGAAAAATATTTTCACTCGATCCTGAAATCATAAAAAAATCCCGATGTTATCTTAAGATTTCATCGGGATTTTTTTATGATTTATGCTTAATTTGATACTAATCCGTTATTTGTTGCACAATACCGCGTGAAGGATAGTAGTGAAAATCCTTTTTAATTGGCTTTTTCTGCCAGTTAAAAAGATTGTAACGAATAGCCTGGCCCTTTTTCAGGGACACGCCCAAGTTTTAGTTATTGATTATAACCAAAACGTTTTAGCATATTAGCATTGCTTCTCCAGTTTTTATTTACTTTAACAACCAATTCGATGTGAATTTGTTTTCCAAAAAACTTTTCTAAATCCTCACGAGCCTCAGTACCTACTTTTTTCAAAGCAGCACCTTTGTGACCAATGATAATTCCTTTTTGAGTTTCGCGCTCTACCATAATTAAGGAACGAATGCGGATGATTTTTTCATCCTCAAAAAATTCTTCGGTTACAATTTCGACTGCGTACGGAATCTCTTTACTGTAGTTCAATAAGATTTTTTCGCGGATAGTCTCGTTTACAAAGAAACGCTCTGGTTTGTCTGTCAACTGATCTTTTGGATAATACGCTGGCGACTCTGGTAAAAGCGAAATGATTCTTTGAAAAACCTCTGGTACATTAAAGTTTTTTAAAGCTGATATTGGGTAAATCTCAGCGTTAGGTACTTTTTCTGTCCAGAAAGCTACTTGTTGCTCTAATTGCTCTTGATTTGAATTGTCAATTTTATTCAACAATAATAGTACTGGTATTTTAGAATGAATGATTTTATTAAAAAAAGCTTCGTCTTTTAAGTCCTGCTCTCCTATTTCGACCATGTAAATCAAAATATCAGCATCTTCAAAGGCTGATTTTACGAAGTTCATCATTGACTCCTGCATTTCGTATGCTGGCTTGATAATTCCAGGAGTATCAGATAGGATCATTTGAAAATCTTCTCCATTTACGATCCCTAGAATCCTGTGACGTGTTGTTTGTGCTTTGGATGTGATGATAGATAATCGCTCTCCAACAAAGGCATTCATTAATGTTGATTTACCAACATTAGGATTCCCTATAATATTTACAAAACCTGCTTTATGTGACATTTAATATACAATTTATTGTGCAAAGGTAGTTATATCAAGTCAATAGATAAAATAAAACATTTTTTTAAATTTATGTTGTGAAATGCAGAAATTGGTTGTACCTTTGCACCCGAAACAACCGGGA
>NZ_JACRUK010000001.1:159246-249380 GCF_014305155.1 Flavobacterium muglaense
AAACAACGCGGGATAGAGCAGTAGGCAGCTCGTCGGGCTCATAACCCGAAGGTCACAGGTTCGAGTCCTGTTCCCGCTACTAAGTTAATTTTACTGAGATTACAAACGCACATCGCGGGATAGAGCAGTAGGCAGCTCGTCGGGCTCATAACCCGAAGGTCACAGGTTCGAGTCCTGTTCCCGCTACTAAGAAAGCTTCATAGAAATATGAAGCTTTTTTTTTGTTTATTATATTTTATAAAATACAGACCGCAAAAACAATGTCAAGAGACATTTACATAACTCACACAAGAACTATTATATAGACAGCAAAAAGCATAAAAATAAATAAGCCCTAAAACGGATTATAATCGAAATCTAGTCTACTTTTGCTAGATGTTAGAAATTCTTTACCAAGACGAATATATTATAGCCATCAATAAACCAAGCGGATTATTGGTTCACAAATCATTTTATGCGCGTGATGCAAAAGTGTTTGCCATTCAAGAATTGCGAAATCAAATAGGAGGTCAACATGTTTACCCTATTCATCGGTTAGACCGAAAAACATCTGGTGTTTTACTATTTGCATTAAACAAAGAGGTGCTGAAAATCATGAATGATCGTTTTGCCAATCGCGAAGTCGAAAAAAAATATTTAGCGATTTTACGTGGTTGGTCACCCGAAGAACTTACGATCGATTATGACTTAACCAACGATGATGACATTAAACAAAACGCTATAACCTACTTTCATCGTTTGCAAAATACCGAAATTGCCTTAGAATTTAATAATAAACCAACGTCACGATATTGCTTGGTAGAGGCTATTCCTGAAACGGGTAGGATGCATCAATTACGCAAACATTTCAAACATATTTTTCACCCTATATTAGGAAGTCGTCCTCATGGTTGCAACAAACAAAATAAATTATGGCTGGAGAATTACGAACTAAAAGGCATGATGCTACATGCGCATCAGTTAAATTTTAATCATCCAATGACTAATGAACAACTAATCTTGAACGCAAAGGTTAACCAAGAATTTAGCAAAGTAGGTGCTATTTTAAATCTAGATTTAAGCAAATACCAATAGACTATTTATTTTAGGATTTGCATACTGTATCAACTTAGCACTTTCAATCTTTCTACCAATTAAAAACTTCATAGAAATATGAGGTTTTTTTTATTATAAAATAATCATCAATCACGCACTTATTGTTTCAAATTTACAAATACAACTTATAAGTTAACAATCAATAACACATTAAAAGACCGGTTTATTTTAACCAATAGTTGCATTTCCCACACCAAAATACCCGCACATTTAGCAGACTATCAAACTAATCCAAACTATAATTCCTTCTTTAAAATGCTATTTATCTCAATAAACACTCTTTTTTTAAAGCACATAAGAATATATAATTATTCATTTTTTATCTACAAATAGCAGTCAAAAACACACCTACAACAGTCCCCTATTTTTTACCTCTCAACAACAAAAACCAAAACATTACTTAACCCCTAGAATAACTACTGCTACCCCGTTTTTACTGCCTGATTTTTACTTGATAGACAAAGCCAAATTACCACCTCGTTTTTAGTCAACAAAAATCATTGCGTTAAATGTTATTTTTTGCCAAAAAAAATACATTTAATGTGATTTTTTCAGTGATAATTTTGAAAACAAACAATATACCCGTATATTTGAAAAATCAGACTGGTGCACCAGTTTGGTAAATTAATTTGGAAATCCAATTGAGGTTTCTCAAAAAAAACTACTAACTAACAAAATCTATCCACTAAATGCAATGAAAAACCAACCGCTTGAATAAAAAAAAGATAGGCCTAAACCTATCTTCTAGAAAAATCACTTCTTGTGAGAGGGAAGTAAAATGTAAAACATGACATTTATTACAACACACATGCTTTCTGCAAAAATACTATAATTAATTATCATTTGAAAGCAACTATGTGTCTACGTAAAGTAACGATAATGAGATAAGTTGTAACTCTTTCGGACTATAAAGATCCCTACTTAAATTGCTACACATTATTTATTAAAACAAGATCAAAATTGAATTAAAAAAATAACAAATGAACTTAAAAAACAAACTTATTATAATTGTTATATTGCTTTTTAATATAACCTTATATGCACAGGACGGACAGCTATTATCTGGTACTGTATTAGACGCAAATAAAATCCCTATTCCAGGTGTTAACGTAATTGTAAAGAACGCTACAAACGGAACTACTACGGATTTTGATGGTAATTACCAACTAAAAGTAAAAAGTGGTGACGTACTCCAATTTAGTTACATTGGATTTATAAGTAAAACTATTACAATTACCAATCAAAAAAAACTGAACATTTCTTTATTAGAAAATGCTAATAAATTAAATGAAGTTGTAGTAGTAGGATACGGGTCACAGAAGAAAAGTGATATTACAGGATCTGTTTCTTCTATAAAAGCCGAAGAAATTAACGCTTTCCCATTATTAAACGCAGAACAAGCTTTACAAGGTCGTGCGGCCGGTGTAGTCGTTCAATCTAATAATGGTGGAGAGCCTGGAGCGCCCGTCAACATTAAAATTAGAGGAAACACCTCTATTAATGCAAGTAGTGCTCCACTTATAGTTGTAGATGGATTTGTAGGTGCCAGTATGCCACAAGCAAGCGATATACAATCGATGGAGGTTTTAAAAGATGCCTCGGCAGCAGCAATTTATGGATCGAGAGGTTCTAATGGTGTAGTATTAGTAACTACTAAAAAAGGTAAAAGCGGTAAATTATCTGTTGAAATTAACAGTAACTACTCGGTTCAAAACACTTCAAACCGTCTCGATTTACTAAATGCAGATCAATTTGCAGATTATCAAACTCAAATAGCCATAAACTCAACTGGAAATCCTAACGCTACCTATGCACAAGGACCCGCAAACACAGACTGGCAAGACTTATTATACAGAACAGGAAGCACATCTAATCATCAATTCTCTTTCTCTGGAGGTAGCGATAAGATCAATTTCTATGCTTCGGCAAATTACTTCAATCAAGAAGGAGTTGTGATTAACTCTAACTTTGAAAGAATCACTTTTTTATCAAACATTGAAGCTCAAGTAACTGATAAATTGAAATTAGGTTTTAATCTTTTTGGAAGTAGGGGTACTAAAAATGGAGTTCCTACACAATCAACAGGTGAAACTGCTAATGGTGGTGGAGACGATGTTATTTCTCTAATGTTTAGATTTATGCCTGACCTAGGAGTACAAGATGCTAATGGCTTAAATACTACTAGTACAATAGGTGATAATATTGATAACCCTTACGCCATTGCTACTGAAGCAATAAACGAAACTAAAACTGATATCAATAGATCTAATCTATATGCACAGTACGATATCGTAGAGAACCTTGAATTCAAGACCACTTTAGGATATAGCACAACAAATCAAACTGTTGGGACTTTTAGACCATCAACCTTAATTATTACAGCTGGTGGTGGTACAGGAGGAAAAGCTTCATTATCCAATCTTAAGAGAACCAATCTATTAAGCGAAAACTACCTAACTTACAAGACTGAAATAGGTAAAAGTAAGATCAACTTATTGGCTGGGTATTCATACCAAAAAACAACCAATGAAAGATTCTCAGCAGGTGCGCAAAACTTTATCTCTGATAGTTTTTCTTTTTACAACCTTGGTGCTGGATCGGTTTCAGTATTGCCTAGCTCATCTTTTTCTGATCAAGAAATTCAATCTCAATTTGGTAGAGTAAATTATGATTATGACGACAAATATCTATTAACCGCTACAGTAAGAAGAGATGGCGCATCCAACTTTGCTGCTAATGAAAAATACGCTATTTTCCCTTCGGGTGCAATCGGATGGAAAGTATCAAACGAAGACTTTTTAAAAGACAATGCAACCATTAGTAACTTAAAATTAAGAGGTAGTTATGGAGTTACAGGAAATCAAGCGATTGATGCTTACGAATCATTAGCCAGTTTTTCTACATTGTTCACAACAATTGGCGGACAAACTGTAGGTGCAGTTGTACCTAATCAAGCTGCAAATCCTAATTTAAAATGGGAATCTTCATACCAAACAAACATTGGTTTAGACTTGGGTTTACTAAAAAACAAAGTAACACTTTCCTTAGATTATTATAACATTGATACTAAAGACCTTTTATTAGAAGATAAAAGTCAGCCAACTTATTTAGGATTTTCAACTTTGGCTAGTTTAAGAAACATTGGTCAAATTAACAACAAAGGATTTGAAATCTCTTTGAATACTAAAAATATCACAAATAATGATTTTAGTTGGTCTACCGACTTTAACTGGTCTACTAACAAGAATAAAGTAGTATCATTAATCAATGGCCTTGATGTTTTTTATGATGCATCACCAGGATACTTTAGCGTTGATCGTACACATATATTAAGAGAAGGTGAAGCTGTAGGTTTATTTTACGGTTATGATTACCAAGGCGTTTACCAAGGTGGAACTTTGCCTGATGGTACAGCAACATTTGCTGGAGCAGTAGCTGGAGACCCTTTATTTACTGATGTAGATGGTAGCAAAACGATTTCGACTGATGATCAAAAAATAATAGGAGATCCAAATCCAAAATGGACAATGGGTATTACAAACAACTTCTCTTATAAAAACTTTGACTTGAATATCTTTTTTCAAGGTGCATATGGTGGAGATATTTTCAATCTGACCAATGTACAATTGTTTAACGGAGATTCTAATGCTAGTACAGCTGTGCTAAATGCTTGGACACCAACAAATACTGATACAAACATCCCAAGAGTGGTAGCCAACAGAGGTCGTGAAATATCTTCGAGATTCGTTGAAGATGGAAGTTACATTAGATTAAAAAACATCTCATTAGGTTATAATTTACCAACTGAATTTACCGAAAAATTAGGTTTAACTAATCTTAGATTTACTGTTAGCGCTCAAAACTTATTGACTTTTACTAACTATTCTGGTTTAGATCCTGAAGTAAGCTACTTCGGAAATGGTGGTGGTGATAGTGCATCAAGTAATACTTCTCAAGGTTTTGATTTTGGAAACTATCCAACTATTAAAGCATTCAATCTTAGCCTTAACGTGAAATTTTAGTTTTTAATTTAAAAAAATACAAAATGAAAAAATATAAATATATATTCTTATTGATAGGACTATCAATTGTAGGGTGTTCTGATTTAGAAGAAGAGCCTATTGGATTATTAGCTCCTGAAGGTTTCTTCCAATCTACTGGAGACATACAAACAGCAGTTAATGGTGCTTATGGACATATGCTTCATAGAAATTTTATGTCTAGAGAAATGTCTATGTCACTCATGCTTCGTAGCGACATGGTCAACTTAAACAAAAATGTAACCAATGCCGAAAGAGTACAGTTTAATGATATTAAACTACTGGCTGACAACGCAAACATTGCCGTTTATTGTCCAAAATGTTACCAAATAATCGGTGCTGCCAATCAAGCGATTGCAGGATCTGAACTGGTAAGTGCTGATGTTGCTGTAAAAAATAAAATAATTGCTCAAGCCTATTTTGCAAGAGCATTTGTATACTATCATTTGGTAAGACAATTTGGAGATATCCCCTATCTTGACAAACCAGTCACTGATATTCAAGCTGCATCAACAATGAGCAAGACTCCAGCAGCACAAGTATATTTGAATATTATTGAAGATTTAAAATTTGCTAAAGAATGGTTGCCAAATACACAAACAACAAGAGCTATTCCTGCAAAATCTGCAGCTAGTGGATACCTTGCCGAAGTGTACCTGACAATTGGTGAGTTTCAAAAATCATACGATGAAGCCAAAGATATAATCTCGAAAGAAAGTACTTATAACCTAGGTTTAGAAGCCGATTTTCAAAATTTATTTGATGCAACTAAATCGGCTGCTTCAAAAGAGCCATTATTCCTTTTGGATTTCAACGGTCAATCAGATGGAGATCAAGCTAGAAATTATCAAGCTGCCTTTACAGGTATTAGAAATGATGCTCAATATGGTTATGGTGGTGGTTGGTCTGTAGAGGTACCTGCACTTGCCGTTTACACTACTTGGGATAGCCGTGATTACAGAAAAGCATTTAGCCTAGACGCTACAGCCGTATTTAAAGGTGTTACAGTAGATTACACACAATTTACCAATACCTCTATTGGTGGATATGCTGCTGGAGATAATAGCCCGCATATCGCTAAATTTACACGTAAAGCTGGACCTGCCGCTGAAGGAAATGGAAGAACGACTAAAAGTGATTATATCATGATGCGTTATGCCGAAGTTTTATTAATTGCTGCTGAAGCATTAAATGAAATCACTCCTGGTACTACCGAAGCTGATGGTTACATCAATAGAGTAAGAGCTAGAGCTAGAAACACTGCTGGTGTTGCTACAACTTTTCCAGCAAATGTAACTACAGGATTATCTAAAGATGCGTTTAGAACATTAGTGCTAGAAGAACGTAGATTAGAACTTGCCTTTGAATTTAAAAGATGGTATGATATTGCCAGAAGAAAACTAGGAACAACAGTCTTTTCCGCTTCAGGACTAGAAGGAGCAAAAGCTAATTTTGATCCCGCTAGAGATTATTTATTCCCACTTCCTTCTAATGAATTAGTAAGAAACCCGAATTTATTGCCGCAAAACCCAGGGTATTAATATCATATCATAGTTCTTAACCTTGATCTAGCGGCAACCAATTGCAGAACAAATAGTTCAAGGTTATTAACTACTTAAACGATTGTAGAGCAACCTTTTATCTCTAAACAACTCGTATTTGTTAGAATAAAAAAATTTATTAAGTTCATTTGTTACAGATTTTTTTAAGATTTACCGGTCTCCTTTTGGACCGGTAAACTCTTTTAAAGTCAGAATGTGATTTTGTCGAATAAAAAAATATCGCAAAACTAATATCGTTAATTTCATTAGCTATTAACAGCTGAAAATTAGCCTTAAACTGATTACAGCATACGGCAGTAATCGGGTTTATATTTTTTTATTGCCGATAAAAATACATTCATAGACCTAGAAGAGGTAAAAAAATATCAAGATGTTTTTGAAGCCATCAAAAGTAAAGACAGTATACTTGCTATTGATAAAATGAAATTCATTTTAAAATGACAAAACAGTTTTATTACATTAATTGTTGTTGCTACGTTCTTTTTTTAGCTTGCATCACATTCAACTCGACACAATTAAAAAACGAAGTCTATTTTTGTTTATCCCCTACCCTTTAAAAAACCTAATAAAAATTATCCTTAAACTTCCCAACAGCGGCACCCAATATGACATAAATCTTGTTCTACTATAAAAATTGGGCACAAGCCTAAATTTTAATAATAGAAAATATCATTGGTATCATAAAGACTAAGCTTGTTGCTTCGAATTAAAAAATCATAACAGAATAGTCTATCCTTAAAACCAACCCATTACCTATGAAACCAAATAACAATTCTCTCTTAAAAAAAATCCAAAAGAAGCTTAAGGATTTTGGCCCAGCATTTTTTATAATCGGCTATGTAGTAGGTACTGGAAGCGTCACTTCTATGGTGATTTCAGGTGCTAAATACGGACTAAGTCTTTCATGGGCGCTTTTACTTTCTTGTTTCTTTTCGTATTTTCTTATTATTGCCATCAGTAAATTGACAATCGTTTCTGGGAATACGTTAATGTTCAATTTCAAAAAAACATTCGGTAAATTTTTTACTTTATTTATTATAATTGCCTTACTAGTCTCTATCGTTTCTTCCTGCATTGGGGTTATGGGTGTTGTTGCAGAAGTAACAATGGAATGGATAACGGTAAAAACTTCCATCTCTTTCCTGAACGGCCCTATAGTCGCTATTTTCTTTATAGGCTTATTAATTAGTTTATTTTGGACTGGCAAACATGAGAATTTTATAAAAGCGATGAGCATCATGGTGGGGTTTATGGCTTTTGCGTTTATTATAACAAGTATCATGGTTGTTAATGAAGCGGGCACATCTTTAGCTGCCTTTTTTCCACAAATAGCTATTGGCGATGACGATACCGGAATATTGATCGCAGGAATGGTTGGAACAACAATGGCTGGAGTATGCTTAGCGTCAAGAAGTATACTGGTACAAGAACAAGGCTGGACCGTTGAGGACTTGAAAACCGAAAACAAAGATGCTATGTCCTCTATGGTAATGACTTTTTTAATAAGTCTGGCTATTATGATAAGCGCTACTGGCACCTTATACTTTCAAGGAATTGAGGTAAATGATGCTACAGATATGATGAACGCACTAGGCCCTTGGGTCGGAAACTTTGCAGTTACTTTATTTACTTTAGGAATTATTGGAGCTGGATTATCCTCCATTTTTCCAAATCTTCTACTATTCCCATGGTTAATAGCTGATTATACAGGTACTGAACGAGACATGAAAAAACCGTTGTATAAATTTATTGTAATACTAGTCGCTTTGTCAGGGCTGTTAGTTCCTTTCATTGGAGGAAAACCAGTTTGGATTTTAATAGCTTCCCAAGCCTTGAGTCCATTCATTATGCCACTGATTACATTATTCTTAATTATACTTTTAAATAAAAAGGAAATTATGAAAGAACATAAAATAGGATTTGGATTAAATTTAGCGCTAGCAGCTACCTTTATATTTAATTGTTATATGTTATATGTTGCTTTAAAAGGATTCATGAATTTTATACCTTGAGAAATAACGACTAACAATCACAAGAGCTTCATTTGATGTCTGTAAACAAAAATTTTAACTAATAATTGATATTTAAACGATCGACATCTGCTTAGCACAACAACTATTTTCGCTACTACCTTAATCTTTATTTTACTATTTTAACACAAAATCTAAATCGTTTCGTAGAACATTAAAGTCTTACAAGTATCAAAGTAGTATTCGAAAAATATCATTTCATTTAAACATCTAATAACAAAATAAAATGTCTGAAGATTTGCAACAATACGCAAACATGCCTCTTAAACAACTCCCTAACAGAGTTTGGAGAACGTATGAAGGAGGAGCATTAATCGATAAGTGGAAAAAAGACAGTCCGCAAGTTGATGGCACCATGCCCGAAGAATGGATCATGTCTACTATCACCGCAAGAGGTAAAAACAGACCCGAAGAAGAAGGTCTCTCCATTATTAGTACTCCTTCAGGAAACAAAACACTGAAAGAATTAGTGGATTCTAATATTAAATTATTTTTGGGCGAAAAACATGCTGCAAAATATGGAAGTACTGGAGTATTAATAAAAATGCTAGACTCGCTTGACCGATTGACCATTCAAGTTCATCCTGATAAAGCATACGCAAGAACAATGTTAAATTCTGAATTTGGAAAAACAGAGTCATGGTATGTACTCGATAATCGAGAAATAAATGGAGAAAAAAGCGCCGTTTATTTAGGCTTTAAAGAAGGAGTAACCAAGCAAAAATGGACCGAATACTTCGAGAGTCAAAACACAGCAGCCATGTTGAATTGTCTTCACAAAATAGAAGTGAAGCCTGGAGATGCGTTTATGATTTACGGTGGAGTACCACATGCTATAGGTAGTGGTTGTTTTTTAATGGAAGTCCAAGAACCCACAGATTACACAATGCGAGTGGAGAAAACAACCCCCAAAGGACTAACCATTGGAGATGAACTCATACATCAAGGTGTAGGCATAGAAAACATGTTGAACTGTTTTCATTACGACACCTACTCTATCGATCAAGCGCTTTCAAATTGGAAAATCATTCCCGAACTGTTAGATTCATCCAATGAATATGTTTTAAAAACCATTTTTAATGAAAAGCACACAGATTGTTTTGGCCTGAACGAATTAGAATTAAAGGGTACTTATCAGCTAACGAACAATGGTGGCTTTTTCGTGGCCGTAATCTATTCTGGGGATGGTCATATTATTTGTAATGATAAGGAATACAGTTACTCTCAAGGCGATGAAATATTTTTTTCGGCTGCAATCGATGCGATTACATTTCAATCCAAATCCGAATCCAAAATATTGTTGTGCTATCCACCAAAATAAAAAAATAAAATATGAATTTATTTAATATCGAAAATAAAACAATTGTAATCACTGGTGCTGTAGGTGTTTTAGGAAGCGAAATGAGCCGGTACTTATTACAAAACGGCGCAACAGTAATTATTTTACATTATAAAGAAGAACCCGTGCTACTTGCTATTGAAAACCTTAAAAAAATAAGCAGTAAAGTAGATGGTTATATATGCAACGTTCTTGATGAAGCCAGTTTACAAGAAGCTTGCGTAAAAATCATTGAAAAACATCACCAAATAGATGTGTTAATTAATGCTGCTGGAGGAAATATGCCCGGAGCTACAATAGCGGTTGACCAAAACATATTTGATGTAAAGATTGATGATTTTAAAAAAGTAGTTGATCTTAATTTATTTGGTAGCGTGTTACCGTCCTTAATCTTCGGAAAAGAAATGGCCAAAAATAAACAAGGAATTATCATCAACATTTCATCCATGACAGCTCAAAGCGCCGTTTCTAGAGTTGTAGGATACTCTGCCTCCAAAGCAGCTATTGACAACTTTACAAAATGGTTATCGGTCGAATTAGCCTTAAAATTTGGAGAAGGACTTCGCGTGAATGCACTAGCTCCAGGATTCTTTATTGGTAATCAAAACCGAGATTTATTAATTGACAAACAAACGGGCACTTATACAGACCGAGGAAATTCTATCATTCAAAACACCCCAATGAAACGATTTGGAAACGTTGAAGAACTAAACGGTGCAATTCATTTTCTCTGTTCAGAAGCATCAAAGTTTGTAACTGGAGTTGTAATTCCGGTTGATGGTGGTTTTAGTGCTTATATCGAAAATTACAAGCGCAGCATTGAAAACCTAGCGCAATCAGGCATCAAAATTATCTGTTATAACTTCATGCCGGTATTAGACTGGACAAGAACCTCATTGGATTATGAACTAGAAGACGGATCCAAAGCACTACGATTTGATAAAACGGCCTTTGCCTCCTTCGAATTGTATTTGCTAAAGCGTCCAGATGCCGAAAAATCTTATAGTGAACTAGAAATAAAAGAAGCTACAGCCTATTTTAAAACGTTGTCTGAAGCAGAAAAAAATCAACTAACAAAAAACATAATTGCAGGTTTACCAGGAGCTGAAGAAGGATATACTTTAGAAAAATTTCAAGCCATTCTACATACTTATAAGGCCATTAATGCCCAAAAATTAAAAGAGAATTTAGTTTTTTTCTTAAAACAAATCACTCCTACAGCAACACAAAATGGGGTATTAATGTGCCTGCACCCAGATGACCCACCCTACCCTATTTTAGGATTGCCACGAGTAGCCAGTACCGAAGCCGATTATGCGTATTTGTTCCAACAAGTTCCGGCTCTTTCTAATGGTATCACTTTTTGCACTGGATCACTTGGCGTTCGTCCAGATAATGATCTAGTACAACTATTTAAAAAATTTGCTGATCGTGTACATTTTCTACATTTAAGAAGTACCAAACGCGACGACAAAGGAAATTTTTATGAAGCTAACCATTTAGAAGGCGATGTAGATATGTTTAGCGTGGTAAGAGAAGTGCTGCTTGAAGAAAAAAAGAAGAAAATTAATTGGTAGAACAGATGCTCTTATCCCCATGCGGCCAGATCACGGCCACCAAATGCTTGACGATTTGTCCAAAAAAACAAATCCTGGCTATTCGGCAATAGGTAGATTACGAGGACTAGCTGAACTTCGTGGATTAGAATATGGCCTAGCAAAAAATCTAGACTAAATAGTACTGCTAGGCATTAGACATAGAAAATCAAGATTCTTAGATTGAACTTACTTCTTATCCAAAAAGAAAATAAATTCCTTAACTTACTATTAGACGTAAGTTCAATTGCGAATATAGATCTTAAAAACAAATCAAGCTCTCAACTTTCTATGACACAGAACTTTTTACAATTTTCCAATCACAGACATTTTACAAAACTGTAAATTATTTGCAGGATCTTGATAAACAAAGGAAGTCAACAACTTTTGTTGCTCAAACCCTTGCTTAAACGACTATCAGGTTGTTTACCAAAATCATTTGTAATAGCGTGTTTATTTCAAAACTTACTGCGCTACTAAAGAGCCATTCCATGCAATTGTATTTAAAATGTCATTTTGTCGAAGAAAAAAAATATTATAAAACTAATTTGGTTAATTTCGCTAAATTATTGCCGTTATTCATTACCCATTAATTTTCATTTTGACACCCCATGACACCAGAAGCAGAAGCTAAAATTGACAGTCATAAAATACAGCAATTAATTATTACTAAGGTGAAAAATTTAATTGAACATAAGAATTTGGAATTTGGAGACAAATTACCTTCGGAAAGAGTAATGTCTGAAAATTTCAACGTTAGTCGCAGAAACGTTAGGGAAGCGATCAAAAAATTAGAATTAAATGACTTGGTAATATCCATTCCACAGTCAGGAACATTCATCGCAAATATTGGCCGAATTGCCTTAATAGGTATTATGGAAGACCTATTAAACATCAAAGATCAAGACTTTAAATCATTGATCGAAACAAGAGAGCTACTAGAGTTGCAAATAGTTGGTCTCGCTGCCGAAAGAAGATCGGAAGAAGAATTAGAACTAATTGAAGACAAATTCAATAATTACAAAACAAAATTCTTAAACGGCGAAGATGCTTTTCAAGAAGATTTACTTTTCCATTTATCTATTGCTAGAGCTTGCGGCAACAGTACCCTGAATACATTAATGCTTCAAATTACGCCCAAGCTAATCAAAGCATATCAAAACAACCGTGTTTGTAATAAAGGGGAATTTATGATAGATATTAATAAATTCATCGACTTAAAAGAACTCAGAAGACATCAGGATATTTATGAAGCTATTAAAGATAAAAATGCTCCACTTGCCATCGAAAAAATGAAGATTCACTTTGAAATGATCACACAATTGTAACAATAATTGTCTAATTGTATCGGGTTAACCTTTGCTTTGAGATGGAAAATTGAAGAACAAAAATCGACATTATTGCTAAAGTTCCATTGCCAAACTGCCGTTGAATTTTGCACTTCAGCCCGTCTGACGCAAAACCCTTAATAGCGTCTGGCATTTTTAGGATTAACTTACAGTGTCTTCATTGATAAACTCATATTTATTTTCGATTAAATTTTTTAAATATTCCTCGAAGCTGTCTGCAATTACACTAAAATCGTCAGGGTCGTGTAAAAATCTTATAATTTGTCCCATTTTTCCTTTGTCAGATGGAGTGAAATCAATAAACAACTGTGATGTTCCCCCGTTGTTCGAGCAGTCTGAAAAGTGAAGCCATTTTAGTAAATTTGATTGATTAGTGATTTTATCGGAAATTTTAAGCTCGTTGTATCGTCTATCGATATAATCTGAATAATATTCGATTGCTTCGTTTTGATTTTCTATAATCTCTTTGGTGGACAATAAATAATATGGATACTCTTCAACGTCAGAGCCAAGAAAATAAAAGGATATTTCTTCTCCAGCGTATTCTCTCCAATAAGTTCCATCAACATATTCAAGAATACCAATCAAAGCATCTGGAATATTTGGATATACATTTTTTAATTTCTCGATGTCTTCTTTTGTTGCACCTTGTTTTACTTTTTCAAAATGCTCCCAATCTTCCTCTGCACCATTGTCAAAATACGCTTTTTTAAGTCCTAATAAATATTGTTTAACTAATTCCATTATTACCTGTCTTTAAATAGTTATTTGTCGTTGCAATGTGGTCAGATATGCTTACCGCTAACGGTCTTATTACAGTCTGAAATTAATCCTCGTTCGAAGGTTTACCAATAGTCGCTAGAATGCCTCCATCCACATAAATAATTTGTCCGTTTACAAAGTCACTTGCTTTTGACGCTAGAAACACTGCTGTTCCAGCCAAGTCTTCAGGGTTTCCCCATCGAGCTGCCGGAGTTCTATTAATTATAAAGTCATTAAAAGGATGTCCATCCACACGAATAGGTTCTGTTTGAGTGGTTGCAAAATAACCTGGACCAATTCCGTTTACTTGAATATTGTGTTTTGCCCATTCTGTAGCAAGGTTGCGAGTTAACATCTTTAAACCTCCTTTTGCAGCAGCATAAGCCGAAACACTATTTCTACCTAATTCACTCATCATAGAACAGATATTGATGATTTTTCCTTCCTTACGTGCAATCATTTGCTTACCCACTAACTGCGACATAATAAAAGGACCTACTAAATCCACATCGATTACTTGTCTAAAATCAGCAATAGGCATTGTAATAGCCAATTCTCGTTTAATAATTCCGGCGTTATTCACTAAAATATGAATATCTCCTAGTTCTTGGCCAATCAGTTCTATAGTCTTGGCAGCAGCAATCTCATCCGTCACGTCAAATAAATAACCTGACACGGCATACCCCTTGCTTTTGTAATAAGCTAGCGCATCATCCATCTTGGATGGCGTAGTTCCAGTAATTACAAGTTCGGCACCAGCTATTGCTAATCCTTCGGCCATTGCTAATCCTAGACCGTGAGTACCTCCTGTTATTAGCGCTCTTTTTCCTTTTAAATTAAATAAAGTCATCATTATCTGTTACCGTTCGTTGATTTTAAATCCTTTTCATAAGGTATTAATCGAATTTATAACCCGACATAACTTAATGAATAAAGTAACGAAAAAATAATCAATTGCTTATCGTTTTATAAATTGTAGTTTGGATTTTTTACACAATCATATCTCAGTGTATCTTTTAGCCACATTATGAAAATTACCCAACGTTTACTTGGTGGTAAGACAGCTTATATGCGCTTACCATACTATATAATTGAAAGCAAAAAAAAACCTGTGAAATAAAATTTCACAGGTACAACTAACTTATTATAAAACAAACATTTTTAAATAACTAATTCCATAATTAATCCTCAGATACTAATGGTCTTTCTTTATCGATAGAAATATCTAATAAAACAGTAGCTCCATTATTATTGATCATTGTCATATTTAATATATCCAATAGCGCTAATTTTCTTGAAACCAAACCATTGAATTTATTATAAGAAACATTCATTTCTTTTAAATTACTCATATCTTCTAATTCAAAAGGCACTTGTCCGTCCATGTTGTTTTCAAACAAACTAAGATTTTCTAGGTTCGTTAACTTAGCCATATTGTGACTTAACTTCCCGGTGATTTTATTACTACTTAATAATAAAGTTTTTAATGAAGCTATTTCATACATGGAAGCTGGAATTTGACCACCAATTTCATTATTGTATAAAGCAATTGTTTCTAATTTTTTTAAATCACCAATTTGAGCTGGTAATTCACCCGTAAGTCTATTCATGAAAAGAACTAATTTTCTCAAATTACTTAATTCACAGATCGTACTAGGAATAGTACCAGAAAGTTTATTGAAAGAAAGATCCAAAACTATTAAACTTTTCAATTCGTTGATACGCGTAGGTATTGTTCCTGAAATATTGTTTTTATGTAAATCTAACTTAGTAAGGTTTACAAGGTTCGCAATATCATTTGGGATCATCCCACTTAAATTATTGTCGGCTAAATTTAAACCTACCACTTTATCAGCTACCACTTTTACACCAAACCAATTCTCTACATCCTGAGACATATCCCATTTTATATTCCAACTATTTCCGTTAGTTGATTGGTACATCTTAACTAATGCCGCTTTTTCAGTAGAAGAAACAGACGCCATCATTGAAACAGAGGCTAATAATGTGAATAATAAAGTAGAGATCTTTTTCATAATCGGTTGTATTGTGGATTGTTTGATGAAATAAAAGTACAACTAAAGTTGACTATCAACAAAAATAATCGACGAACTACACTATTTAGCATTTAACATATATACAATTCCTACAAAATAAAACAAGTGTAAATACCGAAAAATAAATTATTACATTTGGCCTACAAACATAAAAATCAAAGAGCATGGAACTTAATTTTTACGCACTAGCAGTTGCCTCATTTTCAACGCTAATTGTTGGTTTTATTTGGTATAACCCAAAAGTTTTCGGTACCATTTGGATGCGAGAATCAGGCATGACAGAAGAAAAAATGAAAGGAGCTAACATGCTTGCTATATTTTCTATGGCTGTATTCTATGCTTTTCTAATGTCGTTCATCATACAATCACTAGCCATACATCAATTTGGCGTTTATAGCCTAATTGGAGGAGATGTTGCCCATGCAAAACCCTCATACGCCGCTTTTATGGCCGACTATGGATCTCATTTTAGAACCTTCAAACACGGAGCTCTTCATGGATTTATTACTGGTTTATTTCTCGCCCTTCCAATAATTGGAACTAACGCATTGTTTGAAAGAAGAAGCTGGAAATACACTTTGGTATCGGGTGGTTTTTGGATCGTATGCTTTACATTGATGGGCGGAATCATTTGTGCTTGGGTCTAAACTCTACCACAAATCATAAAATTAGTTAAAGTCTGCTTCATTTATTTTATCCTTTGACTTAAAATATTACTTTAGTCAAAATACAAATTACACCATCAATTGAACGCACAATTTTCATTTAAAATCTTTACTGCAGTCGACACGCTACCCGAAAAATGGGACACTCTAGCGCGTAACAATATATTTTTAACCACAGATTACCTATCTATTCTTGAGCAATCGGCACCAGAGAACATGATCTGTCATTATATAGGAATCTATAAAAACGAGCAATTAGCGGGTATTTCAATTTCACAATTTCTAGACTTGAGTACAGTAAGTTCTTTTGGAGAACGCGATAGCTGCATGAGAACGAAGGTTCGTAGTTTTGTATTTAAAAATTTTAGTTCCAATGTACTAGTCATTGGAAACAATATGCTTACAGGCCAAAACGGTTGTTGTTTTGATGACAGTATACTAGCTTCTGAAAGATATGTTTTATTGCAAAAAGCAACTAGGGAACTTAAATTAAAATTAACTGCTCGAAAGTTAAAAATTCATCTTACCATTTTTAAAGATTTCAATGAAATTGAACTAGAAAATTTTAAGATTCCAGCATTCAAGACCTACTATAAGTTTACAACCCAACCCAATATGATTTTAGATATTAGGGAAAACTGGCATTCATTTGATGATTACATCAATAACCTAAGTAAAAAATACCGTGATCAATATAAAAGAGTTCGTAAAAAAGCGGATGGTATAAATAAACGAAAGCTATCGCTTGACGAGATTACTGCTTATAGAACTAGAATTCATGAGCTATATCTGAATGTTGCTCAAAACGCTCCCTTTAATACTTTCTACCTTACCGAAAATCATTTTGAGGTTTTTAAAAAGTCATTAAAGGATAATTTTTTATTTTATGGCTACTTTATCAATGACCACTTAATAGGTTTTAATACATTAATCAAAAACGGCAAAGACATAGATACTTACTTCTTAGGATATGACGAGACCTGCCAACGAGAAAAGATGTTGTACTTGAATATGCTATATGACATGATTGCTTTTTCGACCAACAAAAAATACAAGCGTATTATTTTTGCTAGAACAGCGCTAGAAATAAAAAGTTCTGTAGGTGCTACTGCGGTAAACATGTATAGTTTTATGCAGCACAGCAATCCGTTAATTAATTTATTTATACCAACTATTTTTGGTTTTTTTGAACCAAAAATAGAATGGAAAGAAAGAAATCCTTTTAAAGAACTTAGCTCAAACTAAGGGATTGCAATTTTAATCTTTTTTGGGGAAATATTAATATTTAATTCAGTTTGAAGTCCTCTATATTCGCCATCAATTTGAAAATTAACGGGGCGACTCACTGCTATATTTGCTTTGTTTGATGAAATAATTTGAATATCATTTACATCAATAGGCATATTACCCGAAATTATCTTTCCTAAAACAACTAAATCCAAGTTCTTTAAAATAATCAATTCAAATTTACCATCATCCATAAGTCCAGACGGATTGATGACTACCCCTGTACCATATTTCTTTGAATTTGCAATGACAATCATTTGCGCTACACATTCGATAGTGGTACCATTTACATGAATTACCGCAGTAAACGGGTCTTCTCTTTCAATTAATGTTGTCACAGCTTGTAGAGCATAGCCTATTTTTCCTCTAACTGCGCTATTCTCATAGTTTTTAATAAGTTCCGCATTTAATCCAAGATCACTTAAATGCAAGCTATTTGCACCATTAATCTCAATCATATCAATAGCTATAAAATAGTCTTTGAATGCAATTTGCAAGCACTCATGAATTGTTTTAAGCAAATTTAAATCAGTCGCCAAACCGTTTGCCGATCCCGCTGGAAGAATCCCAAAAATAATATCTTCATTTTCTAAAGCTTCAGCAACCACCTTAATTGTTCCGTCCCCACCTGCAATTATTACACGTTCAGGATTGAACTTCGTAAAGAGTTCTTGAATATTAGGTATATCTTTTTTTCCCGAAGTTTCATAAATCACTAGCTTACGACCAATTTTTTCAACAAACGCTGCCGTTTCCTGTATTATATCAGACTTCTCTAGTCCTCCAGATATGGGGTTCACAATTAAAAGGACATACTTTTTCACTATTTACTTCGCTAATTGGTTTTTAATAATTAAATTTCACTTCCTTCAAATGTATCAAATATAATGAAACCTATCTTAAAATTATATCGTGGTTATGCAAATGAGCAAGAGCTAATAGTTATGGGACATGTTTTTAAACCTACAAACAAGAAAGATTATGATTTCTTGTCGAAAAGTTTAAAAAATGCGAGTTCAGTAATTAACATGTATCGCATTAAAACTCATCCAAATGCAGATGTCTATTTGACGATCAACAATACTAACATCCACACTAAAACTCTTCATGATGGGTACTTTAAATTTTGCATCCCTATTGCTCCATCCGACAAATATGGCTGGATGGATTATGAGGTAAGTATTATTCACAATGACAAAACTATCACTTGTAGAGAAAGCTATGTTAGACCCTACAAAGGTGATTTAGGTATAATATCTGATATTGATGATACGTTTCTAGTCTCATACACTTTAAACCCCTTAAAGAAGCTTTACCATCTATTATTTAGAAATCTTAACTCCAGAAAAGTTTTTGAGGATGTTACCGCACATTACCAAGCTTTGAGTGAATCTGGAAGAAGCAACAAATCTGAAAAAAACGCTTTTTTTTATGTTTCAAGTAGTGAATGGAATCTCTACCGTTTTTTAATAAAGTTTACAGAACTTCATAATTTACCAAAGGCTGTATTATTATTAAAAGATATAAAAACGAGCTTAACTAATTTTTTATGGTCAGGTAGAGGCCAACACAATCATAAATTTGAAAAAATAAAACACATTCTTGAATTCTACCCTGATTTACAATATGTACTGCTTGGGGATGACTCCCAGCATGATCCTTATTTATACGAATCTATTAGTAAAATTTTTCCACTAACAGTAAAAGCAATTTACATTAGACAAACAGGGAAAAATAAAAAAAAGAAAGTATTGGCTACTTTGGAAAACTTAGCATCATTGAATGTTGCTGTTTGTTATTTTAAAGACAGTCACGAGGCAATTGCACACTCAAATGCAATTGGGTTGATTAAAACCAATCGTTAACTGTTCTTTTTTGCTAGCCCAGATAGCAATGAAAACCCTTGACATAAAAAAATCCCTTTTTACAACTAGGGCAGAGCGACCAAAGGAAGCTCCTGCAATAGTTTAGTAAAAAGAGATTTTTTATGGAAAGGTTGTAATGAATAGCTGGAATGGCTACAAATTATCTATTTCTTCTTGTACGTTTTCCCAATCAGACAATAATTTATCTAATTCAGCTTTCTTTTTATTGTAAGCCGTGAAAAACTTAGCATCTTCTTTGTGCTTATCATAGTTTGAGGCCAGCATTTTATCGTCATTTTGAATGTCTTTCTCTAATTGTTTGATTTGGCTTTCTATTTTACTCAAACGATTTTGAAGTGATTTACCTTTCTTTTGATCTTCATAAGACGCTTTATTGCTCTCCTTAGGAGATGTTGCCTTTTCAAGATCTTTTTTCTCAACTTCACGCATGTTTTCAAGGTTGCGTTGCTCTAAGAAATAGTTGATATCACCCAAATATTCTTTAATTTTTTGATCTTTGAATTCGTAAACAAGGTTTGACATTCCTTGCAAGAAATCTCTATCGTGAGAAACCAAAAGTAAAGTTCCTCCAAATTTTTGCAAGGCTGCTTTTAATACATTCTTAGATTTGATATCCAAGTGATTGGTAGGCTCATCCATCAATAAAACGTTGATGGGTTGCAATAACAATTTACAAAGCGCAAGACGGTTGCGTTCTCCTCCTGAAAGGACTTTTACTTTTTTCTCTACATCATCACCACGGAACAAGAATGACCCTAACATGTCACGAACTTTCATTCTGTTGGTATCTGCCGCAGCATCTTCCATAGTTTGAAGTAAGGTAATTTCGCCATCAAGATATTCGGCTTGATTTTGAGCAAAATACCCTAATTGTACATTGTGCCCTAATTTGATATTCCCTTGGTATTCAAATTCATCAACAATGGCTTTGATAAAAGTAGATTTTCCTTGACCATTTTGACCAACAAAAGCAATTTTACTACCTCTTTCTACCAATAAATTAATATCTTTTAAGATCGTTTTATCGCCGTAGCTCTTGGTTACATTTTCGGCCTCGACTACTACTCTACCCGGCTCTTTAGAAACTGGGAAAGAGATATTCATTACTGAATTATCATCTTCGTCCACCTCGATACGCTCTACTTTATCTAATTTTTTAATTAAAGACTGCGCCATAGAAGCCTTAGAAGCTTTGGCACGGAATTTTTCAATTAACTTCTCTGTTTCTTCAATTTTCTTGGCTTGATTTTTTTGTGTAGCCAATTGCTTTTCGCGAATTTCATGACGTAGCTCTAGGTACTGCGAATACGGTTTATTGAAATCGTAGGCTTTTCCTAATGAAATTTCGATTGTTCTATTGGTAACGTTATCAAGGAACATTTTATCGTGAGAAACAATCACCACAACTCCTGGATAATTGCGCAAAAAACTCTCCAACCAAATGATACTCTCGATATCTAAGTGATTGGTAGGCTCATCGAGTAGTAATACATCATTAGCCTGCAAAAGTAATTTGGCCAACTCAATTCGCATTCTCCACCCCCCAGAGAATGTTTCCGTTTGATTATTGAAAACATCTCTTTTAAAACCAAGTCCTAAAAGAATTTTCTCTGTATCACCCACATAATTGTATCCTCCTAAAAGGTCAAAACGATGGGTATAATCTGATAAATCTTCAATGATTTTAGAATACTCATCACTTTCATAATCTGTACGAGTAACCAATTGATGATTGATTTCTTCTAATTTTTTTTCAACAATTTTAATTTCAACAAAAGCTTCGTACGCTTCTTCAAGAACCGTTCTTCCTTGTTCAAAATCTATATCTTGTCGAAGGAAACCCATGCGAACATCTTTCTCCTGCGAAATTACTCCTGAATCTGGTTTAAAATCTCCAGCTAACATTTTTAGCATGGTAGACTTTCCTGCACCGTTCTTCCCTACAAGACCAACTCGATCACCAGCTCCGAGACGAAATGTTACTTCTTCAAATAAATAAGTACCTCCGAATGAAACGGATAAATTGTGTATATTAAGCATATTTTGTGACTAAAGTTACAAAGGCAACAATCCTAAAATTGTACCTTTGTTTAAAATTTATGCAAATGTTAAAAAAAGGATCCAAACTAAATAGCATTTTAACAGGAACTTGTCCGAAATGTCAAAATGAAAGCATGTATCAGGACAAAAACTTACTCCATTTAGGAAATGTTTTGAAAATGAATGAAAAATGCAGTCATTGTGGACTAAAATATCAAATCGAACCATCCTTCTTTTACGGAGCTATGTATGTGAGTTACGGCCTAAATGTAGGAACCGGAATAGCCGCTTTTATAATTTCATATTTAATATTCGGCAGTTCGCTAAAAGTTGCTTTTATAGCCATTATCGCTTCCATCATTTTGCTATTTCCATTAATTTTAAGGTGGTCTAGGAACATTTATATTAATATGTTCGTTTCTTACGATCCCACTTTCAAAGCGTAGTACAATTTACTTTTTCTTGACTCTGTTGATGTTAATCGCAGGGTCAAGAGGAATATTATTTTCTATTTTATCAAACAAAGCTTTGGCCATCGCAGGTCCTAACATCACTCCTCTTGTTCCTAGACCATTTAACAGGTGTAATGCACTATACTGCAAATGCGTCCCTACAAGAGGCCTTCGATCCTTTACAGTTGGTCTTACTCCAGCAAAATGTTCCACTATTTCGAATTCACAATTAATAATCTCTTGAATTCGATCCACTAATTCTTGCTTACCTTCTTCCGTAGGCAAATCCGTTTTATCCTTCCAATTATAAGTAGCCCCTACCTTGAACAAATCATTACCAAGTGGTAAGATAAAAACACTAGTGTTTACGATCACATCAAGATCTAATTCAGGAGCTTTGATAATGAATAACTCTCCCTTAGTACCATCCAAAGGCAAATCTCCAAAATAAGGATTCAAATGCAACCCAAAACCTTCGGCAAAAACAATGTTTTTTGCATGAAAATCGCTGTACTTTACACTTCCGTCTGATAAAAATTCTATAGCGTTATAATCGAACGAGTCGTAGACTAATACATTCAGCTCCCTAAGAAACTCTTTGTACTTAGCAACCAGTAAAGCAGTGTCTACATAACCCGTGCTCAAAACCTCGCCATAATTAAAAGGCGAATCAATTCCAGAATATTTCTTTGTAATAATAGTAGGTGACAAAAAGGGCGCTAAATTTACTTTATCCGAAGCAGCGAACCAATTATTTTGCTCTTCAATAGAGAAAAATTTTCGTAAAATAGGTTTTCTAAAATCAACTTGAATGCGCAACTTTTTTTCAATTGTTGAATAGAATTCCTGCATGAGCGCCAATTGTTCCTGTGCTTTCCAAACTTCAGAAAAACGCTTTAAAATTACTGGATTATACAAGCCTCCAGCTACTTTTGACGAATTTTGAGAACTATTATCTAAAACCACGATGCTTTTATCATTATTGAGAGCCATCTCTGCAAAAGAGATACCCGCTAAACCGCAACCAACTATTAGATAATCAATCATAACATATATATATTAGAATAAAGCGCAAAGAACGCATTTTTAAAACAAAACAGAAACAACCCTAAACAAAAAAACTCTTGCTTTGCAGCAAGAGTTTTTAATTACAACTTAAATGGAATTAATAATTCCACATATCTGATTCAAAATCACGTATTTTTTCTTTTACTCTTTCCGATTCTAACAATTGATTCTGAGCATTATCTTTCATATAATCAGCAATACTTCTATCACCATATACATTTTCTTCTTTATAGATAACACTGTTAAAACGTCTCGAATTTAAAATCTGATCAAAAGAAACAGGCATCGCCGAATTCACATCGTTAAATGCTTTAGCTTCATGCAAAACCTCTCTTGCTGCTGGGAAAAAGATCCAAAACAACTCAATATAATCTTTTTCGTCGTTATTCATAGAATACACATCAGGAGTCACAGGACAAATTCCTAGAAGACGATACTTTAACTCACTTTGACGTTTATCAAAATACCAGTACCCTTTAATTTTATACTGCGCAACATCTTGAGATGTCAAGTCAGATCTCATAATATACTCAGGAGAAATAGCAATACCAGCATTGATTTGCTCTCTTCCGGCATCTGTAGTATCAATTCTAGATAATGAACCTTGAATATCTTTAAACGATTTCTTAGTATTAAAATAACTATCAGAATATACATCCTTGATAGCACCGCTTCTAATTGCTTTTGTCAAAACATCATACAAAGAGCGTCTATCAGAACCGATATTAGCAGTGTCAATTGGAAAATATAGAGCAAAATTAATTTTTTCGCTCAAATCAATGATTTCCCAAGTAGTCTTACCCATTAACACATCTCTATCATGAACATAACCATACGCCAAAGGCTTATCATTATCTGAAATTAATTGAGCTGCAGTTTTAAGTCCTATCTCAGAAGGAGTTTTTGCATTAAGCAAATTAGATTGCGCATAAGTGGCAATACTTCCTGTTATGGAAATAATAACTAATAAAAAATTTCTCACATTCATCATGGTATCATTATAAGATATTGAAGATGCCTTTTGGCAACTTAATTTTTATTGTATTTCAAAAATAACTGGTGCAGTTCTAGGCAATAAATAACTACCCGCTCCAACTAACTTTGTTTTAATCTCTGAAATTGTAACTTGATCACCTCTTCCGCATCTAGCAAGAATAGATTTACACTGTGCATTTAATCTATCACCAGATACAACAACAGTAGGTTGTCCAGTAACTTTAAAGTTGAATCCAACAACATTTAAGTCAACTTGAAAATCAAAGTCTTCTAACTTAGCTCCAACGGTTGAAATCTCCAAATTCGATTTAGGTCCTTTTACAACACCTGTTTCTCCTCTAATTGTTCCAGTTGGACCTGGAATTCCTTTAATTCTATATACTCTTTTATCAGTAGCTACTTTACCATCAGACATTCTTCCAGAAACACTAATTACCACTTCTGTTCCACCGCCTGGGCTCATGTTATACTTTCCATTTCCTACTTTACTTAAACCAGGAGCTGATGCAGTAACATCCTTATCAGATATACCAGCGAAAGAGATAGACATAGGGTTTACAACACCTCTGTATACTACATTCATTTTATCAGCCGCGATAGTCGCAGAGTTTGGTCTTGGAACAACAACATACTTACCTGCAAATTTTAATGGGATTGTTTTACCATCTTCTACAAAAGTAAACTGACCTGCAATATTTTGCTCCCCAACACCACCAGCAGTTAAAGCAATTTTAGCTTGACCTGTAGCTGGATCTAATTTTGCACCAGTAACACTAGTTGGCTTTGTGTTTTCGTCATAACGACCTAAAACTACTTTACCAGTAACCGCTTCACCTTGGAAATATGCATTTTTATCTAAAACCACAATCGCTTGATAGTTACTATAAGATGCAGCAGCAACAGCGGCTTTACCTAAAGCAGAACTATATACATCTGATTCCGATTTTTTAATATCATTTTGCCAAGCCGAAAGTTTAGCAATAGACGCTACAGCAGGAAATCCTTTAAAGTGATACGATAAATACTTATCAGCAATACCTTCTTTATTTTTAACATCTGCTAAATCAAATTTCTTTTCAATCTCTGATAAAATAGCAGCATATTTTTTATCTGTACCTAAAGCAGCTTTCATATCAGCTTTATACTTTTCAATCTTAGCGATAATCTCGTTACCTCTTGGAGAATATCCTTCACCAACAAACCAACTGTCGATATTATCACCTTTATCCATTTCTTCGTAAGGTAATTTACCTGTTTCCGCGTCCACTTCAAATCCATTAAGAACTTCTGTTTTTAATGTTCCAACATAGTCATAAAAATCCTTTGTTGTTTTTTCTACTTTGTGTGCCGTTTCAGCAGCTAAAGCAAATTCTCCTTTGGCTTCACTAGCCTTAGCATCTAAAGCCATCAATAAACCTTGGTTTGATTGTACTGAAGATGTATTTGAACTTTCGAATTTTTCATTCATTAAACCAAAAGCCGATAAAACTTCTTTTGACATATTCATTGCCAACATAGCGATAAAAACCAAGTACATTAGGTTAATCATCTTCTGTCTAGGGGTTAGTTTTCCTCCTGCCATATTTTCTACAAATTAGTTTATTATTATTAAATATAGTTTAAAACTAATTATCCTTTATTATTCATAGCAGTAAGCATACCTCCATAAACATTGTTCAAAGAAGATAAGTTTGAAGTCAATGATTGCATTTGATCTTTTAGCTTCAAATTATTTTCAGCAACTTCTTCATTAATTTGTGCGTTTCTTGAAGCACTTTGTAATTGTACTTTATATAGACTGTTTAATGATTCCATTTGAGCAGCAGCTAAAGTTAACTCTTCACTGTATTTCTTAGTAGAAGCAATTGAATCAACTGTAGGAGCAATTCCTTTTGCAGCAGATTCGAAGTTTTTAATACTATTACCTAAACTTGACATTAATTCACCATCAATTTTGGCATCTTTCAACATAGCATCCAACTTTTGAGATAATAATCCCTGTGCTTCTGTAGTATTTTCAACAACTTTTTTAGCTTTAGGTTTAGCTTCACCATTAGCAAGTTCAGGATAAACAAGAGTCCAGTCTAATTCATTATCTACCGGCTCAAAAGCCGACAAAGCAAAAATCAAAGCCTCTGTACATAAACCAACAGATAACATCACTGTACCAGTTAACGGCCCAATTTCAAAGTGAGTAATTTTGAATAATGCTCCAATAATTACTACTGCTGCACCCATTCCGTATGCGAAATTCATTGCTTTTTTACCTAATATTGCCATAATCTAAATTTTATAGTTTTGTTTATAATGTTTGTTTTTTTTTGTTTTTGTAATTATTTTTTACCGTTAGCGGTAGTCTTTAATCCCATGTAATCCTGAACAGTTCTAAATCCGATGAAACTTCTAGCCGAATCAGCATATTCAAAGTCTCTTGTACTTACTTGTAAAAAATATGCAACATCTTTCCAAGAACCACCACGTACTACTTTACGTTTATTGGACGCATCTAATACATTTGGATTCATTGACGAAACATATTCGTAAGCATTAGGATCATAAGATGAATCCGTCCATTCAGAAACATTTCCAGCCATGTTATATAAATTATAACCATTAGGCTCGTAAGACTTCGCTTCTACAGTATACAAAGCATTATCTGCAGCATAGTCTCCTCTATTAGGCTTGAAGTTAGCCAAGAAACATCCTCTATCATTTTTAGTATATGGACCACCCCAAGGGTAAGTAGCAGACTCTAATCCACCTCTTGCAGAATATTCCCATTCTGCCTCAGTAGGCAATCTAAAAGAGTTTATTAAATCATGCCCTTTTTTCTTTGATTTGATGTACGTGTTTTTATTTAATGTTCTCCAAGCACAAAAAGCTTTCGCCTGAGTCCATTTTACCCCTACAACAGGATAATCACCATAAGCTTTATGCCAAAAGTAATCATTGTGCATAGGCTCATTATAAGAATAAGCGAAATCTTTAATCCAGACTGTTGTATCTGGATACACTTTTACCTCTTCTGTTTTTATGAAATCTTTTCTTTTCCCAACTTTAGCTTTTGCTGCAGCCTGAATATCCATCCATGAATAACGAAATTTCAATTTATCTACATCAATAGTTCTTAAACCATTATATGAAGATTCTATCGGCAAATACATTGAATCCATTACTTCTACGTAATATTCATCAGGATATTGCTTAGGATCAGTAATTAATTTTACTTTTCTATTTAGTTTTCTACCTGCATAAGGATCATCAGCAGTACCGATGCTGTAATAATTATCATACATGTATTTATCATAAGCAGTCATTTTTTCAGGATCAGAATCATTGAAGGCAAAGTCACCAATGCTTCCGGCGTTTTTTCCTTTTCCTTTTGCATCACCACCTTTGATACCACTCATATCCGCAAGAATTGCTAAACGAACTCTCATTGTAGAATCCTTTACCCATTCTACGAATTGACGGTACTCACTATTAGTAATCTCCGTTTCATCCATGTAGAAAGAACGAACAGTAACTGTTTTTGTTGGAGCATCTTGTACCGAAGCAACATCATCATCTGACTTACCCATGATAAAAGACCCACCAGGAACTAAAGTCATTCCATAAGGTTTTTCAGGATGCCATTTAGCTCCCTTAACACCCACCAACTCACCATTATCGCCTGATTTACCACAGCCAATTATTAGCGTTATTATTGCTATAAATGCAATGAACTTCTTCATATAAATTTGGGTCATATATTCAATATTTATTAATGTGCAAACCTATTTATTATTTTGATAAAAAACAATTATTTTATATCAAACAATATCATTTTTAAAAATTATTCTTTTTAAGCCCTTAAAACGCTTTAAATCGTTTATTTTATGACTTTTAAATGCTGTTTTTACGCAACGCCTTCCACCATCTTTCTGGTAGCTCTTGATTACAAGCCCCTAAATATTCATCATAGGAACAAGGTAATAACGTATTTCTTTTTAATTTATTATTCCCATTTGAAATAAATGGTATTTCTATCCACCATCTATCCGTTTTATCACTTTTATAAAAAATCAAAACCTCTTCTTCCGAAGGTACAATGTATTTGATATAGTTCTCGCGACTACCAAATGGGTATTCATGAGAACGATAATGAAATCCTTCAATAAAATACCAGATTACCTGTGATACCAAAACGGATTCTTGAACTGAATTATTGTGGTTAAAAACCCCAAACATCGAAACTTTATCACTTATCCCTGCATAGCGCGACAAAGAACAAATTTCTTTTCCATCAAATCCATTAGGTGTAAAGGTAATAAAATTCCCTGAATCTGATGATTTTACTGAATTCAAATCTAAACTCACAATATCAGCATCTCTAAAAACGGGCTCCGCTAAAGCTATATTTTTCGAAATTTCACCTAATCGATAACCATCAAAAAATAATTTTTCGACTAAATCAATTTCTTCTTGCGAATTATAATAGGTTTGATAGCCGATATTACAATAATTAAACAAGTTATTTGGCTCGTCAATAATCATTTTAGTTAGATAGGAAGATGCTAAAGCTCCTTCATTTTCTTTACCAAAATCAAACTTACTATCAATAGCTACTACATTCACCATTTGCTCGAGCTCATCGTAAGCTCTATACATTGGATATGTTAAGTCTTGTGAACCTCCTATTACTATTGGAACTACTTTGTTTTTAATTAAACTCGAAACTACTTTGCGTAAAGCAAAATAAGTGTCTTCAATAGAATCACCTGCCAAAATATCACCTAAATCAGCAATTGAAGCGTCCCAATTCCCAGGGAACATACCATACAATTCCTCGCGAATAGCAGTCAAATCAACATCTACGAAAGCTGCATCAGCACCTCGATTTTCCAAAACTCCGATGATAGCAATGTTAATTTTACTAATATCTGGAAACTGATTTTGGGTATGAAACACGATTTTACTTCCTAATTGTTGCGAAGACAACCTTTCAATCTTATCTAAAACAGTGGCATCAATGGGTTTTAAAAACTCAAATTCCATTTTATATCTTTTTCTCCTCTCCTCAACCCTCTCTCATGGAGAGCGTCGCAACTGGAATTAGTTATTATTTCTTTTTGGCAACTGCTTTTTTAGCCGCCGGCTTTTTGGCTGCCGCTTTCTTAGCGGGTGCTTTTTTAGCAGCTGTTTTCTTGGCAGGGGTTTTCTTAGCAATCATTTCCTGCACTTCTTCCAAAGTTAGTTTTGTTGCATCGACGTCTTTACTCAATTCAATTTTGATTTTTCCTTTAGTAATAACCGAGCGACCCCAACGTGCTTTTTCGACCAAAATTCCTTCGTCTTCCCAATTATGGAGTACTTTATCAATATTCTTCTGAATTTTATCTTCAATCAAGGCTTCAATATCTGCTTGTGACAAATTATCGAAATTGTATTTTTTACTCACATTAATAAAAATACCGTTCCACTTAATGAATGGACCAAAACGCCCCACTCCTTTTTGAACACCTTCGCCTTTGTAAACAGCAATTGGCGCATCGGCAATAGCCTTTTCATCAATTAACTCCTGTGCTCTTTTAAAATCAACATCCAAAGGATTCTCTCCTTTTGGCAACGAAACAAAAGCAGCACCGTGACGAATGTAGGGACCGTATCGCCCGTTACTTACCTCTACTTCTTCTCCTTGATATTCTCCTAGATTTTTAGGAAGCAAAAACAAATTCAATGCTTCTTCTAAATTGATGTTTCCAATGTTTTGATCAGACATTAAGCTAGCAAACTTTTTATCTTCGTCATCAGCAGCTCCAATTTGAGCCATCGGTCCAAACTTCCCTAAACGAACAGAAACCGGCTTGCCTGTATTAGGATCAGTTCCTAAAATTCTTTCACCACTTTCTCTTTCGGCATTTGCTTCTACATCTTTTACTGTTGGGTGAAATTGATCGTAGAATTCCTTCATCATTACAGCCCAATCTACATTTCCTTCGGCTATTTCATCAAAATCCTGCTCTACTTTTGCAGTAAAGTTATAATCTAATATATTTCCGAAATTTTTCACCAAGAAATCGGTTACAATTGTACCAATATCTGTTGGCACCAATTTTCCTTTATCAGAACCTGTATTCTCTTTAAGCAACTTCTCTCCTACTTTATTAGCTTGCAAAGTAAGCTGCGTATAATTACGTTCTTGACCGTCAAGGTTTCCTTTTTCGACATAATTTCTATTGATAATCGTAGAAATTGTAGGCGCATAAGTAGACGGACGACCAATACCTAATTCTTCTAATTTTTTTACCAATGATGCCTCAGTGTAACGAGCTGGCGGTCTTGAGTACCTCTCTGTTGCTGTGATGTAATTATTCAATAATTTTTCATTCACTTTCATTGCAGGCAACATTCCTTCTTGCTCCTCTTCGTCATCATCGTGTCCTTCTAAGTACACTTTCAAGAATCCTTCAAAAAGCAATACTTCGCCCGAAGCCGTAAATAACTCTCCGTGATTATTGGCTTCAATCTTAACATTTGTTCTTTCTAGTTGCGCATCGCTCATTTGAGAAGCCAATGTTCTTTTCCAGATTAAATCATACAAACGCGCTTGATCTCTGTCGATATTCACCGTATGACGTGACATATCTGTAGGACGGATCGCCTCGTGCGCTTCCTGAGCCCCTTTACTTTTATTGGTAAACGTTCTAGGCTTAGAAAATTCTTTTCCGTATGATTTGATGATTTCTGCTTGAGCAGCATCCATTGCATCCTTTGATAAGTTTACACTATCGGTTCTCATATAAGTTATCAATCCCGCTTCGTATAAACGTTGTGCTAATTGCATGGTAATCCCTACTGGCAAATACAATTTTCTAGCAGCTTCTTGCTGCAAGGTAGAAGTTGTAAAAGGTCCTGTTGGAGATTTTTTAGTTGGTTTCGTTTCTAAATCTGAAACTTTATAAGTAGAACCTACATTTTTATTTAAAAAATCTTCGGCTTCTTTTTTAGTATTGAAATTTTTAGGCAGTTTTGCTTTGAATGACTTCCCAGCTTCATTTGTAAACTCGGCAACTACAGAATAGGTTGCTACTGCATTAAAGTTTTGGATATCTCTTTCACGTTCCACAATTAAACGAACGGATACCGATTGTACACGACCTGCTGAGAGACCTCCTTTTATTTTTCGCCAAAGCACAGGAGACAATTCGTAGCCCACTAATCGATCAAGTACTCTACGTGCTTGTTGTGCATTGACTAAATTATAATCAATCTCACGAGGATTCTCAATCGCTTTTAAAATGGCGTTCTTAGTAATTTCGTGAAAAACGATACGTTTGGTTTTTTTAGAATCTAATTTTAGCTCTTCGGCTAAATGCCAAGAGATAGCTTCACCCTCACGATCCTCATCACTTGCTAACCACACCATTTCGGCTTTTTTGGCTAAGCCTTTCAACTTGGTTACCAATGCTTTTTTATCGGCCGAAACTTCGTATTTTGGTTTAAAACCATTCTCTACATCTACACCAATTTCCTTTGAAGGCAAGTCGGCAATGTGCCCATAACTTGACTCTACTTGAAAATCACTTCCTAGAAATTTCTCGATTGTTTTTGCCTTTGCAGGTGACTCAACTATTACTAAATTCTTTGCCATTGCTCTATTTTTCTGGGACAAAAGTATCTATTTTTTTTAAATATTGAGATTTTGAATTGATTTTTAAAAAATAATTTGATAAAAAACAACTTTAATTATGGGAATAGAACGCCGTTTTTTAGCCCCGATTGAAATGAAAATCCTTATTGTTCTTTCTTTAAGAACAATAAGATTGCAATGGAAAGCGGGAAATAGCTCCAAGAACAAACTCTAAAAACAATGTTAATTCTTTGGCTGACATCTTGTCATATTTGTTCGAATGTTTGTATCTTTGCCTCCTTATTATACACACTTTTGAAAGTGACTTATGGAAAAGATTATTGAAGAAAGCAAGCAAGGCGAAAGTCTTGTTTTAGAAAACAAACCGGAGAACACAAAAAAACTATTTATAGAAAGCTATGGTTGTGCGATGAATTTTTCGGACAGTGAAATTGTAGCTTCCATTTTATCTGAAAACGGATACAACACGACTCAAATTCTTGAAGAAGCTGATTTAGTGCTTGTAAACACTTGTTCTATTAGAGATAAAGCAGAGCAAACGGTACGCAAACGATTAGAAAAATACAATGCCGTGAAACGCATTAACCCGAAAATGAAAGTGGGCGTTCTAGGCTGCATGGCTGAACGTTTAAAAAGTCAGTTTCTTGAAGAAGAAAAAATTGTTGACCTTGTTGTAGGTCCTGATGCCTATAAAGATTTACCTAATTTATTAAGTGAAGTTGAAGAAGGTCGTGATGCGATTAATGTAATTTTATCGAAAGATGAAACGTATGGTGATATTTCGCCTGTGCGCTTGATGAGCAATGGAATTACGGCGCTTGTATCCATTACTCGTGGTTGTGATAACATGTGTACTTTTTGCGTAGTGCCTTTTACTCGAGGTCGTGAACGCAGTCGTGAGCCACAAAGCATCATGAAAGAAATTCAAGATTTATGGGACAAAGGCTTTAAGGAAATTACGCTTTTAGGTCAGAATGTGGATAGTTACCTTTGGTACGGTGGTGGTTTGAAAAAAGATTTTGCTACTGCTACTGAAATGCAAAAAGCTACTGCTGTAGATTTTGATCAACTATTAGAAATGGTGGCTGTAGGTTTCCCAAAGATGCGTATTCGTTTTTCGACTTCAAACCCACAAGACATGCACGAGAGTGTTTTGCATGTTATTGCGAAACACAATAATATATGTAAGCACATTCACTTGCCAGTACAATCTGGAAGCAATAGAATTTTGAAAGAGATGAACCGCCTTCACACTCGTGAAGAATACATGACATTGATTGACAAAATAAGATCGATTATTCCAAATAGCTCTATTTCGCAAGATATGATTGCTGGTTTCCCAACTGAAACAGAGCAAGATCATCAAGATACTTTGAGTTTAATGGAATATGTAAAATATAATTTTGGATACATGTACTCTTATTCTGAACGTCCAGGAACACTGGCAGGAAGAAAAATGGAAGATGATGTAACCGATGAAACCAAAGCAAGACGTTTACAAGAAATTGTTGATATGCAGCAAAAACACGCTTGGGCACGATCTGAGGAGTTTATTGGTCAAACAGTAGAGGTTTTGGTCGAAAAAGTTTCTAAAAAATCGACAGAAGAATTCTCTGGAAGAAATTCTCAGAGCATTACAGTGGTTTTCCCGAAGGAAAATTATAAAATTGGTGATTTTGTAAATGTAAAAATCAACTCTTGTACTAGTGGAACTTTAAAAGGGGAAGCTGTTGGCTTGAGTGCTATGAATTAAAATGTTTAAAGTTTAAGAATTAAAGTTAGGAGAACTTTAAACCTTAAACACAAAAAACTTTAAACTAAAAACATATGGAGTCTATTCAAAATATAAAACAACGATTTGAGATTATTGGGAATGACCCAAAGCTAAATCGTGCCTTAGAAAAAGCAATCCAGGTTGCTCCTACAGATATTTCGGTATTGGTGGTGGGAGAAAGCGGAGTTGGTAAGGAAAGTATTCCGAAAATTATACATTCTTTATCGCATAGAAAACACGGTAAATACATAGCCGTAAACTGTGGTGCTATACCCGAAGGAACAATTGATAGTGAACTTTTTGGTCATGAGAAAGGAGCTTTTACCGGCGCGACAAGCACACGTGAAGGGTATTTTGAAGTGGCTGATGGCGGAACTATATTTCTGGATGAAGTAGGTGAATTACCGTTAACAACTCAAGTGCGTTTACTACGTGTACTGGAAAATGGTGAGTTTATCAAAGTAGGTTCGTCTCAAGTTCAAAAAACAGATGTACGCATCGTTGCTGCTACCAATGTGAATTTATTTGATGCGATCGAAAAAGGAAAATTCCGTGAGGATTTGTATTACCGTTTGAGTACTGTTGATATTTTACTACCACCTTTACGAGATCGAAAAGATGATATTCATTTATTGTTTAGAAAGTTTGCTGCTGATTTTGCTCATAAATACAAAATGCCGCCTTTAAAACTAGATGATAACGCTATTCAAGTTTTACAAAAATTTCGCTGGAGTGGAAACATTCGTCAATTGCGAAACGTTGCCGAACAAATTTCGGTTTTAGAAACCAATCGAGATATATCGGTACAAACTTTACAATCGTACCTACCATCTGAAGGAAGCAATTTACCCTCAGTGATTAAAGATAAAAAGGCCGAAAACGATTTTAGTACAGAAAGAGATATTTTATACAAAGTACTTTTTGACATGAAAAGTGATCTTCATGATTTGAAAAAACTCACTTTAGAATTGATGAAAAATGGCTCGGCTAAAACCCAAGACATTAACCCTTCATTAATTCAGAAAATTTATGGCAATCAAGAAAACGACAGCGAAATAGATTTTGAAGAACAGCCTAGAACTGCACTAATTTCTAATCCTACAAAAGAAGAACGCTACCAAGAAACCGAAGAGAATTACTTGTTTGCAGAAACAATTGAAGAAGAAGAGGTTTTACGATTAGAGCAAAAAGAAATCGAAATGATCAAAAAGTCATTAGAAAAAAACAAAGGAAAACGTAAAGCTGCAGCTGATGAACTAGGAATCTCCGAAAGGACTTTGTACCGTAAAATAAAGCAGTTTGACCTATAAACAGCAATCAATTGTAAATTTAGTGGTCATTTTTTTGAATATCTTTGACACCAACGCTTACTATCAAAACATAAAATGAAAAAATTAAAATACATCTCCATATTAATAGTCTTATTTTCTTTCAGTAGCTGTTCAGTTTATAACTTTACTGGAACTGGTAAAATTGATGCTAAGACTTTTCAAGTAAACTTCTTCCCAAATAATTCAGATTTAATTGAGCCTGGAATCGACAGAACCTTTACACTGGCATTGCAAGATTTAATTCAGAATCAAACCAACCTAAACTTAGTAAAAACAAGCGGTGACCTTACCTACGAAGGTGAAATTGTAGATTATAGAATAAGTCCTATGACAGCAACTGCTGATCAAAAAGCTTCGCAAAACCGTCTAAAAATAAGAATAAACGTTCGCTTTACAAACAAGAATAAGGAGGCAGATGACTTTGAAAAAACGTTTGAGTTTTTTTATGATTATCCTGCATCAACGCAACTTACAGGTTCTACTTTAACAACAGCCTTGGACGAGATATTTGACCGAATTACACAAGACATCTTCAATGAGTCTTTGGCTAAATGGTAAAGAACAAGTAGAATAAACACAACCAATTGAAGATCGTTTTATGAATGTAACTGATTATACTTACTTACTCAATAGACCCAACAAAATTACAGAAACGCAAACTGAAGCTTTGTCGAGTGTCTTAGATGAATTTCCGTTTTTTCAAAGCGCAAGAGCTTTGCGCTTAAAGGGATTGTACAATCAAAATAGTTTTAAGTATAATTTTGCCTTAAAAGTTACAGCAGCTCATACCACCGACAGAACCGTCTTGTTTGACTTTATTACATCGGATAATTTTGTAGCGATGCAAAAGGATTATTACGATCAAAAATCACAAGAACTACTTGACATTACCGTTATTGATAGTGAGGTTGTAGCAGTTAAAGTGCAATTAAAGCCAGAACCTACACATCTAGAACAATCTATACTTACTTCGATTAAAGAAGCTACTGCCCAGTCCGTTGAAAAACCAAAAAATATTGAAGAAGGTTTAGAGATTGGAAAACCATTAGATTTTTCTAAAAACGAACAACATTCTTTTCAAGAATGGCTACAACTTTCCAGAATTCAGCCTATATCAAGAGAGCCTGAGGCAACAATAACTCCACAACCAGAGCCAATTGACGAAGACAAAAAGAAAAAGGCAATGCTTATTGATCAATTCATAGAAGCATCTCCTAAGATATCTCCTGTCAAGCATGGCGTGCCTTCGACTGTAAATATTGACATCAACAAAGACGATAATTCATCCTTAATGACCGAAACTTTGGCTAGAGTTTATTTAGAACAAAAAAAATATCAAAAAGCGATTCAAGCTTATGATATATTAATTTTGAAATATCCAGAAAAAAGTAGTTTCTTTGCAGACCGTATATTAGATATTAAGATTTTACAACAAAACAATAATAATTAAACAATGAGCACATTTTCAATTTTTTTAGTTTTAATAACAATAGTTTGTTTTCTATTGATCGTAGTAATTATGGTTCAAAACCCTAAAGGTGGTGGACTTTCATCTACATTAGGTGGTTCAACTCAAATGGGAGGTGTTCAAAAAACAACCGACTTTTTAGACAAAAGTACTTGGACACTTGGTACGATTTTAATTGCTTTAATTTTGCTTTCAAGCTTAAGCTTCACTGGAACATTAAGTGACACTGATTCTAAAATCATTGACAATGCACCTGCTACAGCAGCGCCAGTAACACCGGCACCAGCTGCACCAGCAACTCCTGCAAAATAAATTTAAATACATATTATTCAAAGTGCCAGCCTGTCAAAGCTGGCATTTTTTATAGGAAATTGTGTCAGTTTAGATAGCTTGGCACAATTTCTGAAATTACTAATACAATCCATTTAAAAACAATAAAAACATATAATTATGGCTTTAAACATTAAACCACTTTCAGATCGTGTTCTTATTGAACCAGTTGCTGCGGAAACAAAAACTGCTTCAGGAATCTTCATTCCAGATACTGCCAAAGAAAAACCTCAAAAAGGAACTGTAGTTGCTGTAGGTAACGGAACTAAAGATCACACAATGACAGTAAAAATTGGTGACACTGTGCTTTATGGTAAATATGCTGGTACTGAGCTAAAATTAGAGGGTACGGATTACTTGATTATGAGAGAAGATGATATTCTTGCAATAATCTAATAACAATGCTTTTGGCTGATGGCTTTTGGCTATTGGCACTCATAAACGGAAATTAATTAAATAACAACACCTTTTGGCAAATCTTTTTGAAACAACATTGTTTCTAAAAGCTAAAAGCCAAAAGCTAAAAGCTAAATTAAAATGGCAAAAGATATAAAATTTGATATTGAAGCACGTGACGGATTAAAACGCGGTGTAGATGCATTAGCAAATGCAGTAAAAGTAACCCTTGGACCAAAAGGTCGTAATGTAATCATCGGAAAATCATTTGGTGGGCCAAATGTTACTAAAGATGGTGTAACTGTAGCTAAAGAAATCGAATTGAAAGACCCATTAGAAAACATGGGGGCTCAAATGGTTAAAGAAGTAGCTTCAAAAACGAATGATTTAGCTGGAGACGGAACAACTACTGCAACCGTTTTGGCGCAAGCTATCGTAAAAGAAGGTTTGAAAAACGTTGCTGCAGGAGCAAACCCAATGGATTTAAAACGCGGAATTGACAAAGCGGTTGAAGCTATTGTAGCTGACCTTGCTAAGCAATCTAAAGTGGTTGGATCTGACTCAGATAAAATCAAGCAAATTGCATCTATATCAGCAAATAATGATGAAGTTATTGGTGAGTTAATTGCTGCTGCTTTCGCAAAAGTTGGAAAAGAAGGAGTAATCACAGTTGAAGAAGCCAAAGGAACAGATACTTATGTAGATGTTGTTGAAGGAATGCAATTTGACAGAGGATACCTTTCTCCTTATTTTGTTACTAATCCTGAGAAAATGGAAGTAGAACTAGAAAGTCCTTATATTCTATTATATGACAAAAAAGTTTCTTCTTTAAAAGAATTACTGCCGGTACTTGAACCAGTAGCACAATCTGGAAAACCATTATTAATTATTGCCGAAGATGTTGATGGTGAAGCACTATCTACATTAGTAGTAAACAAATTAAGAGGAGCTTTAAAAATCGCTGCCGTAAAAGCACCTGGTTTTGGAGACAGAAGAAAAGCAATGCTTGAAGATATTGCTATCTTGACTGGTGGTACAGTAATCTCTGAAGAAAGAGGATACACATTAGAAAACACAACTCTTGAAATGTTAGGAACTGCTAAAAAAGTGACTATCGACAAAGACAACACAACGGTTGTAAGCGGTGCTGGTGATGCCGATACTATTAAAAATCGCGTGAACCAAATTAAAGGTCAAATGGAAGCTACGACTTCTGATTATGACAAAGAAAAATTGCAAGAGCGTTTAGCTAAATTAGCTGGTGGTGTTGCTGTTCTTTATGTTGGAGCTGCTTCGGAAGTTGAAATGAAAGAGAAAAAAGACAGAGTAGATGATGCATTACACGCAACTCGCGCTGCTGTTGAAGAAGGAATTGTAGCTGGTGGTGGCGTTGCTCTATTAAGAGCTAAAAATGTTTTAGCTACTGTTAAAGCTGATAACGCAGACGAGGCAACAGGAATTCAAATTGTATCTAGAGCTGTTGAAGCACCTTTGAGAACGATTGTTGAAAATGCTGGACTTGAAGGTTCTGTAGTTGTAGCAAAAGTAGCAGAAGGGAAAGGTGACTTTGGTTACAATGCTAAAACTGACGAATATGTAGACATGCTTAAAGCAGGAATTATTGATCCTAAGAAAGTAACTCGTGTAGCGTTAGAAAATGCTGCTTCAGTTGCGGGAATGATCTTGACTACTGAATGTGCATTGATCGACATCAAAGAAGATAACGGCGGTGGAAACCCAATGGGAGGCGGAATGCCAGGGATGATGTAATATCAACCCCTTCAGGATATAAAAAAAGTCCGTTCAACTTAGTTGAACGGACTTTTTATTTGCCTTATTATTACCTATACTATTTTTCAATTTGAACTTGCATTACCTAGTAAAGAAGCGTTACTATAAAACAAAATGCTATTATTTAAAAACTATTCTTCGGTTGAAGGAGATTTTTTAGCTAGTTTAAGGATAACAGGAGATAACGTAACCACGACTAAACCAATCACGATTAATTCTATATGATCTTTTAAATTAATTTGATATTTTTCTAATAAAAAACCATATAAATAATGTCCTGCAAAGATCAATATAAACGACCATAAAAAAGAGCTAATTACGTTGTAGAACATAAATTTCTTTTTTTCCATTGTCACAATTCCGGCTACAATAGGCGCAAAAGTTCTAAAAATAGGCAAGAATCTAGCAAATATAATCGCTCTACCTCCATGTCTTTCAAAGAAATCTTTAGACTGTACTAAGTACTTTTTCTTAAACCAAAAAGTATCTTGTTTATTGTACAAATAATAACCACTTTTAGACCCAAACCAATATCCTACTACATTCCCTAGGATACCGGCAACAGCCACCATAGTTGCTAATAAAAAAACATTGATAAAATCATTATCAATAACGATAATATTTTTAATCAATTCACCACTATAAATACCTGCAAGAAACAATAAACTGTCTCCCGGAAGAAAAAATCCCGCAAAAAGACCTGTTTCTGCAAAAACAATAAATAAAACAATATAAAGCCCAAGCTTAATTCCGTTTATATCAAAATTGATATAAAAAAGAGGGTCTATTAAATTTTTCCAGTCAAAACTATTCATTGGTAGGGGATTTTATTCGAAAACATTTTGTGCGTGAAAGTAAGTATAATTTACCTGAACAACAATTTATTATTTATTTTTAAAGTTTTATTAACTAATAAATACTAAATTAAAAAAACCACTTTAATTTTAGATCTAAAAAAAAGAAACACTACATCAAAAAAAAGGCCCAAAAAACTAGATTTTGGACCTTTTCATCTTCTTTACTTTCTTTCATACAAGCAACAAGTATGAAGATTATCATAATCTTCCTGAGTTGCTCGCACCTCTTGAGTATCATGACCAACTTTTGCAATAGCTTTCTCAACCTCTAAAAGGGAAGATTTTTGTTCGTTTAAAATCAATTTTAAATCATGACTATCAACATCCCAAATTGCCGACTTAACTCCCGAAACTGCATACGATGCTTTTTCGATTCGTTTTTTGCATTGCTCACAATTTCCGTTCACATTTACGGTATATTTTGCATTTTTATTTTTACGTTCTTGAGCTTGCATATTCACTCCTAGAAACAGTACTACAACTATCATTACTATCTTTTTCATATTATTCTATTTTAAATTTATTTGATTTTAAATCGCAATCCTGCATAATACATCTGACCAAAAACAGGCGCATATACTATTGATGTATCAAAAGTAGGACCAAAAGGATTGCTCGCTCCTAAAATTGCTTTTTCTTGTTTATAATTCCCAATGTTCTCTCCGCCCACATATACTTCAAAAACATCCGAAAAAACCCTTGTCACTTGCGCATTCATGACCGAAAAAGAGGGCGCAAACTCAGGCAAACGATCTGCTGTAGGGTTTGTAGCTGTATTGGGTAATTGTTGCTTCCCCAAAACATTAAGTGTATAATCTACTTTCCACTGCTTTCCCTCTGGAGTCGATTCTGTTTCATACCCAATGTTTCCAAAAAAACGATGTTTGGCTTGCATAGGTCTTTGAAAAGTGCCCGATAAATAATCGGATTGAATATCATAATATTTATAAGCAGTTCTTAAATTAAGACGGTCTGCTAGTTCATAATTGAATTCTATTTGCAAACTGTTAGCCACCGATTTTCCTTTCAAATTATAAAACAAAACTTCTTGCGGACTCTGAAACAAATCCACCACTGCTTGATTTTGAAAGTCCGTACGGTAAAAATCAAAGCCTACATCCCCGCTTCTGTCAAATAAATAAAAGCCTTGCATAAAACTCAATCCATAGTTCCAAGCGATTTCCGGATTCAAACCATAAATTTTCCCACCATTGTCCAGTATTTCAAACCTTCTAGAACTGGCGAAAAGTTGTTGGTTTTCGGCAAAAATATTAGCCGAACGCTTCCCTCTTCCTGCCGAAAATCTAAAAACCCCTTTGGCCCACGGATTATATCTTGCATGCAGTCTTGGTGTAATAAAAGTTCCTAAACGATTGTGATTATCAATTCTACCGCCCAACACTAAACTAAAGTTGTTTGTATTATCAAAAGTATACTCGAAAAAAGCACCTATGGAATTATCTATCCTACTATAGTCATTCACATTTACAAACTCGTCATAAGCGTCGTATGTAAAATTCAATCCGGTAGCAAATTTATTCTTAGTATTATTTATAATCGAATTGAAAATCAAATTAGAATAGTAGCTCTTTTGCTTAATATCGTATTGATTCAATCCAAAATACGAATCTTGACCGTGGCTATTAAAAGCATTTTGAAAACCAATACTTTGGTAAGGCATGTCCGGAAAGACATAGCCCAACTTAGTTGAAACATCGATGCGTTCCGTGTTGATTTCAGATCCCCAATAATTTGTCGTCCCCTGATCTCTATTTTTATCGAAATTTAACTCTCCTGTTTGCTTTTCGTCTTTCATATAGCGAAAATTCACAAAGCTAACCCAGCCTTTTTGCGCATCAGTGTACTGCCAACGATTCAAAACATTAACTTGTTTAGCCAATGGATTATCTAAAAAACCATCTCCATTCATGTCATTTTTAGCAACCCTAGTATTACCATGAACAAAAAGACTACTACTCCATTTTTCTGATATTTTGGTATTAAAATGAGTATTTAATTCAAATCGAGAATCTGTCGATCCATAAACATTTAAAAAGAAAGGAATATCATTGATGGGTTTAATGAGCTCCGTATTGATTTGCCCTGAAATACTTTCGAAACCATTAACAACTGAACCTGCCCCCTTAGTAATTTGAATACTTTCTACCCAAGTACCAGGTGTGAATGACAAACCGTAAGCCTGAGAAGCACCGCGAACTGACGGTATATTCTCTTCGGTAATCATTAAATAAGGACTAGTTAAGCCTAACATTTTAATTTGTTTCGTGCCTGTTAAAGCATCCGAAAAACTAACGTCTATGGATGGATTTGTTTCAAAACTTTCGGCTAGATTACAACAAGCTGCTTTCAGTAACTCTTTGCTCGTTAAGGTGGTCGTGTTTGACGTTAAGGTATACGATTTCTTGATACTTTTACGAACTGTTCGTACTTTAATTTCTTGCAATGTGTCTTGCGAATAGGAATTAAAAGCAAGAAACAAGAACAATAAAAGAATTGTAATTTGTTTTTTCATGAGGTAATTTTAATATTTAAAAAAAAGTAATTTAGACCGAATAAAGCAGTCTTCTTTTTAGAAAATATTAAAATCAAGCGTAAAAAATGTATTGCTTGTATAATTTAAAAAAGGGAGGAGCATGAGCGTCGCAAAAATAAGCAACTGCTCTATTGTTTTTAAAAAAGTACTTTTTTGTAAAAATGATCGGGCTCCAATCCGAGAGCATCAGCTGATTTATAGTAGAAAACGTAAAAGCCTTGATAATTACATTTTCAGCTTTTTTCTGAATAACAACCACCTTGTCATTGCAACAGCTCTTTTTTTTCTCTAGAATAACACCACAACAATCTTTTTCGACTTTTTGAGTTACCACAACAGGAGTCATGTACACAGGAGCAATTGATGAAATTTTTTCGCCACAATAATGCACATTAAAGGACAATCCCAAATTGGAAACCAATAAGAAAAGGGCTAAAAATAAGCTAATGTGTTTATTAAACTTCATTTTGCAAAATTAGTATTTAAATCAAAAACAACTGTTAAAACCACTAAAAAATTATAAATCAAATTCTTGACCCATTAAGGGAATCACACAATCAAACCCATAATGTTCGTTAATTTTGATGCGCAGCTCATCTGCCGGCTGATTCTCACCATGCACTAAAAACACTTTTTTTGGTGGTTTTTCTAATTTGGAAAGCCAATTCAATAAATCCATTTGATCCCCATGAGCAGATAAACCTTCAATTTCTACTATCTTGGCGGCAACTGCATAGTATTTTCCATGAATTTTTACATCAAGAGCACCTTCCAGTAACTTTCGCCCACGAGTACCTTCGGCTTGATACCCCACCAACACCACAGTTGTTTCAGATAGACCAATATACCGCTCTAGATAGCTCAAAACCCGGCCTCCCGTTACCATTCCACTGGCCGCTATGACCACTTTAGGCTTTTTATCATAGATTGCTTCGATGGTGTCCTTATAATCCGTGATAATCACAAACATTTTACTCATCGCGACACAGTCTTCCATGGACAATTTATGAGTACCTAGATTATCAAAAAAAATCGAAAATGCATGTACACCCATTGGAGAATCAACGATGTAATCCATGTCTGGAATTTTATTTTCGGTTTTAAGCTTCCACAATAAATACATAATACTCTGAGCTCGCTCAATAGCAAACGAAGGAATGATAACCGTTCCACCATTTTTAAATGTACTATTAATATATAGCTCCAACTCTAGTTTGGCATCCGTTTCAGGATGAATTCGATTGCCATAAGTACTTTCTAAAAAAACATAATCTGCCTTATGAGGCTTCACGGGCGGAAACATCAGCACATCATCATCTTGACCAATATCTCCCGAAAAAACCAGTGTTTTATCTTCAATTGTAAGCTCAATAGTGCAAGCTCCTATAATATGACCTGCATTTGTAAACACCGCTTCAATCTCAGGATCCAAAACTAGCGTTTCATTGGTTTTAACTACTCGAAAAAGAGGCAATACTTTTTCAGCTTGAGCTACTGTATAAAGTGGCTCAGCCGTTTCATGTTTAGAATATTTCTCTTTGTTTGCTTTTCGGGCTTCTTCTTCTTGAATTTTCGCACTATCCAACAAAATCAACTTTGAAACATCCTTAGTCGCATTGGTACAATAAATTTTGCCTTTAAAACCTTGACTCACTAACCTAGGTAGCCAACCACAGTGATCCAAATGTCCGTGAGTCAATAACACATAGTCAATGGTAGAAGCCAGTACAGGCAAATCACCCCAATTGAGCTCCCGCAAAGGTTTTATTCCTTGAAAAAGTCCACAATCTATTAAAACCCGAACCCCTTTACTTTCCACCAAAGTCTTTGATCCCGTTACTGTACCCGCGCCACCTATAAATGTTACTTTCATGATTTCTACTTATAAATAAAACAATTAGCCTCTTTACTCTTATGCACATCGGCACAATTCTCTAACCTCTTTCAATACATTTATAATCCTTTTTGAACTCAAACTAATTTTTTCTAAAGCCTCTGTATTATTCATCAACTCCTTCGCAAGGATCACGTCCAATACTAACAATCTACCTTTTTCGGCAATAGACAAAGTGGTTAAACAAGTTACTGGATAAAGACAATCAATGTCATTTTTAGTTTTCAAACTATTATTTTTAGGGTAATCCCAACTCAATAAATTGATCCCAGAACATTTGGCAAAACTAATCGCATCCCCCGTAAACCGGTTGTTTGTTGCAATCCAACATTTTGATATGCTATCTTTATTCGAAAAAATGGGCTGATTCCTATCTTTTAGATCATTAAACCTTGAAAAAACATACAACGGAATCTTGACATCGCAGGCCGCTTCCTTACTAGAATGGAATTTACATTCGATCATACCGATCTCATTATTTTTCTTCACCACAACATCTATTTCATGCGATACACATTTTCCTTGCAAAGTCAAGTTATTGCTGGTTGTAAAGTTCTCGGCGTCAAATAGTCTTGCAATGTACTTTTCGAAGAAAAAGCCAGCAGGTCCAAGCGCGAGAATTGCTGCTCGCAAGTTATAGCGCGCTGCATGAGAATGGGCTTCTTTTTTTAATAATAAAAAAGCTCTTTTATAAATATGCTTTGTCGAAACGCCTTCAAAAAGCTCTTGCTTTATTTTATTTAAAATATCCTCTACCGCAACAAGACTCGCTCCTGACTTTAACAAGGAAGCCTTAAGCTTATCCGAATCAAAATCAACGATCTCACCTGAATTTTTCACTATTTTCATACCCTATAATTATTAAGAAAGCAATAATCTAACTTCACTTAAAGGTACTGAAAATAAATTACTTATTCATTTTTTGATAGTAAAAAGCGGGAACAAACAGCAATACAAAAATTGGTTGAATCAAAAATCTACGAATGTAAAAGATTAAAAGTGGATTGTCAGTTTGCGAAAAATATAAAACCCCAAAAAAAACTGCGATCAACACTCCAAACAAAAAAACATACAAGAAGGAAATAAATTTTATCATCTCGAGATCGCTGAATAAAATATACATCAAGATCAAAGACAAGACTGAATTTGCAACATAACGACATAACAACCCAAAAAACAACCCAAATCCATCGTACAAAGGCAACGGGAGCGCATTAAATTCTGACTTAAAATAACTCAAAAAAGGATCATAAAACAATTGTTGTTCATACACACGCACTAACACCAGTAGCAGTACACAACATACCGCCACAAAAAACTTGTATTTATTATTAAGTAGATTTCTTAGCATATAATGAATATTTATTAACCCAAATTACCCATAAAAGAAACACAACGCCATAGATAAACAATGGAAAAAACACCCCATGAAGCATAGACTCCTGAGCCGGAAAATTATAAATTAAAACACACAACAAAGCGATTCTCACAACATTCAGAAGGTAAATAAACAAGCTTCCGCCAAGAATAAAGAAAAAAGTTGTTTTTAATTTTCCCGAAAATGAAACTATAAATGACACAAATAAAATCAAAATACTGACTGCATTACAACCTTCAATTAATCTAGCAATATAAGTATGATTATAAAACAACTTAATATAACCATCGGCAGTTGTTTCATCAAGCGCTACATCTGCATTAAAAAACTGTAAAAATTGTTGAGTATGTTGCGCTACTATTCGTGTAATCGAGTCGGTTTCATGGTACTCAAAACGATTTAAAAATAATTGATATGCAAAAGCTAAAAAAATATAGGTTAAAAAAAACTTTGCCAAAAAGAGCAAAAAAGGTTTATACAAAGTAAAATATTTTCTCAAAATGTGTTTTTTAACAAATTTAATACAAATTAAAATAAGGACTTTAAATACTTTTGTATAAAAACAAACAAAATGACATTTCAAGAATTAAAGCCAAAGGTTACCGAAATAACAACGAATAACACACAATCAAGAGACGAAAAACTATTATCCATTTGCCAATTACTAAACGCTAATATTGAATATTACAACTGGGTAGGATTTTACTTTGCTAATCACGAAGCAAAAACATTACACTTAGGACCTTATGTAGGTGCCGAAACAGATCATACCGTAATACCGTTTGGAAAAGGAATTTGTGGTCAAGTTGCCGAATCAAATGCAAACTTTGTTGTCCCAGATGTTGCCACGCAAGACAATTACATCGCTTGTAGCTTCACAGTAAAATCAGAAATTGTAGTCCCTTTATTCGTAGACGGAAAGAATATTGGTCAAATTGATATCGACAGCCATGTAATTGATCCATTTACAGAAGAAGACGAACGCTTTTTAGAGTTTGTAAATCAGGAAATTGCAAAATTGTATTAAAAATCCTAACTTTGTTTCCGTAAAAACAATTTTATGAAAAATAACATTTTTCTAATAGCATTCATACTATTCACAAGCCTTTCATTCTCGCAAGTTACAAAACCAGTAAACCGACTAATCTATCTTGATTCAACATGGAATCAAACCGATGAAGAAAACCACACATACTATAGAATAGTCAACGATTATTATTCTAAGAAAGATTACTACACAGTCAATGACTACTTTAAATCTGGAATAACACAAATGACCGGAAAGTCCTCAAATAAAGACTACCTGCACATGGAAGGTCAGTGCGTGTATTACCATGAAAATGGGAAAAGAAAGATAATGTGCACCTATGAAGATGGAAAAAAAACAGGAAAGCAGTATGAATGGTATGACACTGGAAGTTTAAAACTGGAAGCTGAATTTATTGCTAACAACAAAGAAAAAACAAGCGATTACAAAATAAATCAATCTTGGGACGCAACTAATAATCAAACCGTAATCAACGGTAACGGAATTTACGAAAAGACAGAGGACTTAACATATCCCGATGAAAGTAACATGAATGCTTTCTCTGAAAAAGGAGAAATAAAAAATGGAGTTCGAAACGGAATTTGGAGAGGTACATCAACTAAACTAAAGGCTTCCTTCATAGAAAACTACGAAAACGGAAAATGCGTCAGCGGAACAAGTACCGACTATAACAATTTAAAATATAACTACACCCAAGTTTTAGAAAAAGCAGTTCCTGAGAACGGAATGCATAGTTTTTATAATTACATTGCCCATAACTTTAACACCCCAAAAGTAGAAGGACTTGGCGGACGTATTTACATGACTTTTATTATAGATAAAAACGGGAAATTAACAAACCCCGTGGTACTTCGCGACATAGGTTATGAAACAGGAAAAGAAGCCATTCGCATTATAAATGAAGCGAAAAACTGGATCCCAGGCAAAGTTAGAGGTATTGCAGTTAGCGTATTTTATTCTATTCCAATCACAATTGAAGCAAAATAAAACAAAAGCACTGTAATTAATTTTATAAAAAAAGGTAAAGTTTAATCCCCTTTTCAAAAAAAAGTAATACTTTTGCACCCGTCTAACAATAGATGCTAGACATACATAAAAATCATTAAACAAATATTGGAATGTATTTAACTAAAGAGATTAAAGAAGAGATCTTCGCACAACACGGAGAAAAAACAAACACTGGAAAAGCTGAAGCACAAATTGCTTTATTCACTTTCAGAATTAGCCACTTAACTGAGCACTTGAAAAAAAATCGTCATGATTACAATACAGAGCGTTCATTAGTATTGCTAGTAGGTAAAAGAAGATCATTGTTAGACTACTTGAAAAAGAAAGAAATTAACAGATATCGTGAGATTATCAAAGTATTGAATATCAGAAAATAATCAATATAAAAAAGAGGTGCGCAAGTGCCTCTTTTTGTTTTTACAGTTCATAATTTTACGGTTCGATTACATCCTGAGTAAAAAGGATTTAGAACAGGTAAAACAACATAAAGTCATTATTAGAATATAATGGCATATAAAAAAAGTTTGGTTTTTCATTGGGTTTTAGGCATTAACTACGCACACAACAACTACAACACAACTAGAACCCATGTTTAACTAATAAATTAAATTTATGATTCCACAATTATTTGTAGAAAGTATCGATTTAGGTGATGGAAGAAACATCACAATCGAGACAGGTCGTTTAGCGAAGCAAGCTGATGGATCTGTAGTAATTAGAATAGGTAAAACTGTTATTTTAGGAACAGTAGTATCTTCAAGAAAAGCAAGTCCAGGTATCGACTTTTTACCACTTACGGTAGATTATCGTGAAAAATTTGCTGCAGCAGGACGTTTTCCTGGTGGTTTCTTCAAGAGAGAAGCAAGACCAAGTGATAGCGAAGTATTAACAATGCGTTTAGTAGACCGTGTATTGCGTCCGCTTTTCCCAGATGATTACCATGCTGAAGTTCAGGTGATGATTCAATTAATGTCTCATGATGATGATGTTATGCCAGATGCACTTGCAGGTCTTGCAGCATCAGCAGCATTAGCTTTGTCTGACATTCCTTTTGAAACATTAATCTCTGAGGCTAGAGTTGGTAGAGTTGATGGAAAATTCATTATTAACCCAAGCCGTGCTCAATTAGAATTGTCTGATATCGATATGATGATTGGTGCTTCTATGGACTCTATCGCAATGGTAGAAGGGGAAATGAAAGAAATCTCAGAAGCAGAAATGCTTGAAGCAATTAAATTTGCTCACGAACATATTAAAAACCAAATTTCGGCTCAACTACGTTTGCAAGCTGCTTTTGGTAAAAAAGAAGTTCGTACCTACGAGGGAGAAAGAGAAGATGAAGCTATTTACGCTAAAGTAAAGGCAGCGTCTTACGATAAAATTTACGCTATCGCTAGCAAAGGTTCTTCTAAACAAGAACGTACAGCTGCATTTGAAGAAGTAAAAGACGAAGTAAAAGCGTTGTTTACTGAAGAAGAATTAGCAGTTGATGGAGATTTAGTTTCTAAATACTTCAAAAAAACCAACAAAGAAGCTGTTCGTAACGTAACCCTAGATTTAGGAACGCGTCTTGACGGAAGAAAAACTACAGAAATTAGAGATATCTGGTGTGAAGTAGATTACTTACCATCTGTACACGGATCTGCATTGTTTACACGTGGAGAAACTCAAGCTTTGGCAACAGCAACTTTAGGAACATCTAGAGAAGCAAACCAAATCGACTCTCCATCACAACAAGGTGAAGAAAAATTCTACTTACACTACAACTTCCCTCCTTTCTCAACTGGTGAAGCGCGTCCTTTAAGAGGAACTTCAAGAAGAGAAGTAGGTCACGGAAACTTAGCTCAAAGAGCGTTGAAAAACATGATTCCTACTGATTGTCCTTATACAATTCGTGTTGTATCTGAAGTATTAGAGTCTAACGGTTCATCTTCTATGGCAACTGTTTGTGCTGGAACTTTATCATTAATGGATGCTGGTATTCAAATGATTCGTCCTGTTTCTGGAATTGCAATGGGATTGATTACTGATGGTGATCGTTACGCTGTATTGTCTGATATTCTTGGTGATGAAGATCACTTAGGAGATATGGACTTTAAAGTAACTGGAACTTCTGAAGGAATCACTGCTTGTCAAATGGACATCAAAATTGATGGATTAAAATACGAAATTATGGAAGCTGCACTTGCTCAAGCACGTGACGGTCGTTTGCATATCCTTGGTAAATTAATCGATACTTTAGCAGCTCCAAAAGAGGATGTTAAAGCATACGCTCCAAAAATTATTACAAGAAGAATTCCTAATGCTTTCATTGGTGCATTGATCGGACCTGGTGGAAAAGTGATTCAAGAATTACAAAAAACTACTGGAACAACAATCGTTATCAACGAAGATCCTGCTACTGAAGAAGGAGTTATTGAAATTTTAGGAACTGATCCTGCTGGAATTGAAGCAGTATTAGCTAAGATTAAATCAATCACTTTCAAACCTCAAATGAACGAGGCTTATGAAGTGAAAGTAATCAAAATGCTAGATTTTGGTGCGGTTGTAGAATACACATCAGCTCCAGGAAACGAAGTTTTATTACACGTATCTGAGTTAGCATGGGAACGCACAGAAAATGTTTCTGATGTAGTGAACATGGGTGACGTTTTTGAAGTGAAATACTTAGGTATGGATCCAAAAACTAGAAAAGAAAAAGTGTCCAGAAAAGCACTTTTACCAAGACCTCCACGTGAGGAGAAAAAAGAGTAATCGGATCTTAAGTTTACTAAAGGTTTATTTATAAGAAGTCCCGTTTCATTTATTTGAAACGGGATTTTTGCTTTTAATTCGGGCATGCCGCCAGCAAAAATAAGGGCCTCACTTTTATCACTTGTTATAAGCCCCTTATCCTTGCTGCCGTCGGGCTTTACGCGCTACTTCGATAGCATGCTTCAAACGCAGTTCACTGAACACCTATAAAAATAAAAGCTAAGTGAAGTAATCCCTCATGCGGACTCATGGTTCATGAAACGCATTCTCCTCCAAATTTCATTTCTCCCAAAGTTTGTCACGCTGAAAACATCTCACACGAACCAAGAATTTCCTATTTGCAACTTCAAGTGAGCCCAATTACTAGTTTTAGTACAACTTGCGACCCCTCCCGGAATAACAATGTTGAATTTGATTTGCAACGCTCATATAGTGACCTAATAGCCACAAAATTTATCACTTTGAAAAGAGTCAAACAATAGCTAAGCAACTTTAACAAGACGCTTTCAGCGTGACAAACGGTTTAGAGTATTAGTCGCCAAAAAAGATGGATAAAAAAAAGTACATTACACATCACAAAAAATGCAAAGTCTGTAATTATCGTGTTATAATTCAAAACTAAAAATTAAATAACATTATCTAAATCTTTTTTCAGCTCTTTGATTAATTTAAAGGGTTCAATTTTAAGAGCAATAGCCATTTTTAACCTCCAAACTGCATTAGGGATAGCAGCGGTATCCTTTGATGAAATGCAATGGAATCAAAGATAAAGCGAATAACCCGACCGAAGGGAATGCCCTTCTTCGACTTCGCTCAGGATTACACTAAAATAAATTATTTTTTTAATTTTTTGTAACTTTTTTGTAACTCCATCCGTATAACTATTTGTACACTTAAAATTAGAGGAGACAAAAACATGAGACAACTAAAAATCACCAAGCAGGTAACGAATCGTGAAACTGCATCATTAGACAAATATTTACAAGAAATTGGAAAAGTTGATCTTATCACCGCTGATGAAGAAGTAGAATTAGCTCAGAAAATTAAAGCTGGGGATCAAAGAGCCCTAGAGAAATTAACAAAAGCCAACCTACGTTTTGTCGTGTCGGTAGCAAAACAATATCAAAATCAAGGATTAACTCTTCCCGATTTAATTAACGAAGGAAACCTTGGACTTATAAAAGCAGCACAACGTTTTGATGAAACTCGTGGTTTCAAATTCATTTCGTACGCTGTATGGTGGATTCGTCAATCGATTTTACAAGCACTTGCTGAGCAATCTCGTATTGTACGTTTGCCATTAAACAAAATTGGTTCTATCAATAAAATCAACAAAATGTATGCGTTATTAGAGCAATCTAACGAGCGTCCACCATCTGCTGAGGAAATTGCAAAAGAACTTGACATGACGGTAAATGACGTAAAAGAGTCTATGAAAAACTCTGGTCGTCACCTTTCAATGGATGCTCCTCTTGTTGAAGGAGAAGATTCTAACCTTTACGATGTATTGCGTTCTGGAGAGTCTCCAAATCCAGACAGAGAATTAATTCACGAATCACTGCGTACTGAAATTGAGCGTTCACTTGAAACATTGACTCCTCGTGAGGCAGATGTGGTACGTTTGTACTTTGGTCTTGGTGATCAACACCCAATGACTCTTGAGGAAATAGGTGAAACATTTGACCTAACTCGTGAGCGTGTACGTCAAATCAAGGAAAAAGCAATCCGCAGATTGAAACATACTTCTAGAAGTAAAATACTTAAAACCTATCTAGGTTAATATAAAATACACCTCAATTAAAATTTTTAAAGCATTTGCAAAAGTAAATATTTATTTTTTTTAATTCAAAATGAACAACAGTTTGATTGACTGTTCGTTTTTTGATTGATGATTGAAACTCCGGCTGATTACCGGAGTTTTATTTTTTATCAATAAAACTCTCGGTCTGTTCGAGCACAGCTCTCGGGTTTCCGGAGTTTTATTTTTTATCAATAAAACTCTCGGTCTGTTCGAGCACAGCTCTCGGTCTGCTCCAGCACAGCTCTCGGGTTTCCGGACTTTTATTTTTAAAAATACCACAAGCGTCCCGATAGCACTTATCCTTCTGAAATACTAGACCACCATAACGCAACAACTATTTTTTTACAAAATCTTATTTGTTAACAATAATTCAACCTAAAACACTACATACAAACACATTAATTCCTATCTTTATTTCTAAAAACCAGAAAATAGATATGAAAAAACTAATTGTAGCACTGTCTTTACTAAGCATCATTGCATGTAAAAACAAAGAAAATGAAAATAATAGTGAACCTAGTCTTATGGAATCGGTTGAGAGTGTCAACAAACTCAGCAAGGCAGCAAACGACTTGAAAGAATACCAAAAACAAACCGAAAAGCTAAAAACTACTGAACCTGTTAAAAATGAAGTTTACAAAGAAGTACTCACAGAGACTTTTGAAAACCTAAAAAGAATTAACTACACCGCAGGAAACGCCGCTATGGTAGGACTCAGCTCAGCCGAAGCTACTTATGGAGACCAAGCTGGCAAAAACATCAAAATCAATATTTTTGACGGAGCTGGTGAATCTGGTAGTGCTTTAATTGCAATGACCCATATGGCAATTGCAATGGATATGGAATCCATTGATAATACCACAACCAAGAAAACAGAAGTAATCGACGGCATAAGAGCCCAAACGGAAAACGACACCAATCCTGATGCTTACAAATCATCATCGATTACTTATATTTACAATGACCGTTTTCAAGTAAGCTTAGAAGGTCAAAAAATACCATTAGACGAATTAAAATCGTACATGAAAAAACTGCAATTATCTAAATTAGATTAATTTACTTTTTTCAACATATTCAAGACCGTTTATTTATAGCATTCTGATGTTAGTATAAACTGTCTTTTTTATTTCTTCTTTTAAATTAAAGCAACAATTAGTTTTAACGTAATCTGATACAGATTTTTATTTTAAAAACTATCTTTGCAAAAACAACACTTACTTTAACTACTATGAAGAATACATTAATCGCACCCTCTGTACTTGCAGCTGATTTTGCCAACTTACAACGCGATATCGAAATGATTAACAACAGTGAAGCCGACTGGTTTCATATTGACATCATGGACGGTGTTTTTGTACCCAATATTTCTTTTGGAATGCCCGTACTTGAAGCCATTTCGCGACATGCTACAAAAACAATCGACGTTCACTTGATGATCATTGACCCCGACCGTTACATTAAAACGTTTGCCAACTTAGGAGCTAATATTTTATGTGTACACTACGAAGCTTGTACGCATTTACACCGTACACTTCAAGCAATCAAGGCCGAAGGAATGAAAGCTGGAGTTGCCTTAAACCCACATACAAATATTGACTTACTAGAAGATGTGATCAATGACATTGATTTGGTTTGCATCATGAGCGTAAATCCCGGATTTGGCGGACAGTCGTTTATAGAAAACACTTACGACAAAGTAAAAAAGCTGAAAGCATTAATCAACCGCAAAGGCGCTAACACTATTATTGAAATTGATGGTGGAGTAACCAATAAAAATGCAAAACAACTGGCCGAAGCAGGAGCTGACGTTCTTGTTGCAGGATCTTATGTATTTAAAGCCGAAAATCCTACTACCACAATTGCCGATTTGAAAAAATTGACAACGCTATAAAACTCTTAAAAGTCCATCTCCAAAAAGATGGACTTTTTTTTAACACTTTTTATACCGTAAAACAGCTATTCTAAATCACACCAAATAGCCATAATTAGTACACCGAGCATCCCATCACAATTATAGAAATCTTATTTTTGAATCAAAATAAAGAACATACCATAAAGAAACCCGAAAAGCAACCTATTTTTTTAACATAAAATCAATTTACTTGCCTATTGTTTATCAAAAAATATATTCTGACATTTGTAAATAATACCCAATTTACAAAGACAATCCTATTACACTTAATACCAGAATATTAATGAATAAAATTTATATTGCATTTGCATTGCTTACTGTACTTTGTTCGTATAGCCAAACAAAGTCGGCAGAGGATTACTATCGTTTAGCAAAGAATCAAGAGCTACTTAAAAATAATAAAGAAGCTTTTAAGGATTACACTCAAGCAATCGCACTAGATCCAACCTATGAAAAAGCATTTTACGCTAGAGCATTACTGCTAAACAACCAAAAAAAATATACTGAAGCAATCAATGATTACACGAAATCAATTGCCATTAATCCCAAATCAAGCAAAGCATATTACTCAAGAGCTATCAGCAAAAACAATCTAAAAGATTTTGACGGAGCACTAGAAGACTACAGCAAAACAATAGAACTAGACTCTTTATTTAGCAAAGCATATAACGACAGAGCTGAATTAAAATTCAAGATGAATCAACAAGAAAGCGGCTGTATTGACTTACACAAAGCTGGAGAGCTGGGATTTCCTTATCCCTTTGACTATATCAAGAACAGATGCAAATAAAAAAGAGCGATTTTACAATCGCTCTTTTTAACACCACATATTGTGTGATCAGATTTTTATTCGATAAATAAGCGATAAGGATAAACATTAGACGACCTATTTTTTAAATTTTTCATAAAACTTTCGCATAAGTAATCCCATTCTGTTGGCGATAGGTATCCTTTTTCAACTTCGTCTACTTTTAAATGAATATCCACCGTACGGCTAAATCCTTCTTTTAAAGAAATCTCTTTGCGCGTACCCTTTTCCACTCTAATTTCAGTTACACAACCTTTAAAATGACTGAAGCTAAATGCTTTTATATCGGCAAAAGTCACAACACGTCCTCGAGTTAATAAAGCATTGCGATAGGCCAAAATTCGGTTCTTATTATTTTGCTTATTTAAGCCACCTACGGTGTTAGTCATCAAAGTCACTTTATGACTGGCAAAATACAAATCATCTTTCGCTTCAAGTATTGTCCCTGCTTTAATATCATTTGCTTCCTCTGCACAAGTTGACCAATAGTTTATAGAGAAGGATTTACCTGTAGTTTCGTCAATTTTAGGTTTAATCATTAAGTAGGGCGCACTGTTTTTAGAAAAATTGCTCTCTTTAGCTTGTTGCTCTACCGAAGCCAGTAACTGATTGATCTCAACCAGCGAACTATTCATAAAATCTTTTCCGAGACTTGAAAAAGACGAACTCTCATCTTTCAACAAATCCAAAACATTTTGAAGTAATTCTGAAGCACTCCTACTATCAAATCGAGATACGCCGCCAGTCCTAAGGACAGCACTCCCCTCCTCCACAACACCATCTTTATACTCCTTTATCTCATAATGATTATTAAAAGTATCTACAACAGTATCTACATCCAAATATATATTATTATCAGTCTCCAAGGCTACGACCAATCAAAAGCATTATTCGAAGTCATTTGCGACGCCCATTAGCCAAAAAAATAGTTGCTGGCGAAGTAAAAGAAGGAGACCATATAGACGTTGTACTAGAAAATGGTGAAATCCTGTGGATTAAACAAACAGAACCAATAACACAGCTAGCTTAAAAACCTCAATCTAGACTTATACAAAAAGCCTCTAAAAATTAATTTAGAGGCTTTTTTTTTGTGGCCGCGACAGGGTTCGAACCTGCAACCCTCAGAGTCGAAATCTGATATTCTATCCAGTTGAACTACACAGCCAAAATAATTATTGATTACGGTATTAAAATCAATATCTAAAGCCGTAAATCAACGTTATTTTTTTTTATACCAATAATTTTTTAACTAGAGTAGAAATCACTTTCCCTTCGGCAGTTCCTCCTAATTGAGCTGAAGCCAATCCCATTACTTTACCCATAGATGCAATTCCAGACGCTCCAGTTTCAGCAATGATTTTTGCAATTACCGCTTCTATTTCTGCTACACTTAATTGTGCTGGCAAAAACTTCTCGATTACTGCAATTTGTGCCAATTCTGGTTCGGCTAAGTCTAAACGATTTTGTTCTGTAAAGATTCTAGCGCTTTCTTTACGTGTTTTTACTAATCTTTGTAATAATTTAACCTCGTCATCCTCTGAAATTTCTTCTTTAGAGCCAGATGCTGTTTGTGCTAATAAAATCTCCGATTTGATTGCTCTTAAAGCTTCTAATGCTACTGTATCTTTGGCTCTCATGGCAGTTTTCATTTCGTCCATGATTTGTGTTGATAAACTCATAATTCTTTATTTTTTTGATTAACCAATTATGCAATCGGCTATGGATTGTTGTTATTAAAACGCTATTCTTTTTTTTGCCCCAGATGGTAGTGAAAAGCCTTTGCAGGGAAAAATGTATTTTTTATTGACCTTAAAAAGCGACTTTAGAAGCTCTTTTAAGGGCTTATAAAAAAACATTTTTTACAAAAAGCTTGAAACGACAGCTGGATTAAGGCTCAAATTCATACTTGTATTTAATGCCGTGCGAAGATAAAAAAAATAACCCGAAAATTAAATTCAATTTTCGGGCTAGATCCTAATTGTTATTCGAGAATTAATCTACGTTGTCGTGCAAATATGAATTATTTGAACGCAATTGCAAATCATTGTTACTATCTGTTCCAACTGATATTCTAGAATTAGTATTTGTAGACTGTGTATTTGAGATGTCTATTCCTAATCTTTTATATGCTGGTTCTTTTTCGTACTCATCAATTTTAGAAACATTGTTATGAAACTTGTAATTGAATTCTTTTAATTTTTTTCTTCTTTCTTCAGCTCTAAGTTTCAAAGTTTCTTCGATTGTCATTTCCATTGGAGACACTTCTTCAAGTTTTGAGGCTGTATTTGTAGTAGTCTCTACTTGTTTCATGGTGATGTTCATCTCTGCAGGAACTACCTCTTCTACGACTTTAGAAACTGGTTTTGAAGATATAAACTCGTTTTCAACTTCCATATACTCTTCCAGAGAATATTTGATGATTCCGTTGTCTGACAATTCAGTTACTGGAACAAATTGAACTGGTTGGTTTACTTTTATTTCGCGTGTTTCATTTGTTAGTTCAAACAAAACTTTCTCTTCTTTCACTTCTTCTACTACAGGTTCTGGTTTTGAAAGTGGCAAATCAAACGAAAAAGTAGTTTGCTCTTGTCTTTCAATTGCTTTTGGCTGCTCTACTTCTATAGCTACTGGTGCTTTTGGAGTTGTAAAAGTAAAATCGATATCTTTTATTGGAGAAACGATTTCAAAAGTTACGTCTATGTTTTTAATAAATTCAGACATTGCTAACAACTCCTCGTTACCAGGAACTGGAACAATAGGTGCTGGAGCTACTTTGTCTTCTAATAGATCAAAAACGATTCGCTCTTCATTGTTTGCTTTAGGTGTTTCTGTCTCTAAGTCAAAAGCTGGAACAGCGTTTTTAGATAAATTATAAACATTGCTTTGCTCGTCTTCAAGAGCGTGTATTATTTTTTTTGGTTCCGTATTTACGATTCCGTTTTGTTGTTCAATATCAAAACCAGTTGCAATAATAGTTACTGCAATAGCATCTCCAAGAGTTTCATCTTCACCAACACCCATAATAATATTGGCATTGTGACCTGCTTCATTTTGAATATGGTCATTGATTTCTCCTATTTCATCTAAAGTGATTTCATTAGAGCCAGAAACGATGAGCAACAATACGTTTTTGGCACCTGTTATTTTGTTATCATTTAATAATGGAGAATCTAAAGCAGAAACGATTGCCTCTTTAGCTCTGTTTTCACCTTCAGCAATTGCTGATCCCATGATTGCAGTTCCGCTATTTGACAATACGGTCTTAGCATCACGCAAATCGATATTTTGAGTATAGTGATGTGTTATTACTTCGGCAATACCTCTAGAGGCTGTTGCTAAAACTTCATCGGCTTTTGAAAATCCAGCTTTGAAACCAAGGTTTCCATACACTTCTCTCAATTTATTGTTGTTGATCACAATTAATGAGTCTACTTGTTTACGTAGTTTTTCAATACCAATTTTAGCTTGCTCTTGACGCACTTTCCCTTCAAACAAGAATGGAAGTGTTACAATCCCTACAGTAAGTATTTCTCTTTCTTTGGCTAATTGTGCAATTACTGGCGCAGCACCTGTTCCGGTACCTCCACCCATTCCTGCAGTGATAAAAACCATCTTTGTGTTGCGGTCTAACATCTTTTCGATCTCGGCTATACTTTCAATCGCTGATTGTTGACCAACATCAGGGTTTGCTCCAGCTCCTAATCCTTCGGTAAGGTTTACCCCTAGCTGGATTTTATTAGGAACGGCGCTACTTTGTAATGCCTGAGAATCAGTATTACAAACGATAAAATCTACCCCTTTAATTCCTTGTTTAAACATGTGGTTTATAGCATTACTACCACCTCCACCTACACCAATTACTTTGATTACATTTGATTGATTTTTTGGTAAATCAAATGAAATATTTCCAAATTCTGAGTTGCTCATCATTTTATTTGGTTTTTGATATTAATTATTACTGTTTTATTATATAGTTGGGTTTAAAACCCTATTCTGCGTTATCTAAAAAATCTTTTATTTTATCGACATAGCGATCAAAAAACGATCTTTTTATTTTGTCTCCTGTAGATTCTTCTTTTTTGAGATCCTCTACAATGCGCTCCTCTTCTTCGTCTACCCTCATATCCTCATAGCTTTCTACTATTGGAGTTCTGTAAGCAGTAGGCTTGGGTTTTGGAGTTTCTTCCTTTCTAACGGCGCTTTGCGTTTTATTTTCAATACTATTCATTACTAGACCAACTGCAGTTGCATATAATGGGCTTGAAAATTCCTCATCAGAGTCGCCTGCTAAATGTTCGTTAGGATATCCAATTCTAGTATCCATTCCGGTAATATACTCTACCAGTTGTTTGATATGCTTTAACTGCGCTCCTCCTCCGGTTAAAACAATTCCTGCAATTAATTTCTTGCGAGGATCTTCATGACCATACGCTTTAATCTCTGTGAACACCTGCTCAATAATTTCAACAACACGTGCATGAATTATTTTGGATAGGTTTTTTAAAGAAATCTCTTTTGGTTCTCTTCCTCTTAATCCTGGAATAGAAACAATTTCGTTGTCTTTGTTTTCACCTGGCCAAGCTGAACCAAATTTTACTTTTAGTAACTCGGCTTGTTTTTCAATGATCGAACAACCTTCCTTAATGTCATCTGAAATCACATTTCCTCCAAAGGGGATTACTGCTGTATGGCGAATAATTCCATCTTTAAAAATAGCCAAATCAGTTGTTCCACCACCTATATCAATTAAAGCAACACCTGCTTCTTTTTCTTCTTGACTTAAAACCGCATCTGATGATGCTAATGGCTCTAAGGTTAATCCAGACAATTCAATACCTGAACTTTGAATGCATCTACCTACATTACGGATCGATGAGGCTTGCCCAACAACAACGTGAAAACTAGATTCTAGTCTTCCACCGTACATTCCTATTGGTTCTTTAATTTCAGATTGCCCATCAATTTTGAACTCTTGCGGCAAAACGTGTATAATTTCTTCTCCTGGCAACATGGCCAATTTATTCACTTGGTCAATCAACAATTGAATATCTGCGCCGCCAATCACTTCTTCAGGATTTGTTCGACTGATATAGTCTGTATGTTGAATACTACGAATGTGTTGCCCTGCAATCCCTACAACAACATCTTTAATTTTATAGCCTGAGTTGATCTCTGCATCATGTATTGCTTGTTGAATAGACTGTATTGTTTGTGTAATATTATTAACCACACCTCTGGCTACACCCAAACTTTTGGATTTACCAACTCCCAAGATTTCCAACTTACCATACTCGTTCTTTTTACCAATCATGGCAACGATCTTGGTAGTCCCAATATCTAGACCCACTGCAATATTCTCTTTTTCCATTATCTATTTATTTTGTACAAACTACTTGTTTCGTAAATCTCAGGTCAATCTTTTTATATTTATACAATGTGCTATCTACAACTGCCTTTTGAAAAAAGGCTTTATAATCTTTAAATTTTTGCTCGACATTCACCATTCTACCAAAATCAATTTGATAATTATAATTTCTATTGAACATTTTTAAGCTACCATTGGGCATAATTTCAATGGCAATGATGTTTTTTTTCAAAAAATCATCGTCATAAATCATCTTAAATAATTGGGATAACTCCTGCTTATTATGCTTGTTAAATTTACCCGAAACCAACAAAACTCTAGCCGTAAAATTATCAGACAATGGCATCACACCACCCTCATAGTCAATGTAAAAAGAGTTGTTTTGTTCCAGAACTCTAGCAACCGGAGTCTTTTGTTTTACTACTGCTTTTAGGACACCATCAATACTTACAAATACATCTGATTTCTCAATCATAGCATTTGAATTCAGCATCTTTTCTATCTTATTCAAAGCTAACCCATCTTTTTCAATGCTTGAAGCATTTAATTTATTTTCTATTAACAATTTATTAACCGTTTCTTTTTTGATAAAAAGAGCGTCATCTCCTACAAAAACAACTACGGATTTCTTAAGTTTTCTCTTATCATTTCGATTTGATGTAAACGAAAACAGGAAAATTACTAATCCGAACATGAGAACCAATCTTATATTTGTCCAATTAAATAGTTTCATTTAGTGCTTCTTTTATCGATACAACCATTTCTCCAATATCACCTGCTCCAATTGTTACAATTACTTGCGCGTCACTTTCTAATATATTTGCTATTATGTTTTCTTTTAAAACTAATTTTTTATGTTGATTGTCTATTTTATTCAATAACCAACTTGAGTTTATTCCTTCAATAGGCAACTCGCGTGCTGGGTAAATTTCCATTAAAAGCAGTTCGTCAAATTTTGACAAGCTTGCCGCAAAATCATCAGCAAAATCTTTTGTTCTACTGAATAAATGAGGCTGAAAAATAGCTAAGACTTTTTTAGTTGGATACAGCTCTCTCACTGCTTGATGAACGGCATCAATCTCAGTAGGATGATGTGCATAATCATCAATATATACTAAATTATCTGACTTAATTTGGTATGAAAATCTTCTTTTCACTCCTTTGAATGAAGCTAAGGCTGTTGCAATTGCATCGGTTGGGGTGCCGAATATCTCAGCCATTGCAATAGCCATTAAAGCATTCATCAAATTATGTCGTCCTGGTAATCCAAAACGGAAATCTTTTAAAATCCCTTTTGGTGTTTTTATATCAAATACATAGCTTCCGTTATCGATACGCACGTTAAACGCCGTATACACGGAATCCTCATCAACCGCTACTGTTACCCCTTTTAACGGCAGATCAGTAGTGATAAACAACTTGCTTTTGTCTTGTATTTTATCTGCAAATTCTATAAACGACTCTTCGATTGCATCACTTGTTCCATAGATATCTAAATGATCTGCATCCATTGATGTTATACAGGCAATATTAGGATGTAAATGCAAGAAAGAACGATCAAACTCATCTGCTTCTACTACAGTAATCGTTTTACCGCTACCTATTAAGTTCGAGTTGTAATTTTCGACTATTCCACCTATGAAGGCAGTAACATCGGCACCACTTTCATACAAAATATGGCCTAAAATACTCGAGGTTGTTGTTTTTCCATGCGTTCCCGCTACAGCAAAACAAAACGTATCTTTGGTGATAATCCCCAAAACTTCAGCTCTTTTCTTTACTTCAAAGGCATTATCCAAGAAATAATTCCACTCTGAATGTAGTTTAGGGACAGCTGGCGTTATAATCACCAAGGTGTTTTCGACTTTAAAATCTTTCGGAATTAAAGCTACGTTATCTTCAAAATGAATTGCGATACCACTTTGCTCTAATTCTTTAGTCAAAGCTGTAGGCGTCTTGTCATAACCCGCAACTTGCTTCCCAATATTCTTAAAATATCGAGCCAAGTTACTCATACCGATACCACCGATACCTATAAAATAAACGTTATGTATTTGATTTAAATTCATCTTTATTTTTTAGATCTAATTATTGACTATTTAGAAAAAACAAACTGCCTTTTATAATTCTACTTTTACTACTTAATTAACTTTACAATTTCATCTACAATTTGCTTTGTAGCTTGCGGTAGTGCTAATTGTTTAATATTTGTACGCAGCTGTTGTTGCTTTGTACTGTCATTGATAAGCGATTGGAAAACCGTTGCGAACTGCGTATCTAAGTCGGATTCTTTCAATAATATAGCTCCGTCTTTATCTACAATTGCTTTTGCATTTTTTGTTTGATGATCCTCAGCTACATTAGGAGACGGAATAAAAACTACTGGCTTACCTACGATGCATAACTCTGAAACCGATGAAGCTCCTGCGCGAGAAATAATAACATCTGCAGCAGCATAAACAAAATCCATTTTTTCGATAAAAGAAACAACTTGTACCTGAGGCGAATTGTATTTCTTATAATATTCAAAATATAATTTCCCGCATTGCCAGATTATCTGAACATTTTGAGAAAGGATATTTTCCATTTCTTTTTCTATCAGTTGATTTACTCTTCTAGCACCAAGGCTTCCGCCAAGAACTAGTAGTGTTTTTTTATTAGCATCTAAATTAAAATAAGCAATAGCATCATTTCTTTTGCTTTCGATATCAATTAAATCTTGACGAACAGGGTTTCCTGTCAACACCATTTTCTCTGCTGGAAAAAAGCGTTCTAAATTTTCATAAGCCACGCAAATTGCACTTGCTTTTTTACTCAACAACTTATTTGTGATACCAGGATAAGAATTTTGTTCTTGAATAACAGTAGGAATTCCCATTGTATTTGCCATTTGTAATAATGGTCCACTAGCAAAACCACCTGTTCCTATAACTGCATCAGGTTTAAAATCTTTTATAATTTTTCTTGATTTCCATAAACTATTAATGAGTTTAAACGGAAACATTGCATTTTTTAAATTAATCTGACGCTGTAAACCTGCAATCCACAATCCTTTTATTTCATAACCCGCTTGTGGCACCTTTTGCATTTCCATTTTGTCTTTGGCTCCAACAAAAAGGAATTTAGCATTAGGGAAACGCACTTTTAATTCATTAGCAATTGCAATTGCAGGATAAATATGTCCTCCAGTCCCTCCACCACTTAATATGAATTTGTATTGTTTCATTTTAATTTAAAATTACTATTGAGACGTACGCAATAATCTATTATTTATTTAGCACCGCATCCATAGGATTGGCTGCTTTATCTTCGATCGAATAATCTGAATTTAACACTTCCTCTGAAGCTAACTCATCATCAATTAATTTTTGAAGGGCTTCCTCTCTTTTAGCTGCAACTTTTAACTCTTCCTCTATTTCTTCATCCTTCTTAGTAACGCTAATAATGATTCCGAGCGCAAAACAAGTCATCCAGATTGAACTACCTCCACTACTAATTAACGGTAATGTTTGTCCTGTAACTGGTAGCAACTCTACAGCAACCGCCATATTGATCATTGCTTGAAATATCATGGGAAAACCGAGACCAATGACCACTAATTTGCCAAATAGCGTATTTGCTTTATGTGAGGCAATTACAAATCGAAATAACAATAAGAGATACAAAGTTAATACCCCAAGACCTCCCAACAATCCATATTCCTCAACAATAATGGCATAAATAAAATCAGAAGACGACTGTGGTAAAAAATTCTTCTGGACACTTTTTCCAGGTCCTAATCCATAAATCCTACCGGAGGCAATTGCTATTTTGGCTTTTTCTATTTGATAGTCATCTTCATCGGGCTTATCAGTAGTAAAATTTTCGATTCGGCTACTCCATGTACTTACCCTACTAAAAAACCTAGACTCGGGGAACGCTTTTGAAATAAGTACAAAAAATGCTAAAAAAACAATCCCTGAACCAACGATAAAAGCAATGTACTTAATGGGATACTTCCCGATGAAAACTAACATCAACACCATTGAAAATATCAATGCTGTTGTAGAGAAGTTAGCCGGTAATATTAGACCTAAAGTAAAAAAAACAGGTGCCCACAACTCCTTTAATGACTCTTTGAAATCAATAGGTTCTTCTCTTGTTTTAGACAAATACCTAGCCACAAAAATAAATAAGACCAACGAAGCTAATGTCGAGGTTTGAAATGTAATCCCAACAAAAGGTATTTGAATCCAACGGCTCGCATTTGCGCCAGCGATAACAGTCCCTTTCACCAAAGTATAAAGAAGCAAAATCCAAACAACAGGCAATCCTATTTTTGACAATGCTCTAAAATAATGGTAAGGCACTTTGTGTACTACGAAAATGATACCAAAACCGATACAAATATGAGCCAAATGTTTTACCAAATAGCCTAAGGTGTTCCCTGTACCATGACCTAAATAAGCCAAATTACTACTGGCGCTAAAAACAGGCATAAACGAAAACAGAGCCAATAAAGCCACAAATGACCATATTACTCGATCTCCTTTTAAATTACCTATTAATTGCTTCATAATTAAAACTTTAAAACCATTTATTACAACACAGAACTATTTAATAGCACCATATAATACCACACTAACTACAAATTCTTCACAGCATCTTTGAACTGTCTTCCTCTGTCTTCATAATTTTCAAACAAGTCAAAACTCGCGCAAGCAGGTGATAATAAAACGGTATCTCCTTTTTCGGTCAAACGATTTGCCATTCGCACCGCATCAGACATATTATTTACTTCCACCATCATATCCACAACATTTCCAAAAGCGTCAATAATTTTTTTATTATCCACTCCCAAACAAATGATTGCTTTTACTTTCTCACGAACTAAAGCCATCAACTCATTGTAATCATTTCCTTTATCAACACCTCCTACAATCCAAACTGTAGGGGAGTTCATGCTATCTAGAGCAAAGAAAGTAGCATTTACATTCGTCGCTTTTGAATCATTGATATACTCCACATTTTGGATTTTCAATACTTTCTCTAAACGGTGCTCTACTCCCTGAAAATTAGACAAACTCTCACGGATTGTTGCTTTTCGTATTTGCATCAACTTTGCCACAGAGGTAGCGGCCATTGCATTCTTCATATTATGCTTTCCTTCTAATGCAATTGTTTCAGTTTCCATTCTGAATTCCTCTTGGTTGATTGATACTTCCATACTATTGTTTTTTATAAATGCTCCTTCAGTGAATGTTTTAGTCAATGAAAAAGGGATTAGTTTTGCTCTTGTTTTGTTGCTCTTTAACCAGTTTGTGATGGCTTCATCATCTGCGTCATATATGAGGTAATCATCCTCTGTTTGATTCATTGTTATTCTAAATTTTGAATCAATATAATTCTCATATTTATAATCGTATCGGTCTAAATGATCCGGACTAATATTGGTAATAATGGCTATATGCGGTTTGTAATTGATTATTCCATCCAATTGAAAACTACTCAATTCTAAAACATAAGAATCATACGTATCATCCGCCACCTGCCAAGCAAAGCTCTTACCGATATTACCTCCTAAACCAACATTTAAACCTGCCGATTGCAATAAATGATAGGTCAACATTGTTGTGGTCGTTTTACCATTACTTCCTGTTATCCCGATCGTAACCGCTTTTGTAAAAGGAGCTGCAAACTCAATTTCTGATATCACAGGAATTCCTTTTTCGACTAGTTTTTTAACTATTGGTACTTTCTCCGGAATACCAGGGCTTTTCATGACCACATCGGCATTCAAAATTAGCTCTTCAGTATGTTGTTCGTCTTCAAAAGCAATCCCATTATTAACCAGAACTTCTTTGTAACTGTCTTTTATTTTACCAAAATCCGAAACGAAAACTTCGTATCCTTTTTTCTTTCCTAGAATAGCTGTCCCTACTCCGCTTTCTCCTCCTCCTAATACTACTAATCTCATGTTATCTTAATTTTAAAGTAACGATTGAAAGTATAGCTAGCATTATAGCTACAATCCAGAATCGAGTTACAATTTTACTTTCATGATAGCCTTTCTTCTGATAATGATGATGTAAAGGCGACATTAAAAAAATCCTTCTTCCCTCGCCAAAACGCTTCTTGGTATACTTGAAATAACTTACCTGTAAGACCACCGAAAAGTTTTCGACCAAGAAAATCCCACACAACAATGGAATCAACATCTCTTTTCGTACTGCAATTGCTAATACAGCTATCACACCTCCTATGGTTAAACTCCCCGTATCCCCCATAAATACTGATGCTGGGTACGAATTGTACCAAAGAAATCCAATTAAAGCTCCTGTAAAAGCAGCTATAAAGACGGTCATCTCTCCCGAATTTGGGATGTACATTATATTTAGGTAATTCGAAAAAATAATATTTCCAGAAACAAAAGTAAAAATACCCAGTGCCAAGACCGATATAGCCGAGGTTCCTGCCGCAAGACCATCGATACCATCTGTTAAATTGGCACCGTTTGAAACTGCTGTTATAATAAAAATCACAATCGGTATAAAAACAATCCAAGCCCATTTTTCATAACCATCTCCTGTCCAAGCTAATAATTCGGCATAGTCGAACTCATTATTTTTAAAAAACGGAATCGTAGTAGCCGTAGATTTCTCTTCTATCGGTGTTTGATACACTACATTTTCGGTCGTCGTTTTAAAAACATCTGTTTTACCAGTATCCGTTCGTACGGTAACACTTGGATTAAAATAAAGCACTGTACCTACAATTAAACCAAGACCTACTTGACCAAAAACTTTGAAAATTCCTTTTAATCCTTGTTTGTCTTTTTTGAAAATTTTGATATAATCATCTACAAATCCTATCGTTCCCATCCACAAAGTGGTTACAATCAACAAGACGATATAAATATTATGCAATTTGGCAAATAAGAAAACAGGCAATAATGTTGCAAAAATGATAATCAAACCACCCATTGTAGGTGTACCCGCTTTTTCATTTTGACCTGCTAATCCTAATTCACGTACTGTTTCACCTACTTGTTGATTGCGTAAAAAATTAATGATTCTTTTACCGTAAACAGTAGATAACAATAATGACAACAAGAACGCTAATGCCGATCTGAAAGTGATGTATTGAAAAACACCAGTTCCAGAAATGTTCATTGTTTTGTTTAAATATTCAAATAAGTAATACAGCATATTTTACTATTTATGAAGTTGTTCTAATAATTCTTTTACAATTTTCATATCATCAAAATCATGACGAACGCCATTGACTTCTTGATACGTTTCATGCCCTTTTCCTGCTATTAAAATAATATCATTGGGCTGTGCTAATTGGCAAGCCGTTTTAATTGCTTGCTTTCTATCTGTAATTGATACAATTTTTTTAAAATTTTGAGCCGCAACTCCCACTTCCATTTCGCTTATAATAACAGCTGGATCTTCATTTCTAGGATTGTCTGATGTAAGGATCGCTTTATCACTTAATTCCGATGCAATACCCGCCATGATAGGGCGCTTTGTTTTATCTCTATTCCCTCCACAACCTACAACTGTAATCAATTGCTCGTTCTTGGTTCGAATATCATTTATTGTTTTCAAAACATTCTCAAGTGCATCCGGCGTATGTGCATAGTCCACAATCGCTGTCACATTCGAATCCGAAACAATGTACTGAAACCTACCTGACACACTCTCTAACTCTGACAATAGTCTTAATGTTTCTAGACTATCTAATCCTAATTGTATGGCCGTTCCATAAATTGCCAACACATTATAAGCATTAAAGGTTCCTATTAATTTAACCCAAACCTCATTGCCATCCACTTTCAATAGTAAGCCTGATAATTGATTTTCTAAAATTTGCGCTTTGTAATCGGCATACGATTTTAAAGCGTAAGTGCGCTTTTTAGCAAGAGTATTTTGCATCATTACCGCTCCATTCTTATCGTCAATATTTGATAATACAAATGCTGATTTAGGAAGATTGTCGAAGAATGATTTTTTCACATCTCTGTATTCTGCAAAAGTGGGATGGTAATCTAAATGATCGTGCGATAAATTTGTAAACACACCACCAGCAAAGAATAAAGCTTCGGTACGTTTTTGATGCACACCATGTGAGCTCACTTCCATAAAACAATAAGCAACTTCAGCCGCTTTCATTTCGGCCAAATAATGATTTATTGTAAGTGAATCTGGTGTTGTATGAGTTGCTTTATACTCTACATCATCTACCATTATTTTTACAGTAGATAATAACCCTACTTTAAAACCTGCTTTTTTAAATAATTGATACAACAATGAAGCAATTGTCGTTTTACCATTAGTCCCTGTAATCCCAACTAATTTTAAACTTTCGGAAGGGTTTCCATAAAAATTAGCCGCCATAAAAGCAAGCGCCTTATTGGTATCTGTTACTTGCACATAAGTGACCCCGTCTACAAAAGAAGCTGGAAAAGTATCGCAAACTATTGCTACTGCCCCTAACTCAATTGCTTTCTGAATGTAATCATGACCATCCGAAACAGAACCACGAATTGCTATAAAAACATCATTTTGTTCTAGTTTTCTAGAATCAAAATCAATTTTATTTACAGCCACTTCCGTTGAACCCTGAACCGCCTCAATCGCTACATTATATAATATGTCTTTTAGTATAATCACAGTAATTCTAGTGTTATAGTTGTGTTTTTTATAATATTTTGTCCCGCTTGCAAGGATTGTTTTTTTACCTTCCCTATCCCTACCGCTTTAACATGAACTCCTAAATTTTCCAATAAAGCAATCGCATCCATACCCGGCATACCCTTCACATTAGGAATTAACTGTTGCGGTTTTTGTAACTTAGCAAAGTATTGATTATAACTATCCTCTTGTTTTTGGATTTTCTTGTCTAGCTTTTTTATTTCATTTGTCGAAGGCACATCTGTAAATATCTTTTGCGCGATTCTTTTAAAAACTGGCCCCGCTACATCGGCTCCGTAATAATTATTATTAATTGTACTTGGTTTATGAACTACTACAATACAAGAATACTTAGGATGATCTGCCGGAAAATAACCCACGAATGAAGAGGCATAATACATATCTCTTTTTCCGTTTTTACCATAATTTACCTGCGCAGTTCCTGTTTTTCCTGCCATAGAAAAGTCTTTGGAATACAACTTTGACCCCGTTCCTTTTTTAACCACATTAGCCAAAACAGCTTTTAATTTTTTGATTGTTTCTGGCGAACAAATCCTAGGATTGATCACTTCCTTTTCAATCTTTACGATCGATTTATTCCACTCTTTAATTTCGGATATAAATTGTGGTTTTACCATCACTCCGTTATTTGCAACAGCATTATAAAAAGCTAAAGTTTGCATTGGCGTAACCGAAACCCCATATCCAAAGGCCATCCAAGGCAAAGAAATATTAGACCAGTTTTTATCTGTAGGCTGTGGGACATAAGGCCTTCCTTCTCCTTCAAAATCCATGTGTAACTTGCTATTTAATCCATAAGAATTAACATGATTCACAAACTTTGAAGGGTTGTTTTTATAGTTCTCATAAACCGCTTGAACCATCACCGTATTAGACGACAACTCAAAACCTCTAGCCAATGATATTTTACCATAACCTCCTTTATGAGAGTCTTGCACTACTTTTCCTGAATATCGTATTTCTCCACCGTAGGTGTTATATACTTTACTGGTATCAACTAGTTTATCATCTAGCAGCGCCATTAAATCGGCCAATTTAAAAGTTGATCCAGGCTCATGCGATTCTGCTACGGCATAATTAGTAGTTTCATAATAGGTGCCATCACTAGCTCTTCCTAAATTAGAAATTGCTTTTACTTTCCCTGTTTCCGTTTCCATTACCACAACACATCCATGATCAGCCTGATAATCTTCTAACTGTTTCAATAATGCATGATGCGCAATATCTTGTATATAAACATCGATTGTTGAAATCACATCATATCCATCCTGTGGATCAACCTCATTGACATCACGAATAGGCTTCCATTGTCCTTTGGCAATTTTTTGTTTTAAAATTTTACCATCCTTACCGTTAAGGTATTTTCTATAAGCCCATTCTATTCCTTTTCCATCCGAAGTTCCGTTAGAATTTCGTCGTTCGTACCCTATGGTTCTCTCGGCTATTTTTCCTATTGGATGCTCTCTAACTGTTTTTTGTTCTACTATAATCCCGCCTTTATAACCTCCTAATTTGAATAAAGGAAAACCTTTAATTTTCATATAATCCGTATAACTCAAATCGCGAGAAATCAAATAATACCTATTATTATTGGCCCTAGACCTCCTTAACTCATTTTGATAATAGCTACTTGTTTTTCCTAAAACCGATGCAAGAGAATCAGACAATGACTCTACATTCTTTTCAAACGCTTCACTTTTTGGCGCCAAGGCATCAAAACGGATTTCGTAATTTGGAATCGAAGTTGCCAATAAACTCCCATCAGCCGAATAGATATTTCCTTTGTTTGCAGGAATCACAAAATTCTTAACCGTTCTTTCTTTGGCTAATTTTCTATAGTAATCACCTTCGACCCATTGAATATTGGTCAATTTCACAGCAATTGCAATCGCTACTAAAAAAATAGCAAATGCAACAAGGTAGATTCGGTACGATATGTATTTATCTTCTACTGCCATAATTTTTTAAGAAAACTAGTTTCCTCTACTTTTTTTACTTTTATCTTAACTGGAGGTACCGTTGCTGGAAAAATGCCTTTTTCAATCATCTTAGCAGAAACTGTTGACTCCATTTTTAATTTCATTAATTGTGAGCGTCTATCAACAAATTCAGATCTCAATTCCTTTACCTCTGATGTCAACTGTGCTATTTGAAACACCTTTTGTTCATATCGTTGTGTATTAGCGATCATGATAATTGCTAACAGAATCAAGAACACTATAAAACGCCAATTTTTAATCGCATCATCATCGATTAAAAACTTAGCTTTCAATATGCCGTAAACTCCTTGCTTCATTTTTGTTTATTTCTTTTCGGCTATTCTTAATTTGGCACTTCTTGCTCTATTATTCACCTTGATCTCCTCGTTTCCAGGAATGATTAATTTACCCACCGTTTTAAATGGAACAGAAAAATTTCCAAAAAAATCGCGTTCAGGCTCACCATCAAACATCCCGTTTTTCATGAAACGCTTCACTAATCGATCCTCAAGTGAGTGGTACGAAATAACACTTAACCTGCCCTCTGGACTGAGGATCTCTAGAGACTGCTCCAGAAACTCTTTTAACACATCCATTTCTTGATTTACCTCAATACGAATTGCCTGATAAATCTGGGCTAGTATTTTGTTTTTAACTCTTTCGGGTAAATGTTTAGCCAAGACTTCCTTTAATTCATCGGTGGTTTTAATTGGCTGTGCCTCTCTAGCGTCTACTATCGTTCTCGCTAGAACTGCAGCATTTTTCAACTCACCATAATCTAGAAAAACTCTTTTTAAATTTGCTTCGTCATATTCATTGACAACTTTATTAGCATTCAGATCATTTTTTTGACTCATACGCATGTCTAAGTCGGCATCAAATCGCGTAGAAAAACCTCTTTCGGCAACATCAAACTGATGGGACGAAACACCCAAATCACCTAAAATTCCATCTACACTTTTCACACCATAAAAACGTAAAAAACGCTTGATGAATCGAAAGTTCTCATTAATAAGAACAAATCGTTCATCATCCAAAGCATTGGCTAACGCATCTTCATCTTGATCAAATGCAAAAAGCTTCCCATCTGGTCCTAGCCTGCTCAAAATTTCTTTTGAATGACCACCACCACCAAATGTTACATCTACATATATACCGTCAGGCTTAATATTTAAACCGTCTACTGATTCTTTTAATAAAACTGGATTATGATATTCCATTGTCATCATCATTTAAATTTCCCATTACATCTTCTGCCAAGTCAGCAAAATCCATATCATCACCACTTATTGATTTTTCATATAAATCTTTGTCCCAGATTTCAACAATATTCACTGCCGATGAAAAAACAACATCTTTTGCAATACTTGCAAAACCTACTAAATCCTTAGGTACTAATAACCTACCCAAAGAATCAATCTCTACGACTTTTACACCTGCAGTAAACCTGCGTATAAAATCATTATTCTTCTTAACAAATCGATTCAACTTATTGATTTTTAACATCATTGCATCCCATTCACTCATGGGATACAACTCTAGACAAGGCTGAAAAACAGAACGCTTCAAGACAAAACCGTCTTGAAGAGAAGGCGCTAATTGCTTCTTGAGAGGCGCTGGCAACAGCACCCTCCCTTTGGCATCGACCTTACATTCATATGTTCCTACAATTGTGTTCAAGCAAAGATTTGTTAAAATGATATAGAGCAAAAATATAAAAAATATTACCACTTTCTACCACATTCTACCACTTTGTTGATAAGTTTACCCACTTTTACCCCAAAACCCTTAATTTTTACACGCTCAGCACGTTAGCCACTTTTTTATTTGAACCAAGGAATGTTCATACTATCAAAAATGAGACTGAATTATATTTAAAAAATTAACGTTCCAACAGCATTATTTACAATCGAAAAACGAAACAAAAACAAAAAAGAGCATCACTTTAAAGCTCGAAACAAGATAAAACTGAGAATGCAAGATTATCTCCTCAAAAATCAGCTGCAAAAATTCTTTTTAATTTATTAAATCCTATATTTGTGAAAATTGAAAACCGCATTCAAAACAAATGGAAAAAAACTATAAAAAAGAAGGCAGATACAGCTATTATGAAGCTGGAGAAGGAACACCTATTGTAATACTACATGGGCTAATGGGAGGATTGAGCAATTTTGATGCAGTTGCAGAATATTTTTCTAACAAAGGATATAAAATAGTTATTCCAGACTTACCACTATACACCCAAAATATTTTAAAAACCAATGTTAAAAACTTTGCCAAATACGTCAAGGATTTTATCACATTTAAAGGTTTTGACAGAGTAATACTTTTAGGAAATTCACTAGGAGGTCACATCGCATTGTACCATACTAAAATGTACCCCGAAAAAGTAGCAGGACTTGTAATCACAGGTAGTTCAGGACTTTATGAAAGCGCCATGGGAGATAGTTACCCAAAAAGAGGGGACTACGAATACATTAAGAAAAAAGCTGAAGATGTATTTTATGACCCGAAAATTGCAACACCAGAACTTATTGATGAAGTATACGCATCTGTAAACGATCGTATTAAATTGATAAAAACATTAACTATTGCCAAAAGTGCCATTAGACACAACATGGCAAAAGACCTTCCAAAGATGCATGTTCAAACTTGTATTATATGGGGGAAAAATGATAAAGTAACACCTCCAGATGTAGCCGAAGAGTTTAACAAATTATTGCCTAATTCTACACTATATTGGATTGATAAATGTGGACACGCTGCCATGATGGAAGTACCAGACGAATTTAACCGTCTTTTAGATGAGTGGCTAACTAACACGCATTTATCAGCACATTAATCCTACAAAGGAGAATTTACACCTAGAAAAAATGAAAATTAACACTGCCGAATTTATAATAAGTAATTCAGACGTCACTAAATGTCCGAAAGATTTTTTACCGGAATACGCTTTTATTGGTCGATCGAACGTAGGGAAATCTTCCTTAATAAACATGCTGACCAATCAAAAAAAATTAGCAAAAACATCTGGAAGACCTGGTAAAACACAACTTATCAATCACTTTTTAATCAATAACAATTGGTTCTTAGTCGATTTACCTGGATATGGATATGCAAAGGTTTCAAAAAAAACCAAATCAGTTTTCCAACAATTTATCACCGATTATTTTGAAACAAGAGAGCAATTAGTTTGCGCATTTGTATTAATCGATATCCGTCACGAAGCGCAAGCTATTGACGTAGAATTTATGTCGTATATGGGTGAAAGCGAAATTCCGTTTTGCATTATCTTTACAAAAGCAGATAAAATTAGTAAAGTAAAAATCGACTCTCATATTGCTGCCTACAAGAAAAACATGTTTGCTAATAATTGGGCCGAAATGCCTCACTATTTTGTGACTTCAGCAACAGAATCAATCGGAAAAGAAGAACTTTTAAGCTATATAGACGAGGTAAATCAAGAGGTTTTTAAAAACAATAATCAGTTTTAAAACATGCTACAAGCAATAATCTAGAGAGAAAAATGCATAAAAAAACCCTTTATAAATTTGCCTTAATAGTACTTGTTTTAGTGTTTTTCGTTTCTTGCAAAAGCAACACCTATATATTAACGAATAATAAGTCCAAGACAGGTGTCGATTTTACCCATGGAAAATGGCTATTAAATCAATTAGACTGTCCTTCCACTAACATTAACAAACTCAAAGAAGAGGCTACTGATTTCTTTATCGAAAATTTAAATGAACGGTATTTCTATCGTGAGAATGTTACCGCATTACTAATCCCCGATCAAATTCCTTTAAACCCGAACAAACAAAAGCTTAAAGAATTAAAAATTGGAACTGGATTTGACTATTTTATAAATATCTCTTCGAGGAAAAATAAAGATCAAATAGGGGTAATTGGTTTATATGAAGACGAATACTCCACTGGACAAAACCAAAGCGAGGTTACTGTAGAAATATACGATCTAAACCTGCAAGAGATCATTTACTCTCAAAGAGCAATAGGCACCGAACGAGCTAAACAAACAAAGTCAGTTTGGGAAACTCAAAAGTCTAATAAATTAATTGACAACATATCCTTTCATAAAAGCGCCAATAAACTAATGATTGGTTCTTTAAAAAAAATATTGAGAGATTTAAAAACCAAATCAATCACCAAATAAAAAAAGTGCTACTTCTACAAGTAGCACTTTTTTTTATAATTAAATCCCTGATTTCAATTCTAATTTTTCGGCAAAATACTCACAAAAATCCCTCATGGTATCCGCCATTTTATCATCGCCAGTCGCTCTTTGAAAAGTATCAGCCATTGCCACTAAGGTTTGATGAAAGAAAATTTTCATTTCATCTACTGGCATTTCTTTGGTCCACAAATCAATACGCATACTCTCCTTAACCTTACTATCCCATACAGACAACATTATCGCCTTTGCTTCATCTAACTCTACTCCACCGTCCTTGGCAGACCAAAGCAATTTTTCAGGAACACGGTTCTCATCTAACTCTACTAGAAATTTAATTTCTGATCTATTTATATTTGACATTACTTTTTTGGTTTATATTTTGACTTTTCAAAAACTTCTTTTGAATTTACTTTTAATAATTCTTGCAAAGATACTTCATTGTTATTCATATAGGAGCGCACAATTTGCCAACCTATCCAAGCACCCACTTGACCTGGTGATTCATTATCGATTTCTAAATAAAACTTAGAAAAAGGTGCTGGAGCAACAAATCTGGGAATCAATTTTTGATCATCACTATACAACATTTCTTTTTCGATAAAATAACGCCATATATAACTCTCATTCTCCTCACACCATTTAAGTTCCTCTGGCGTGTACCCTATCTTTTCATTATCAGTATAATCTGGCAGTAACATATCCTTTAAGTACAACTCTTTTCCAGCATAAATCATATTAGAAAGCAAGTTCTTTTCTTGATTTGGAGGAGTTATATACTTAAAAAAGCTAGCAACAACATCAGGAGCAATTTGTTTTTGCTCAAAATTTTGCTTGATGTAATTTGGAAACTGATAAAATTTGTGCTCTTTACCTAAATATAACTCCAGCGCAACAATCACTAAACTATCTGCATAAATAGCTTTATTATTGTAATCCATCTCCGAGATCACCGTAATCACTTTTGGCGTTTTCGTTTTAGGAAAATAATATTTCATGTGCTGAAACAGCGCTGTCAAATCGGTTTTTGTAGGCTCAAAGTCCTCATACTTTTTTTCAACCTCTGCATACAACTCGCGCCATTGTGGGTTTTGCATCTTCTCTAACCAAATCGAATCATCATTTGCTGCCGGAAAGAAAAAAGGGAATTTAGCTTTTATTTTACCTAAATCTTGAGGCTTTGTTTCAAAAAAAATCTTGTCAAAACGCTCCACTTTTACCGTAACAGGAACAGCACTAACCTCTCTCTCAATCTTATCCTTCTTACCGCAAGAAATAAAAAAACAGCAGAGAACTAAACTATATGTAAATACTTTCATTTTTTTTATTTAAATTTGCAATTGAAATACCACTCAAAAACAATATCCTACTATTTTGATCATGCAAATATACATTGCTCGTTCTTAAAAGTTAATTATTATGGCTAAAAAAAATACTATTCAAGTTGAAAAGGTAAATACGCATATTGTAAACTGGCTAAAAAATTATGCCACTAATGCAAATGTTAAAGGCTTTGTTGTAGGGATCTCTGGAGGAATAGACTCTGCAGTAACCTCAACACTTTGCGCTCAAACTGGACTAGAAGTCCTATGTGTTGAGATGCCAATTCACCAACATCAAAGCCATGTTAACAGAGGACGAGAACACATTAAACAATTGCAAGATCGATTTTCGAACGTATCAAGTGTAGAAGCAGACTTAACTGACAGCTTTGAAACATTAAAAAAAACATTACCAACAGTAAACATAGAAGAGCACACGCTCAACTTGACTTTAGCTAACACTAGAGCTAGGTTGCGCATGACTACGTTGTACTATTTTGCTGGAATTCGTGGATTATTAGTTGCTGGAACCGGAAACAAGGTAGAAGATTTTGGCGTGGGGTTTTACACAAAATATGGTGACGGAGGTGTAGACCTTAGTCCCATAGCTGATTTGATGAAATCAGATGTTTTTGCATTAGGGGCTTATTTAAAAGTTCCACAATCTATCTTAGAAGCTTCGCCTTCGGACGGATTGTTTGGAGATGAGAAAACAGATGAACAACAACTTGGCGCAAGTTATGATGAATTAGAATGGGCAATGCTAATTGACGAAGAAAAATCGTCGCAGGAAAATTTTACGGAAAGAGAGAAAATTGTTTACCAAATTTACAAAAGGCTAAACAAAATCAATCAACATAAAATGATTTCTATACCTGTGTGTCAAATTGACGTAATTTAATCGTCTTTTACACACATTAATTAGTGAATACCCGTTTTTTTAACTAACTTTAATAACTCTTTACAATTAAAAACTCTTAAAAAACGATATTATGATAAAAGTTTGTATAGCAGACAACTACCCTGTAGTACATTTTGGAGTAAAATCCTACTTCAAAGACCACGCCGACATTTCTATAACAGCAAATGTTGGAAGCTTCTTAATGATTAGAGACATACTTCTCACTAAAGATATTGACGTATTAATTTTAGACCTTGAACTAGAAGGACTTGCAAGTATATTTGAAGTTAAGTCTATTATTAAAAACTTTCCTAAGACCAAAATAATCATCTATAGTGGCCTTTCTGAACAAATCTATGCTCCAAATGCTATTAAAGCAGGTGTGTCTGGATTTGTACACAAGAGAGAAAAACTAGAGACTTTAGGTCAATCGATTGTAAAAGTGCAACAAGGAAAGATCATCATGAATGAAACCGTGAAGAAAAATCTTGCCTTAATTGCAAAACAAAGCAAAAGCGAAAGATTATACCGAAAACTATCGAACCGCGAGGTTGAAGTTTTACGTTATTTAAGTGGAGGAAAAAAGAATCATGAAATTGCCGATATTCTTAGCCTTAACGAAAAAACGATCAGTACGTATAAATTGCGATTATTAACAAAATTAAACGTTACTAACCTTGTTGACCTTGTTGATAAAGCAAAAAAACTAGAAATCGTTTAATTAGAATCGAGACATTACCCTACCTAATTTTTTAGAAAAGGCATTTGTTAATCCATTGTAATCCTGAATCATAGTCATAGGCTCTGTATTATCTGCTTCGGCAGAAATGGAGCCTTTTAACTCTTCAATGATTCTACCCACAAGATACCAACGCAGTGTCAAAATAGTTTCAGAAACATTTTGAGCAATTGTGTCATTCTTGGATTTTGGAAAAATATTTTGCCCCTCCCAGTTGTGCATTACAAGTCGCTCTTCCTCCATGAGGATATCCGTTACTTCTTGCGCAAATTCGGGCTGCAAATGCATTAAATACTGCTCCAAACTGAACTTGTCATTTTGGAGATAGTAGTTAATCAAATCATTGAATATGTCTTTAAATAAAGGATTCGCTAGTTCAACCTCATCCTCCTGAAGACTCAAATAAATTCTTTGAAAAACTTTGAACGCTCTATTTTCAGTAACCATGACAATTTCACCGTCGTCATTGGTCTTCATGAATGTATCTTCAAACTCTTCTGTTTTATTTCCGTACAAAAGTAAAATCTCGATGATTTTTCGCTCTAAGCGATATAGAATATCTACTTTTTGAGCTTCAACTTGATCTTCATTTTTAACTACCTCAAAAGCCTTTTTACCTTGATCTTGCTTTTGCTTTTTTTCAATCTCAGCAACATCTTTTTGAGACAACTGTGCCAATGTACTCACTAAAACCTGCTCAGAGATATCCATGATACGAGAACATTCTTGAATATACACTTCGCGCTGAATACGGTCCGGAATTTTAGAGATACTAGTAACCATATCCCTAATCAAATCGGCTTTCTTGATAGGGTCATTTTTTGCCTCATCCATCAATGTTGACGCTTTGAACTGTATAAAATCCTTTGCGTTTTCGTCTAGATACGCTATTAATGCATCATGAGGTGTTTTTTTGGCAAAACTATCCGGGTCTTCACCATCAGGAAATGTACATACTTTTACATTCATCCCCTCTTCTAGAATCAAATCAATACCACGAATAGCTGCACGCAGTCCAGCAGCATCTCCGTCAAATAATACGGTGATGTTTTTTGTTAATCTATTAATCAAGCGAATTTGATCAGGAGTCAATGCCGTTCCTGACGATGACACTACATTTTCGATACCCGCTTGATTGAACTGAATCACATCTGTGTATCCTTCGACCAAATAGCAATTGTTTAATTTGGCAATCGATTGCTTCGCTTGAAAAATACCATATAATACCTTACTCTTGTGGTAAATATCACTTTCTGGTGAATTGAGGTATTTAGCCGCTTTTTTATCATTGGTTAAGATACGTCCTCCAAATCCTAAAATTCGCCCTGACATACTTTGAATAGGAAACATTACTCGCCCTTTAAAGCGGTCAAAAGGCCTATCTTCTCTAGCAATTGTTAATCCTGTACTTTCTAGAAATTCTAATTTATATCCTTTGCCTAATGCTTCTTTTGTAAAAGCGTCCCAAGCTTCCGGCGAATAACCCAAACTAAATTTTTCGATAGTTTCAGCAGTAAATCCTCTTTCTTTAAAATAAGAATACCCTATTGCTTTACCTTCTTCCGTTTTCAAAAGAGTTTTATGGAAATAATCTTTGGCAAATTCAGACACAAGATACATGCTTTCACGCACGTCAGTAATGGCTTTTTCTTCATCAGTTTGCTCTGTTTCTTCGATTTCGATATTGTACTTATTTGCTAAGTATCGAATAGCTTCTGGATAGGTGAAATGAGAGTGTTCCATCAAAAAAGCAACAGAATTACCACCTTTTCCAGAACTAAAATCTTTCCAAATCCCCTTGGCAGGAGATACCATAAAGGAAGGCGAACGCTCATCAGAGAACGGACTCAAACCTTTAAAATTACTACCGGCGCGCTTTAAATGGACAAAATCACCAATAACCTCCTCTACTCGAGCAGTTTCGAAAACAGTATCTATAGTCGCTTTTGAAATCAATTTATTTTGGGGTAAAAGTTATAAAAAGTCAAAGATACAAAGTATTCCTGGCAATGATTTACATTAAACAATACAAAAACTATTTCTTTCTTTCAATAACGTAATTCACCATAAGGATCAATGCGTCTTTAAAATCAGATTCAGGGTAATTATTTAATAAAAGTAAAGCTTCTTGCTGGAATTCAGCCATCTTGTTTTCAGCGTATATTAAACCGTTATTGTCTTTGACAAAAGCAATTACTTCTTTGACTCTTTTTTTGTCTTTGTTGTGGTTTTTGATCGAATTGATCAACCATGATTTTTCTTTTGAAGTACAAGTATTCAAAACATGAATTAAAGGAAGCGTCATTTTTTGCTCCTTGATATCGATACCAGTTGGTTTTCCGATGGCTTCATCCGTGTAATCAAATAAGTCGTCTTTAATCTGAAATGCCATACCTATGAGCTCGCCAAATTTTCGCATGTTCTCTACTTGTACAGCATCTTCAATAACCGATTTTGCACCAAGAGCACAGCAAGCCGCAATAAGTGTAGCGGTCTTTTTTCGAATGATTTCGTAATAAATATCTTCTGTAATATCGAGTCTTCGGGCTTTTTCAATCTGGAGTAATTCGCCCTCACTCATTTCGCGTACAGCGACAGATATAATTTTGAGTAAATCAAAGTCGTCATTGTCTATTGACAACAAAAGTCCTTTTGACAATAGATAATCACCAACCAATACCGCAATTTTGTTTTTCCAAAGCGCATTGATCGAGAAAAATCCACGACGGCGATTACTATCATCCACCACATCATCATGTACCAGTGTAGCAGTGTGAATAAGTTCAATTACACAAGCCCCGCGGTAGGTACGCTCGTTGATTGTTCCTGCAGAAACCATCTTAGCAGTAAGAAAAACAAACATAGGACGCATTTGTTTCCCTTTGCGGTTTACTATATAATAGGTAATCCTATTCAGTAAAGCCACTTGCGAAGTCATCGATTCATAGAACTTTTTTTCAAAAAGTTCCATTTCTTTAAAGATGGGCTGTTTTATTTGTGAGGTAACATTCATTTAGATTTCAAAGTTACATCTTTTAGTAAAAAGAATGTGTTTTTAACGCAATTTAACTACTGCAATTTAAAAAAATACCCACTTAACATTGCTAACCTATTCTTAATTGTATCAGCAGTTTTGTTAAAGTTATCTTAATCAGCAGTTCTCGTTGTACTTCTAAGTTTGCATGACAAACATAACAACTAACAAATGAAAATTTCAAGAAAAATCGCATGCTTTCTTTTCCTTCTGTTTTGTACGCATTACATGAATGCGCAATCAAAATCGGTTTCAGGAAAAGTGACTGACTCCGCTGGGTTTCCACTAACCGGAACCACAATTGTAGTTAAAGGAACTAAAAACACAGCAATTACTGATGCAAATGGGAATTTTAGTATTACCACCGAAAAAGGAAAGACATTGGTTTTCTCTTTCATGGGATTCACCACAAAAGAGATTTTAATTACTAATCAAGATTTCCTGACCGTTTTACTGCAAGACGATTCGGTATCATTAGGCGAAGTTGTGGTTACCGCTCTGGGTATTAAAAGAGACAAACGCGCACTGGGTTATGCCTCACAAGAATTAAAATCGGATGATATTAATAAAGTAAACTCGGCTAATTTTGTATCAAACTTAACTGGAAAGATATCGGGCGTTCAAATAACAGGTTCTGGAAACGGAATCACAAGTTCTTCTCGTATAACTATTCGAGGAGATAAGTCCTTAAACATCAACAATAACGGTCCATTATTTATAGTAGATGGAATCCCTATTAACAATAATGTTTATGGTGTAGGTGGATCTGCAACGACTCAAACTGATTTACCAACTGATTACGGAAATGGAGCCTCAGAGATTAATCAAGAAAACATAGAAAGCGTAAACGTCCTAAAAGGAGCAGCAGCATCTGCCCTTTATGGTTCAAGAGCGGCCAACGGTGTAATTGTAATTACTACTAAATCAGGTAAAAAAGGAAAAGGAATGGGGGTTTCAATCTCGTCCTCATTTATGACCAGCGAAGCATTACGATTACCCGAAATACAAGGTATTTACGGCGCTGGCTCTAAACAAACTTACGATATGGGAGCTGACACCAACCTAGGACCACGATTTGACTCGGGTGTTTCACTACTACAAAACGGCAGCCCTGGTTATTCTATAGGCCAAGGTCTAGTATTACCTTTCGAATTTAGATACAACTTAAATGATTTCTTTCGAAAAGGAAATTCTATTTCGAATTCGGTTTCCGTTTCTGGTTCTGACGAAAAAACAAATTTTAGATTGAGTTATGGAAAAACTACAAGCGAAGACATTGTTCCAAACTCGAATTTAAAACGCGAAAACATCAGTTTAAACTTGAATTACAACATTTCGGACAAATGGAAACTAGCAACCGTTGCCACATATACCAAAAGTGCTAGTGACAACACACCTGTGTCCGGTTATGGAAGTCAAGGAATTATGTACAACTTACTATGGAACCATACTAATGTTGATCTAGACTGGCTTAAAGAGTATTGGATTGTGAAGGATGTAAAACAAAATAGCATGTTTGGCTGGGGAGATAATCCTTTTAAAATTGCTTACGAAAACATCAATGCTTTCAAAAAAGGCCGCCTTTTTGGTAACATATCGTCAACTTATCAAATCAATACTGACTTCTCTTTCATGGCCCGTATAGGTATGGATAATTCTAATGACTTTAGATGGTCACGAAGACCTATTGGTTCCTCAAGATACACGCAAGGAATGTACCGAGAACAAACAATTGGTTTTACAGAATACAACTCAGATATGTTATTGAGTTACGATCATACTTTTGGAGACTTTTCGGTTAAAATATCTTATGGAGCCAATAGTATGAATCAATACACCTCCGAAAGTAAAATTGAAGGACAAGGAATTAGTATTCCCGGAATTTACAATTTACAAAACATCAATGTAACGCCTATTTCGTCTAGAAACATTTATAAAAAACGCATTAATAGCATGTACAGCTTGGCTAACATAGGATATAAAGACTATTTATATTTAGACCTTACCGCTAGAAATGACTGGTCATCTACGCTTCCTGCAAATAACAACTCTTATTTCTATCCCTCGGCTTCGTTGAGTTTTATTCCAACATCAGCCTTTGATCTGAATAAAAACATTGATTTTCTAAAAGTACGAATGAATGCAGCATCAGTAGGAAACGACACTGACCCATACCGCTTATTAAAAACCTATAATAACGGATCTCTTGCTGGTACCTTAACAAACCCTAATTCAATACTGAACAGTAATTTAAAACCCGAGATCGCTACGTCGTACGAACTGGGAATTGAAGCACAATTTTTCAAAAAAAGAATAACGCTAGATGCTAGTTATTATATTACCAACTCTAGAAACCAAATTGTAGGACTAGACATTTCACAAGCTACTGGTTTTAATTCGAATGTAATAAACGCTGGTAAAATTCAAAATAAAGGAATCGAACTAGGGTTAGGAATTACGCCTATTAGAACTAAAGATTTTGAGTGGTCGCTTAACGCTAATTTTACTCAGAACCGCGGAACTGTAAAAGCATTAACTGACGGAATTAATAATTACATCATCGCGCAAGGTCCTAATGGCGGTACAATTGAAGCTCGTGTAGGAGAACGCATGGGTGACATATATGGTCGTGGCTACTTAAGAAGCCCTGACAATCAAATTGTTTATGACAATACTGGAAGTCCTATTCTAGACACAAAAATTAAGAAAATAGGGAATTATAATCCCGATTGGATGTTAGGACTTGCTACCAATTTAAAATACAAGAACATTACGCTAAATGCTTTATTTGATGTACGTCATGGCGGAAAAATCTATTCGATGACAAACGCCATCGGGATGGAAAGTGGTATTCTTGCAGTTTCACTTCCTGGACGTGAAACTGGCATAATTGGTCAAGGCGTAGTGCAAAATACCGATGGCACATACAGCCCTAATACGACTTCAATAAGCGCCGAAAACTGGTATTATTCGAATGCCTTCCGAAGAGATAATATTGAAGCCAACTCCTTTGACGCATCTTACGTAAAACTGAGAGAACTAAGTTTGAATTATCGATTCCCTACGCGATGGATCAACGCTGTAAAAATGCAAAATTTAAGCATGGGTTTAGTTGGTAATAATTTGGCCCTTTGGACGAAAGTCCCAAACATTGATCCCGAAACACAAGCCATAAGTGGCGGAACACTTTTACCGGGATTTGAAGTACTGCAATTGCCTTCATCTAGAAACTACGGAATCAAATTAAATGCTTCATTCTAAAAAAAATTACCATGAAAAAAATTATATTATTACTACTATTATGTGGTACTTGTTTTTCTTGTACCGATGGATTCGAAGAAATCAACACAAATAAAAATCAACCCACAGCCTCACAGCCTAAACAAATGCTACCTAATATTATCTTTAACTTGGCTAACACCAATGTTTCTAATGCTTTCAACTTTGGTGATATTGTTGCACAATACGGAGGTAATTATGAATACAATGAACTCGATGTTTACAATTGGGGAGCCGACGATCGTTTTTGGGGTATGTACAAATGGCTTAATGATATTTATGATCTAAAAAAACAAGCCATAGCAATAAACGATAAAAACTATGAAGCTATAGGCCTTGTACTTGAAACCTACACCATGAGTCTAATTACTGATTCCTATGGAAACGCTCCTTATTCTGAAGCTTCAAAAGGAGAAGAAGGGATTCTAAAACCTAAATATGACACTCAAGAAGCAATCTACACCCAACTACTTTTAAATTTAGACAAAGCCAATAGCTTAATTGATATCAAATCAAAAGTAGAAGGTGACTTGCTTTTTAACGGGGACATGATGAAATGGAAAAAATTTGCTAATTCACTCCACATTCGGCTTTTGATGCGCATTTCGAATAAAGTAAACGTAAGCACTAAACTAACCGAAATTGTTTCAAAACCTACAGATTACCCGTTATTCCAGTCTAATAGCGATAATGCTAATTATGTTTATTCGGGTAGTTTCCCTAATATTTCTCCCATGAGTGACGGGATTAACAGACTCTATGGTTACAATATTGTAATTCCATCTACTCATTTAGTAAATACTTTAATTACCAATAACGACCCACGTCTAGGCGAATGGATTGACCCAATCGTAGGGACTACCAATCAACTAGGGCTGCAACCCGGGCTTACATTAGATCAAATAGGAGAACCTTCGAAATATTCCAGAAGATCCGAAGATTATTTTTATACAAAAACAAAAATTTCATCACTATTTATGACCTACAGCGAATTAAACTTTTTACTTGCTGAAGCACGCCAAAGAAACTTGATTACCACTGGAGCTGCTCAAAGCTATTACAATACTGCTGTAGAAGCATCCTTTAAACAATGGAATGTGATCATGCCTACTGATTACTTGACTGTAACAGCACCCTATAGCCCAACAACGGAGGTTTTATATACTCAAAAATGGTTAGCTTTATACCACACTGGCGTAGAGTCATGGTTGGATTACAAAAGAACAGGCAAACCTAGCTTTATCAAGGCAGGACCTGGAGCCAAAAACAACGGAAAAATCCCAAGAAGGATTATGTACCCTAGCTTAGAGCAATCAGTAAATAAAGAAAACAATAGCGATGCTTTGCAAAAAATGGGCGGAACAGATGATATTAACGCAAAAACTTGGTGGGATAATTTTTAATTAAAAAAAACATGAAAAAAATATTTTTATTACTGACTTTTTTTAGTGTATTAAATAGTCAAGCACAGCAGGCCGAAAACATTATCATTATTACCACAGATGGTTTTAGATGGCAAGAAGCTTTCAAAGGAATGGACGAAACGTTAGCAAGAGATAAAAAATTCAATCAGAATGACAGCTCTTATATTTATAAAAAATATTGGGCAGAGAATGAAAGTGAACGTAGAGAAAAACTATTGCCCTTTATGTGGTCTATACTTGCCAAAAAAGGACAAATATATGGCAATAGAACACTAGGTAATAAAGTAAACAATGCCAATCCATACTGGTTTAGTTATCCTGGTTATAATGAAATCATGACGGGATATGCCGATACCTTAATCAATTCAAATCATTACCCTGCAAATCCGAATAGTACTGTTTTAGAGTTTTTAAGCAAACAAACTAAAATAAAAGGAAAAGTAGCAGCATTTGGTGCCTGGGATGCTTTTGACAACATTTTAAACGAAAAAAGAGCTGGTTTTCCCGTCGTATCTGCTTTTGATAAAGTAGGAGGTAAAACGCCAACAGAGAGACAAAAATTAATTAATGCTATGCTAGCCGATTCTTTTAAACCTTTTCATGAAGAAGAATGTTTGGATGTTTTTACACATTATGGTGCCCTTGAAGAATTAAAAACGAATAAGCCGAAAGTGCTCTACATATCGTATGGCGAAACTGATGAATGGGCACATGCAGGATTTTATCGTTCGTATCTTGACGCAGCCCATCAAGTAGACGCTTGGATTAAAGAAATTTGGGATTTTGTTCAAAATGATCCGCAATACAAAGACAAAACTGCTCTAGTTTTCACTACCGATCATGGTCGAGGAGACCTTACAAAAGCAGAATGGACGAGTCATGGACCTCATATAAAAGACGCTTCTGAAATATGGTTTGCTACCATGGGACCTCAAATTGAACCAAAAGGCGAAATGAAAAACGATACCCAATTATATCAAAATCAATTTGCTCAAACCATGGCAAAAATCATGGGCTACAAATTTGAAGCCAATCATCCAATTGCGAATGAAATTCCAGGAGTGGCTAAATAGAGTGCTTTGACAGCTAAAGCAAAAGAGCTTGACAATATTGTCAAGCTCTTTTGCGTTCTACACAGTTGACACCTCATTCTATCTGCTTAAATATTAGTATAACTGGTAAACTGCACTAAAATAGGTTGATTAAAAACGTGCTTTTTACGACTCCATTTTTTGTAGTTTTACAGCTAATTAATCTCCAGAATCAAAACCTAAAACCTACTAACTAAAACCTGAAATTATGAAAACCAAAAAACTAGTAATCGGCTTATTGTTTAGTGTATTTACTTTTACGAGTTGCACACAAGAATCTACTACAAATGCCACCGACACCAAACTAACAACTAATGATGTTGTTGAAACCCAAACCATGGACAATGCAATTGATGATATTTCACTTATTGCCGATGATCAATATGAAGCTACAGAAGGATCTACAACTGGAAAAAGCACAAACAACTACAAATCTATTCTACCTGATTGCGCTACGATAAGCGATCTAGAATCAACCGATTTAGTTCGAAAAATAACAATTACTTTTGGTACCGCTACCACTTCATGTGTATTTAGAGGTCGTACTTTAAAAGGCCAAGTTATTTTGACTAGAACCAAAGGAACAAGCTTCCCAAAGGTCATGACAGTTACTTATAATGATTTCTATATCAATGAAAACAAATTAGAAGGAACACTAACTTGGACCCGAACAATGGTTGGTGACGGAGCTACTTTACACCCTAAAACAACGTACAGCACTACCGATATGTCTTTAACGACAACATCAGGAGTTTATACGCGTACTGGACAATTGACTAGAGAGATGACTGCTGGATTTTCGACTAGATTAATTTCAAATGACGATGTATACGCTATTAGTGGAACTGTGATTACAACTAATCCACAAAAAGAAGTTTTTACATCTTTGATAACTACAACAACACCGCTAGTATATAAAGCCGAATGTAGCTTACTACAAATCCCTAAACCTTACCCCGTAAGTGGCATATTGAAAATAACAAAAAACAACAATTACGCTACTATTGATTATGGTACTGGAGATTGTGACAATATCGCAATGCTTTCTATCAATGGAGGTACTGCTGCTCAAATTACTTTGGGAAAATAAAACCAAGGCGGTTGAAAATAAAAAAGGAGTTCAAATTAAATTGAACTCCTTTTTTTATGCTTCTTTATTTGCTAGTTGACCACAAGCTGCATCAATATCCTTACCTCTACTCCTACGTACTTTTACCACAATCCCGCTTGCTTCGAGTGCTTTTATATAAGCATTAGTCGCTTCTTCAGAGGCTTGTTGAAACTCTCCATCATCAATTGGGTTGTATTCGATTAAGTTTACTTTACAAGGAACATATTTACAAAATTTAACCAAAGCATCTATTGCTTCTTTATTGTCGTTAATCCCTTTCCAAACCACATATTCGTATGAGATTTTAGATTTGGTTTTTCGGTACCAATATTCTAATGATTCGCGTAAATCTGCCAAAGGAAAATTAGCACTAAAAGGCATGATTCTCGCTCGAACTTCGTCAATAGCAGAATGTAGTGATACTGCTAATTTGAATTTTACATCATCATCGGCTAATTTCTTGATCATCTTAGGTACTCCAGATGTAGAAACCATGATACGCTTTGGCGACATACCCAAACCTTCCTCGGAAGTAATCATTTCAATGGCTTTTAATACATTGTTGTAATTCATCAATGGTTCACCCATTCCCATGAAAACAATATTAGAAAGTGGGTGGTTGTGATACAAACGACTCTCTTTATCGATGGCTATAACCTGATCGTAAATTTCGGCAGGTTCTAAGTTTCGCATTCTTTTTAATCGCGCTGTTGCGCAAAAGTTACAATCTAGACTACAACCTACTTGACTAGAAACGCAAGCTGTGGTTCTTGTATTAGTCGGGATTAAAACCGACTCTACCACTAATCCATCATGTAAGCGAACAGCATTTTTTACTGTACCGTCTTCTGAACGTTGCATGGCATCTACTTTAATGTGATTAATCACAAAATTTTGTTCCAACATGGCACGTGTTTCTTTAGAAATGTTTGTCATATCTTCAAAACTGTGTGCACCTTTGCTCCACAACCATTCATAAACTTGATTACCGCGAAAGGCTTTGTCTCCACTGGTTACAAAAAATTCGCGTAAATCTTCTTTTGATACTGCTCGTATGTCTTTTTTCTCCGTTTGCATGCTGCAAATTTAATGACTATTTGTTGATTTGTTGTTTTGATAATTTAATAACTTTGTAAAAAATTAAAAAATGCATTTCATTTCAGTAGAATTAGAAGATTACATTGAGCAACACTCTGAAAAAGAACCCGCTTTATTAGCGGCTTTAAACAAAGAAACGTATCAAAAAATTCTTTTGCCACGCATGCTTAGCGGTCATTTTCAAGGTAGAGTTTTGAGCATGTTAGCCAAATTAATTAGACCGATAAACATTCTAGAAATAGGGACTTATACCGGTTATTCGGCTTTGTGTTTGTGCGAAGGAATGCAAGAAAATGGTGTTTTGCACACTATAGACATTAAGGAAGAGCTAATTGATTTTCAGCGCAAACATTTTGACAAGTCTCCTTGGGGAAAGCAAATTGTACAGCATCTGGGAGAAGCAACGGATATTATACCTACGCTTGACGTTAAATTTGATTTGGTTTTCATCGATGCTGATAAGGAAAACTACATCAATTATTTTGAATTGATTGTTCCTAAGATGAATAAAGGCGGTCTCATCTTATCAGATAATGTGTTGTGGAGCGGTAAAGTACTGGAACCTTTGAACCCAAAAGACATTAGTACTAAAATACTACTTGAATACAATATACTCTTAAAAAACGATCCTAGAGTAGAAACGGTTTTATTGCCTATTCGTGATGGATTAACGGTAAGCAGAGTGCTTTAAACTAAATGTTGTTATTGCGTACGGAGTTTTAGCCCAGATGGGAATGGAAATCCTTGTGGCGTAAAAATGAATTTTTCTAAACAAAAAAGAGCGACCAACGGAAGGAGGGCACTGAAAAAGTGTTTCTAATAAATTAAGACCTAAAAAGGAGTAGATATCTATGGATTTCTACTCTTTTTTTCTTATATTTAAGTCTAATTATAAGTGTTTTTTAGATGTTAATACAACAACAAACAATACAATTCAGCGAGC
>NZ_JACRUK010000010.1 GCF_014305155.1 Flavobacterium muglaense
ATTAACTGTGTGGATTATAGGAACGGGTACGAAGTCGGGAGACTTCGCACAGCACGCCCCTAGTTTTAATAACGTTTTCATTTTTAATGAAGACTTCGCACAGCTGGGTAAATTTATTTTTAGCCAATTTGGAAACTTATTTTTGATTCAAAAGTTTCCGTTTTAGACATTTTCTTTTCTAACTCGCCAAAAATCCTCAGTAAGTAATTTGTAAATTTGATAGGGTTTAATCCCCCAGTCTTCCAAATCCTCTTGTAATAGTACTTCCTTTGACCTCATAAATAAATCAAAAATATTGTCTTCTAATTTGGTATGAACATTACTTAAAAGCCCTTGTCCATATCTCCAAATTTCATCTCTATTTTTATTTTCAACGCCTAGCAATAAAACATCTCCTTGGTAAATTAAACCAATCTGGATAAAACCAAATTTATTCCAATTCTCTTCTTTGTTTTTATACTTTTCAATTTCATCTAATACCTTCTTATAGGGGAAAATATGGTCAATTGTTCCAAAATATTCTTCTCCATCAACTTGTACACCATCATAGGTAACAATTGATGTTAATGGGTAAAAATCCATTTCGTCATCATTCAAAACTATCTTTTCTAACTTGAATGACTTATATCCAATTTTAAATAATGTTATAAAATCCAAAAACTTAGGAGGTAGTTGATGATTACTCAATAATTCAGCAAATCCATCAGCGTTTTTGTCTACTTGTTGTAATAATTCTAAACCGATTCGATTCATGATTTTATGGTTGATTAAAAAAGCCTTTTAATTCAGGGTACTTTGTTACAATCTCTCTCCCTCCAGTATGCTTTCCTATAATTGCATCGTGAACAGATTTCTTTACTGGATACATACTACTGCCGTCCTGATGATGATGCCATGTATATGGTTCACTCCAAGAACCATCCGCTTGTTTTATTTGAAAAGGAGACCATCCTGAAGATTGATTGCCTGTATTTGGGTCAATTGACTTTCTAACTTTACTTGCATCACCATCAAAAGCTTGTTGTACCAACTTATTTTTTGCGTCAGTCATATCAGATGTGTAATTTCCTTTCATTTCAATTTTCACAATATGATCGGGGCTTGATACATGAGGAGTTAATTCGGGATGCCCATATTTATTAAATTTAACACCACTATAAACACCTTCTCCATTGAATCCTGACGGTGTATTAGAAGGTATGGCATTCTTATAATAATCGTCAACTTTCTTTATAAAATCATCTGACTCGTTTGCTAAACGTCTAAGTAAATCATCATTTGTTTTAAGCCAACTTGGTGCATTAGACAATAATGATTTAACTTGTTCAAGTGTCTTCCCCACCCCACTAACACCATCTCCAAGTCTTAAATATTCGACTCCTTCAGTTGCATTACCTTTGGTATAATTACTGCCTTTTGTTCCTCTAGTACCTCTGTTGTAAAGATAAAAATCTTTTTCAGAAAAAACATCACCGTTTTTATTTATTTCTACCCAACCATCACTGGCATAAAATGGTTTTTTAGTTTCAATTGAGAGGGCTATTGCTGCTGCTTCATCGTTACAGGATAATAATCTGGCAGTCTTGCCTGTAGGTGTGTTGTCTATGATACTAATTATTTCTTTACTGCTTTTTTCTTGTACTACACCTTCAACAACTACATAAAATTTATTGTCTTTTGCATGAATAATAATGTCTATAAAATTATCGGTACTTTTAAAAGCAAATTTTGTGTAGTTTATGGTGTTTTTTATTCCAAGCTTGATGACTGCAATATTTTTATATTTACCAATATCTTGTAGCGCTAATTTTAAAGCAGTAACAAATTCAGGCTTCAAAGATTTGCCTGCAATTTTAAGGTACGATATGCTTCGCATTCGCTGCACGAGTCCGCCTAGTGTTTTTGCAAGCTCTGGAGCGTTTACTAGTCCATCTACCATCATTATGCTGTTATAGACTAGATCCCATTTCTCATATAATTCTATATTACTTTGATATTGTTCAAACGTAACATCATCTTTTGACATCATCATCAATTCATCAAGAACTGCTGCTTCGCCGCCTATTATAGCTATTGCACCTACTATACTTGTGCCTCCTGATGGTGCAGCAGCGACTATTGCACCTATTACCGCAGCACCATTACCAACATGGCGCCAAATACGGGCTTTTTTATGTTCTGCTATTGCTTTTTCTATACATAAACCCCATATTGCAGGCATTACAATAACCTTATCTTTTTGTAAGCCTAATTCGTTATTATCAATACCTATCAAGAAAACAGTAGCTTCAAATGGGTCTGCTGTGGGATTGTCATAAAGTGACGGAAAGGTCATATCATCAATCCCTTTGCCTTTAAAATATTCAGAGTATGACTCTTTAAGATTAATTGTTCCGTTTGAATTAAATGTTATTGGCAATTTGCTGAGTACTGTATATTGCGCATTCAACTGGTCTTTATCACTTGAGATAGACATATTTGGTTTTAGCCCAATGATATAAGGCATGAGAGAAGAAGGGTAACGGAGCGTTTCGCCTAAAACTTCTATTGTTTTTGTGGTTTTAGCTACATTAGGATTTGCCATAAAGGCAATACTTACTTCGTCTATAAATGGATGTGTAACTTCGTCAAAGTCACATTCACCAAGCATTTTTACCAATAACGCGTAATTATTTTTTTTGACAATATTTATAATCTCTCTTTGAAAGTCATTATTTTCTAAACCGGTACTTGTTAGTTGAGCAATGGCTCTTCCTACATCATATTGATCTCCTGCATTAAAAACATTTGAAACGTAAGTTTTAGTATCGCCTATTTCCCTGTTCATTGCCTCCAAAGCAATTTTACTTTTTGCGTCTTCTATATTTCCAAGATAGGGAAGCAAAGCATTAATCATAGACACTCTTTCGGATGTTTTTATCGCTTGTAAACATTCTTTTACGGCTCTGTTTACTCGAAAAGCAATAGAACCTGGATTATCTATTTTTATTTCTGCAATTAGACTACAATCTATAGTTCCCGCATTTACCGATGCTTCATTTAGTAATACTTTACTGCAATTAATGGCTGGTATTTGCACTTCATCAGGAAGGATTGTTAAAACAGGATTTAATAAATTAGGTTTTTTTCTTACTGCAAGATAATAATTACAAGAGTTCGCGGCTTGTTGAATTAACAATCTGTAATTTTGCTCCTCAAAAGTTGTATTGTAGGCATTATTATAAGGAATATCAGAACCTTTTTCATAAAATGCTTCGGTAGTTTTTTTAGAATCAAATCCAAATTCATATTCTTTTCCATTTATGTTAAATGCGTACAGTGTGCCGTTTGGATGACCTCCGTTATTGATATGATCAACATTTATTATATCTGAATCTTTTTTTCCATCATTTGTTTGAAATCTAAATGATTTATGGTTTGGCATTATGTAGTTAAATCCTTCAGCAATCTGCGCCCCATCACTACTCCCTTGCGTAAACTGGTACAATTGCAAGCCTGGCGCATATATCATCTCCCAATCGTTATGGCTCAAGAGTTCACCTCCACCATAATCCATTAACAAGTTGGTTTTGCGTTGGTCAGCATCTTTAGAAAACGGGTGCTTCAAGCCAAATACACCATGACCTAATTCATGAGCTAGGGTGCGGTTTTCGCCATCAAATACAAAACCAAACTGCCTCAACAACGGCATGAATCCTGCGTTGCCATTGTTGGCTTTTTCGTTAGTGTAAAGCATGTAATAGGTATCGGTTTTATACTCGCTACCCAATGCATTTATTACCGCTTGGGTCACAAGTTGCTGCCCATTGGTGTACGTATTTAACGCGTCACTAGCTCCTGTTACTATAGTAGTACCCCAAGTGTTGGTAATCTTTTTCTTAATGGTACTTACATTAAAACTGACTCCTGCTTTGTTGTATATTTCATTGAGTTTTGTTGCTGCATCGCTAGGAATTGGCGCATCATTGATACTCACAAGCACTACATTGACTTTTTTACCGCTAAGATGCCATAGGTCTATTTTACCAGCCACTTCGTACTTGGCTGTAGAGTCGGCTGGTTTTACGGTTGCTATAATAGCATCCTTAGCGTAGTCAAATTGTTTGGTTAGCTCAAATGTCGCTACATTACCGGACCATGAAGGTTCTACTGCATTTCCGTTTTGTGTTTTAAAGACAAGGTTCTCTTTTGTTTTTCCATTCGAGAAAATTGCTGTAGCATTTATTTGATCTGTACTAAACGGCGTGTTAGACAGTGCTTTGTAGTGTACGTAATAGTTACCACCATCAGCCTTGTTAATAGTTTCGTAGGTACTATTAAGTGTTGTGTTTGTAGATAGGCCTGTGTCTTGATTGGGGTTGGTGTCAAAGGTGTATTTGCCGTTGCCTGGTTCAAATAGTACTTCTACATCCTTAGATGATATCAAGTTCACATTGCCCGCGTTGTCCACACCTGTGGTGTTGCTTTTATTAGGTGCGCCACCATCTGCGGCTTGTCCTTCGGTAACTTCTCCTTGCTCGTTTACGGTAAAGGTTTTACCGTTTTTATCGGTAATCACTACTGGTGGTTTAGTATCAATTGTGGTTTCGGTACCGTTTTTAAGAACCAGAACTACTTGACCATCAACAACCTTTACGCCTTGTAATTCTACTTTGGTAGCGTCAAAAGTGGCAACCTCTCCTTTAAGTCCTGTTAAGTCCTGAATGATAGCATCAGCATCAAGGATACTTTTCCATTTAGGATCATAACTTGTCTCTACTACACCTCTGGTGAGTTGGTAATCCGTATTGATTTGAATGCTTTTAAAGTCTACTTTTATTCTAGTGTACTTACCAATGTTAACTGCTCCATCACTTAATTTGTTAGCAATATTAATTACCTTATTCAACTGCGCTAAAAAAGGAAGGGTTATATACCCCCAGCCTGAATAGTTGCCCTCACTACCATTTACTTCTACAGTTACAACAGGAAAGTCACCTGCAGTGAAAATTTCGCCCCTTTTTAAACTAGGAAGAGGAGTGTTGTTTGTAATTTTTATCTGTGGCATTATACCACAGTTGTAATAAGCAGTTTCGCTTTCCGTAGGTGTTGTAAACTCTTGTATGCCAGAGAAAGCAAAGCCTCCCTCGGGTGTACACTCGCCACCTACTCTAAATTCATAGGTAGTTCCTGCTTCAAGATTGTGAATAGTGCCTTGCTGGTTGTAGGCATATAGATCGAACCAGTCGTCATCGCCATAGCCTTTTTTACGGTATTGGATTTGGTACCGAATATGATCTGAATACAGCCATGTAATTTGTACCGTTTGGGTGTTTTGGGCTTCGGACAGGACAAATTTTGGTACTTCGCAATTGCCTTGATAGGTAAAATTAAAGATTTCGCTATACCCATTATTTTTAAAGACTGAGGTTTCACTGATCCCGTCACTTACGATGGCTCGTACTTGCCAAGCGTATTTTTTACCTTCTAAAAGCGGAATGTCTGCCGGCCCATAAAGTAGGGTGCTGGTGTAGGTTGTGGTTTGATAAAGTGGTGGGCTGCTTAAAAACGCTGCTTGCGGATCTATTGTAGTATCCCACAATTCTTTAAGGGTAAACTCGTATTGAACTCCTGTGGCGTTGAGGTGGCGTGGTGTCCAACTAAAAAGAAGATTTTGTGGATTTTTGGCTGTTACTAAGTCGCCCCGAAAAGGCAGGTTAAGAATAGGGGGGTCGTTAAGTATTAAATAAACTGAGAAGCAACTCTTGCGCGACAATAATTGCCCAGAGAAGAAGTCATATACTTCAAAACAGAAATCATACCTACCACTAGGTAAGGGTTGTGTATATTGTTGGGGTGCTATTCCCAAAAGGTTATTGAGTTCAAAATAAGGACGTAAATCCAAGTTTGATAGCCGTTGATTAATTCCTCCATCCAAATAGATTGGTGTTGCTCCTGCAACAACATCTGTATTTTGAATGTTATAACCATTGCCTTCGATGCGCATTTTAAGTCGCACGCGTCGGCCTATTTCTTGTGTGTCTGTCAATAGGATATTGACAAATAGTTTTTCGGAATTGGTGGTTTGATAATCAGATAGTTTTAAGCTATATGGCGGTATTAACTGCGGATTTACTTGAATAGGGTAAATTTGGGCAGATGCCTGCTGGAAGGTTAGTAATGATAAGAATACTGTGAGTAGTAGGCAGTAGGCAGTATGCAGTATAAAATTTTCAGTTTTCAGTGTTCGGTTTGGGGTGTTCAGTATGCGGTATGCGGTATGCAATATGCGGTATGCAGTATGTAGTATGCAGTTTACGAGTTGCAATGTGTTGATTATAGTTTGGAGTATTTTTTTCATTTTTTACTAAATTTTTCAGGATTTTGAATCCTATATCCTAATAGCTTGCCTGTTTCTACGGTGAAGGCAAGTAGTTCTTGATGTGTGTTTTCTGTTAGGTTGTTGCAAGCAACTGCAAAATCGAGCCAAACGGTGGTTTCGCTATTTTCCATATCTGCATCCGATATTTTGGCAATAAAATGTTTTTCATACAATCGTTTTCTGTATCCATTCGCAATATTAGCACAAACAGATCGGGAACTTCTCCTTATTTGATCGGTTAGTGCATAACGTTCTTCTTTAGGAAATGCTTTGGACACTTCAAATACTTGCATGGCTAACTTGAACGCCTTTTGATATGCCATTAATTCTTTATACATAAATTAGAATTTTTGTCTAATATTCATTCCAAACTGCCCACTGCAAACTGAAGCCTGCCTACTGCAATCTACTTACTCTTTCATCACTTTTATATCAACAACAATATAAGAATTTGCGCCATTGGCAATAAAGCTTTTAATTTTTATGGCTCCTTTTCGCCCATCTTGAGTTTTAAATAGCACGATGCGTGGCACTATGCTATTGTCAAAATCTTGTAACCCTCCAGCTGTTTCGGTAATCGTTAAATTGGATAATGTGGCATCAGTAGTCATTGCATCAAATTGTGCCACAGATAAAGAGCTTGAACAATTACAGGATTCTTGACTATTGATAAACTGAGTATGTGTGGCGTTGGGGATTGCGTTAAAGCTTAAAGTCTGTACTTGATCGGGCGCAATAAATTTGTTGAAAGAAAAAGTTGCACTAAGTCCGTAAAAAGCGATATCAATCAAAGACCCGTTAGAATTATTTACTTCTTGACTGTTGTACAGCTCACGTGTTGTTGTAGAGAAAAAAGCAGCTGTAGCATTCGAGCTATGTGCGGTGTTGATTCCTAGCTTCACATTACTAAAAGTTCTTAAATTTGTGTTCGATAGTACTGTTATGATTTTGGTTGCAGTTTTAGTTTCTTTACCATTAGTAGCCTCAAGTTTTAGTGTATAGGTTCCTGCTGTTGCAAAGGTAATTTTAGGGTTTGTTGCTGTACTCACTGATGGATTTCCTCCTATGCAAGTCCAAGTATAACTAGTGGCACTCACGCTATTATTAGTCATAGTTAAGCTTAGTGGCGCTTGTAAATCATCATCTTCGAATGCCAATTGGTACTCAAATGCGGCTGCTAAATAAGGTGCTACAGTAACTGTTTTTTGCAGTTGGTAGGTTTCCTTGCCGTTACTTACTTCTAATGTTATGGTGTGATCTCCAGGTTCAGTGAAGATAACGTTTGTTGGGTTTTGACTATTGGATGTTGCAGGAGTACCATTTTGAAAAGTCCATTTGTATGAACTTGCTCCTGTTGTGGTATTCGTAAATGCGACTTCCATAGGAGAAAAAGTATCTTTGACAATAGCGGTAGTGAAACCGGTTACTATCTTATCGTTGATAACAATGGCTACTTCTTTTGTTTCAACTATCCCATCACGGTTCATCGCTGTTAATTTGATACTATAGTTGCCTTCTTTCGTGTAGACAGCGGTTCCTGGATTTTGTTTGGTAGAACTGGTTGTTTCAGCACCTTCAAATGACCAATCATAGGTGTCCGCACCAACTGTTTTATTGGTAATTTTCACTAGGACGGGTACCGAGTAATCATTATTTACTACCTCAATACTAAAATCAATAGTAATAGGTACTGCCTGTTCTTTTGTACAGCTAGACATAAAGAGTGTTATGCCAAGTAAACACGTCAAGGCAGTACCCATCATTTTAAAAGAATCCAGCACAGATCGACTATTTTTTCTTTTGCCATAATTCATAGCTGGTTGTTTTAAATAGTGATTCGCAATATTCTGTATACTAATAAAGCCCTGCCGACTACTACATGTGTTTTTAACTGCTCTCATTATTTAATTATAATTTTTCGAATTTCATTTCCTTTTGGAGTTTCTAGCAATAAAAAGTAGATTCCAGCGGGTAAATTCACATTGTAATCTACGCTATACACATTTGCATTATTAACTTGTTTGTCATTTATTGGTTGTCCAGAGTTCAAGCTGTAAAGACGTAACGAAATGGCGGCTGGTTCTTGTAATTTTATATCTACAGTAAACGCTCCAGTTGTAGGATTAGGATGCGGTACAAAATCAATGATAAAAGGAGTCGTTGCATCACCAATATCAGGCAGTAACCTTGCTTCTTCAACAATAATAGGTTTAGTGTAATCTTGCTGACATTCTCCTAGAAACGAGCGCAATGTTACCTGATACGCACCTGCTTGAACAAACTTAATTGTAATGGTTTCGTTCGTTTTTTTAACTATTTCAGCACCTCTAGGTAAAATCCATTCTACTGTCGCGCTTATGGGGTTGCTGGTGTTTACCAAAATTATTTCTTCATTGGCAAACGCTTGCGACGTAAGTAAGAATTGAGAATTAATACCAGCATTGGTTTTAAAGATCTCGATACTGCCCGTGCCCGTACATCCTTGACTATTGGTTACTTTGGCCGTATAAACACCAGCATCAGTCAAGGTTACTTTTGGGGTGCTACTTATAAAACCATTTGTTGAAGTCCACTGGTATGTTGCTGCAGCATCTGGAATTGTAATGTCTAAATTTTGAAATTGATTGTTGCACAGTGTTTTATTACTACCCAAGTTCACAACAATCGGACTTGGATTTGTAATTTCATAACGTACTTGAACTTCGCATCCTTTTTGATCTTTTACAGTTGCCGTGTAAATACCTGGGCATAGATTGTCTATTGAGGCTGTGTTTTTACCTGTATTCCAATTGATACTGTAGGGAGCTACGCCTCCTGTAAGCGCTAAATCAATTTTTGCATTGCAGGCATCGGTACAGTTTAACTGTGTTATTGTTGCTGTTACATCAAGTACTTTTGGCAAAACAACGTTGTAGGTTTGCATAATTTTACAACCATTGATATCGGTAATAAATACGAGATAGTTTCCTGGTTTTACGTTGGTAAGATTTGGTGTGGTATCACCTGTGTTCCAACTGTATTTGTAAGGTGAAGTTCCGCCCTGTGCGTTAGTTGTTATAGTCCAATCGTTTGCCGTTCCGCAGTAAGTGTAGCTACCGTTTAAAGTTGCTGTTAATTGCTGTGGTTGTAGTAATTGGTAAGTCACACTTTGAGTTGTGTTTCCGTTTTTGTCTGTTACAATTACGAAGTAAGAACCGGCGCTTACTAGGTCTAAATTGATTTGATTGCCTATCGAATTAGCTTCTCCTTCTTTATACCAAGCATACGTATAGGGAGCCGTACTTGTAAAAGGAACTCCTCCAGTAGCTGTAGCTCTTAAACTTCCGTTCTTGTCATTGTAGCAAAGAATATTGTTTTGAGTGGTAACGGTCACTGCAAGTACTGGTGGTTGATTTACGGTGTAGGTGCTAGTTACAGTACAGTTTTGTACATCAGTTATAACAACAGTATACACTCCAGCAGGAACATTGGTTAAACTACTCGTTGTTGCATTTTGTTTGACTCCATTGGCGTCAAGCCATAGGTAGCTGTAGGGAACTGTTCCGCCATTTATAGCTAGGATAACCGAGCCATTAGAAAGACCAAAACCTGTAGTCTGAGTTGTAGTGTTGGAAACTATGGTTAATACACTAGGCTGAGTAATGTCAATTACAATGGTTTTCAAAGAATTATTTTCGTTGTAAGAACATTGATTTCCATCACGTACTTGAATTTGGTACCTGCCTTTCGGTAGGTTGGTAAAGGTTGTTGTATTTGTTGTTAAAAATGATGTCCAAGCTCCATAAGGATTGTTGTCTATTTTCATTCGATACTCATAAGTTGAGGTTCCGCCTGTAGCTGTTAATGTAATTGCTCCGTCATTTTTTTCGAAACAACTTACATTATTCATTATGTAAGTAACTGCTACTGCCTGTGGTTGGGTAACGATTAATGTTTCGCTTTTTTCAGAAATACCATCTGCATTATTAACGATGAGGTAATAAGATCCTGGTGCTACATTAGTAAGTAAAACATTATTTGTACCTATTTTTGTGTTCGTGATTGCATTGTACCAGGTATAAACATTTCCGCCTACACCGCCTACGGTTATTGCCTCAATTTGGGCGTTGCTATTTCCGTAACAGCTTACTGGGTTTTTTAATACAATGTTTGCAATCAGTTCTCCAGGATTTGCGAGGTTATAAGTGTTTTTCAAGATACAGCCCAAAGCATCAGTTACCGCAATGGTGTAAATACCAGCAGGTAAATTGTTAGCAATATTAGTTGTGCTTGATGTTGCCGTTTCTTGAGCAACAATTAGTCCATTGTCATTTGTCCATTTATAACTGTATGGCGCTACTCCTCCTTTTATCTTGATGGTAATTGTTCCGTCAGATTGTGTTCCTGAAGGACGTACCAAGCTGATAGCTGTAAAATCATATATTGGCGGTTCAGTGATAGTGTAGCTTTGCTTTATTGTACAACTGTTTTCATCAGTGATAGTAACAGTATATATACCTGCGGATAAAGCGGTAATGTTTGGAGTGTTTATGCTATTTGACCAAGAGTACGTATAATTACCAGTTCCACCAGATACTGTAAGTTCAATACCTCCTGTGCGTTCTCCATAACATAAAACATTTGTTAAGGTTGCATTTGTAATCTGTAATAAAGGAGGCTCGCTTAAGGTAAAATCTTTTCGTTTACTGATGCCATTGCTATCCGTTACAATTAGATAGTAGCTGCCTGCTTGCCTAGTAAAACTAGCGATGGATTCCATTTTTACACCGGCGCTGTTGTACCATTTATAATCATATTGAGCTGCTGGTGCTAGGTAACCTCCAGTTGCGTTTGCAGTCAAAGTGCCATTTCCACCGTTACAGGCAATAGGTGTTTCGGTAATTGTTAGTTGTATTTCAGGTATTTCATCTACTATAAAAAGTTGCTCAACTGTACAATTATTTGTATCTGTTAAGATTAATTTATAAGTGCCTGCAGGGATACCAACAACCGTAGCCGTTGTTTGCGTCAAAGCGGAGTTTGAGCTATCATACCAGGCATAGTTATATTGATTTGATCCACCAATGGGAGTTACTGTAATTGAGCCGTTAGACAGTCCATAACCTAATGGTTTTGTTAGGGTGTAATTACTTATTTGTAGTGGTTGTGCAGGTTCATCAATGACGTAACTGTTAGTTGAACTACAATTGTTTTTGTCTGTAACGGTAACGGTATAAGTGCCTTTGTATAAGTTGTTTAAAAATGATGTTGTTTTTTGAGGGCCCCAAGAATAGGTGTAATCTCCGCTACCACCCGATACGGCTAATGTAATACTTCCGGTTTGCGCGCCATAACACAATACATTTGTAATGGTTGGTACAACCTTTAGTGGGGTGGGTTGTATAATGGTGAGCTGTGAAGTCCCTTTAATGTTGTTAGCATCCGTAATCGTGAGGCCATAGGTTCCTGCTTCTCTATCTTTTAAGTCGAGTTCGCTGCCTAAATTAAGAGTAGGGTTGGCAATTGCGTACCAGTTGTATTGATATGGTTTTACCCCACCTGTAACATTCGCGTGTAGTATTCCATTAGTATCGTTATAGCATAAATTAAATGCCGTTTGTTCAATTGTAAGTTGAAGCTTTTCTGGTTGTTCAACAAGGAAGTTTTGTACAAATGAACAGCTGTTTTTGTCTAAAATGGTTAGTTGATAAGAACCTGCATCTAATCCCTGAGCACGGTTGCTTGTAGCAATTACTACATCAGAGCCGGTTTTTGTCCATTGGTAAGTATAAGGACTAGTTCCTCCAGTTGCGATCACACTTACTGAGCCATCTGCTGTTTCAAATCCAGAAAGCATTTTGTTGTCAACAGTTGCTATGCTTAATGGTGCCAAGGGTTGTTTGACTTCTATATTGTTTAATACTACTTGGCACAGGTGCGCATCGGTAACGGTTATGTTGTAAAACCCAGCCGAAATATCGGTATTGTTTGCTGTTAATTTATTATTGCTCCATGCGTAAGTATATGGAAGAGTTCCGCCTGTAACATTTATGCTTATGCCTCCGGTCGCGGTGTTGTAACAAAGGGCATCGGTAGTATTTACAGTTTCAATTTGTAGTTTGGTTGGAGCTGCCAACAGTAGCTCTTCAGAGCTTCGTGTTATGCTGTTGGCATCGGTAATTTGTACTATATACGTTCCAGCAGCTACATTTGTAATCCTAGGTTGTGTAAAAGTCATTGGCGTATAGCTGTTTGAACCATCTTTTATAAACCAGGAATAGGTGTAGGGCGGGATACCACCGTTTCCAGTTGCCTTTAAAATACCATCGTTATTATTAAAACAGGAAATAGTATTTTCGATACCAATAGCCACAGTCAATAAAGGTGGGGCAATTAGTTTAATTGTCGTACTGGCTGTACAACTTGTATTTATTGTAGTTAAATTATAATTAGCGTCGGTTACTGTTAGGGTGTATTGACCGTCGCCAATTCCTGTCACAGTAGCGGTAGAGCCAACGATCTTGCCCAAAGTGTCTTTCCATTGGTAATTGTAAGGGGCTGTGCCTCCTTGCGCAATTGCGGTGGCTTGACCATCTGTAGCCAAATATGCGCTAGGATTTGTTTGACCATTAATAGTGATCGTAAGGGCATTAGCAGGCTCAGTAATCACTATAGTTTTTACATTTTCACAGTTATTATGGTCCGTTACTTGTAATGTATAGCTGCCGCCTGCTAATCCGTTTACCGTACTAGTATTACCTTTAGTCAGTCCGTTGCTATCAGTTAGTGCATAAGTATATGGCGGTGTACCTCCTGAGGCAACAATTTTGAGTTCTCCATTTGCCGCTGCTTTGCATAGTACATTTGCTTGGGTATAGATGACAACTAATGGAGCAGGTTCGCTGATTGTGAGTATAGACTGGGCTGTAATGTCATAAAAATCTTTAATGATTACTTTATACGTTCCAGCAGAAAGTCCTGTGGCGGTACGATTTTTTTGTCCTATTGTTGCATATACGCCGCCGGTTTCTTTAAACCATTCATAGGTGTAGGGTTCAGATGCAAATGGAGTTCCACCTGCACCGGTAGCTGTCAAGGCACCGTTTGACGCATTATAACAAGTTATAGCTTGTTCCTGTATAGTTACTTCGAGCAGTTGTGGGTCAATTAGGTCAAAGGTTGAGGTAACAGTACAACCGTTTTTATCTTTAGCTGTTAGCGCATATCGGCCCTTTGTAAGATTTGTGATGTCTTTATCTGTACTATAGACGGTAACATCCGTATCTTTTATCCAGCTGTAAGTATAAGGTGCTGTTCCTCCTTGTGCTGTGGTTGCTATTGCTCCAGTGCTATCGCCAGGAACGGTAAGCGGTTGAATATTGTTTGTAGTTATTGACAGCGGATCTATTGGTGGATTTTTAAAAATTATTTCGGCAGTAGTAGTACAACCATGATCATCAGTTACTATTAGGTTATATGTTCCTGCTTGGAGCATAGCTCTATCTTTTGTCCCTGTTGTCGTAAGATCGTTCCATTTGTATGTATAAGGTGCTGTTCCGCCAGTAACGGTGGTCACTATAGCGCCATTATTACCACCGTAACAAGATATGTCTGTAGTTGTGGTGCTAATAGTTAATGGTGCTAAGGGTTGAGATAAAGGAAAGCTGGCAGACAACTGAGTGATTTTATTATCATCTGTTACTGCTACTTTGTAGATACCTGCCGGAATGTTTTCTAAAATTTTTGACGTTTTTGAGGCCAATTCGGTATCCACTCCTCCAATTACTGCATACCATTGATACGTATAGTCAGTTCCGGAAGGACCTCCATTTGGATTGGCTTCTAGTGCGCCTTTTTCTCCATAGCAGGCTATGGCTTGTTTTTGGTTTATACTTACTTCTAATAGAGCGGGGTTGTTTAAAGATATAGATTGCGGAATGATAACACAACCATTAGCATCAGTTGCTTCAAGGGTATAGAATCCTGCTCCAATGCCAGATAATACAAAATGATGAACAGTATTCGTTACCGTTTTTGTAACTGTAGTTGGTACAACAGTGGTCCCATTTTTCAAAACTGGGGTGTAGTCTATTGTACCGCCGGTGAGGTCAAATTGTATAGAGCCGTCTTTGCTATTGTGCTTTAAAGGGTCCAAAGGGATGACTTGACTTATTGTTAACGCTGTTGAAGGTTGACCAATAGTAACATCAACGGATTCATTGTTAGCTGCTGTATGGCCGATACAGTTATTTCCATCACGTACTTTGATATTGTGTTTCCCCGCCGAAAGCCCACTAATAGTTGGAATTGTTTCATTTGTAAATGATGTCAAAGTACCGCCGTCTAATTGGTACTGATAAGTGCCCGTACCACCACTAGCAGTTATATTAATCTGGCCGTCGCTACCGCCATAACAGGAAACATTTTTACTATTTGTTGCTGAAAAAATAACAGGTTTAGGGCTTTCTATGGTAAAGCCATCTTCAGTTCCCTCTAAGCTATCCCAAGTTGGATTTGGTGCGGTAGTATCAATAGTTTGGTACCGTACTTTGTATGTGCCGGAGGGTATGGCTTTGCTTAGTGGCCAATTATAAGTATAGGTATCGTTCCCATTATCAACTAAGACATTGGTACTGTCTTGGGCATAAAGCGAATATTTATTTGGTATAGTGGTAGAATCTGATAGAAAAAACAAACTTGCAACTAATTTTTTACCAGTAGGTAAATTTGGTTTTAATAGCATTTGAAACCCTCCATCTGACGAAGTAGAACATTTAGGTTGGGTTGTTATAAAGTCTGTGATTTTTGGTGAGCAAGAGATAATATGATATGTTACGACATTTGTATAATTACTATTATAACCTGTTCTAAATTTAACTTGATTTTCTGTAGTTTGACCTAACAAATCAGAAAGGACAAAGGTTGTTACAGGTGTGTTTAAGTTTGAAGGGAAGTCAACCCATGCAGATCCATCATAACTATATTGCCATTCGTAGCCGAGTTCTAAAGTTATTTCATCAGTTAGACATAATTTGTCATTGGAAAGGGTTGGTTCTGTAATGTGCAGTGGGTAAAGTGTTTGCCTAAAGCTACAGCCGCTAAAAGTAAAAGGAAAATTAAAGTTTGCTTTAGTCCTAGTAAATCCTTCGGTATATGTACATGGATATGATGTGTTAAAATCTTCTGCATAATTATGTACAGCAGTAGTCACGGTTTCAAAACCATTTGGTATTGAAAAGAAGTCATAATACTCCTTTGAGATAGTGCTTGCAGTGGCTTGGTAAGAAATATCTCCTACATATCCGGCTGTACTGCCAATGTTTAAATCTCCGAAATTGGCGTGGCGTATTCCGATTATTTTTGTTTTTACAAGATATCCATAATCTTGTCCAAATCCTAAAAGCGGTAACAATAATAATATGTAAACTAATTTTTTCATAACTTAATATTTTACATTCAGTTTAGTGATTTCACTCATGCGTCCATCTTTAAACACCGCTCTAAATAAGTAAGTGTATTCATTATTGGGTTTAACCTGCTCATCAACTATGCGGTTTACGGTGGGCAATACATTGCGAAACAAGGTGATGGGTTTGTCTTTCTCTCCCTTATAAATAGCTATTTCGGCAACATTTACCTCTTTGTATAGCGACCAGTATAGTTCAATGTAATGGTTGGTTTTGTCAACAAAACTATTCAAGCCTCTTATGGCAGGCGGCAAGCTTGTTTTAGGAATAATTACGGTTAAGGCTGGCGCTTGATCTGATTGTAAGCCACTATCGTCTACTGCCACAATTGTGTAGCTGTATTGATTGCCCTCGACAACTTGATCATCAGTCCAGGTTTCAGTAGGCAGTTTTTCAGTTTGAGCTGTCTCCGTATTGTTCACCGCTGACTGCTTACTACTTTCCTCCCCCTGCTTACTGCCCCCTGCCGACTGTCCTCTGCTTACTGTCGACTGCCGACTGCTGACTGTATGCAATAAAACCCAATCGGGACTATTTTCTTCTTTTCTATAGATTTCATGTTTAACTACATCTTCACTAGAGCTGCTTGTCCAGTCCATAATCACTTTACTATCCTTTATTTGATAGGCTTTAAAAATGGGTTGGGTGGGTTTTATAAAATCGGGCTTTTTTAATTCTAAAATATCTGAGGGCTCAGACATATTAAAACGTTGGTCAACAGCAACTAGGGTGTAGTACACCTTTGTGTTTAAGTTTTTTACTCCTACACTGTCCAAGTACACCGTTGTTAAATGTGGAGAAATTGTTATTTGAGAGTATTCTTCGTTTCTATTGTTTCCTCTAAATATGCGGTATCCTAAAATGTCTTTGTCTTTGTTAGCCTCCCATTGCAAGCGTACTACACCCAAGCTATCAATAGTCCCTTTAAAACCCATTGGTTTTACTGGCGGAATCGAATCTACGGGTTGTACCAAAGCAGGAAACGAGGTGCGATTACTGCCGTTTAGGCCTATGGCTGTTATTGTTAAATAGTTAGTAGGTTGTAGATTGTCATACAATATTTTACGGGCGTTGGGTGGTATGTTTTTAACAATTACTTTATAGTCGCCGTTTACTTTGTCAGAACGGTTTAGTTCAAAGCCCTTGATTTCTTTATTGCCTTCTTCTAGGAAATCCCATTCTAATATAATACGCTTGTCGTCCAAGTAATTCTTGGTAGTAATGTGCGGTACAAAAGCAAGTAATTTTTCGCCTTTACCAAATACTATAGCAGAGGCTGGGCTTGTTTCTCCAAAAATGGTTTTACCTAGGATGCGATAGTGATAGGTTTGACCGTTACTAATAGAGTCAATATAAAACATACGTTTGGCATCTGATTTGTCACTATTGTTTAAAGTGGTTATAGGTAAATCATTGAGTCTTTTAAATGTAATACCATCATCAGATCGTTCTATAAAATAGCTGTTGTACAATTGTTTGTGGATGGCGTAGTTCCAGCTTAACATTGTTTTTCCTTCCAGGAAAGTCCCAGATAAATCAAGTGGTTTAGGCAGTGCTTCATAATCTTGCATTCCAATAAAAACTCCACCGTCCTTAATAAGCAGTTCAGTCTGGGGTACTAATGAGGTTAGTTTATAAACATATTTCTCATTAGCATTTACCTCTGTGTCTATATAGCCTAATCCTGCCATTTGTGCCGTTTCAAAGTCTTGATCTGTGGCATATAATCCCCAAGTAAAACGTTGTTCTTGCTCTTCGGATAGATTAATGATGGATTGAAGATCTTTAATACCACCCAATTCAAACTTTTCACCATATAAGGACTGTCCCATTACAGCAGCATTGTCATTGGTCTCGATTATTTTTGCCCATTGGTCTAAAGGTTTCGGTTTAAAGATTCCAAGTTTTTTTTCAATAGGCTGCGCCAAAGTTATTTTATTCCGTATGATGGTGTAACGCTTTAGTTCATAACCGTAACTATTTAATTTTCGCCAAGCTTTGGCCGTAGTAACAGCCCAACGCAACATGATTTTCCCGTCTTGTTTAGGTCTTGCTGTTACCATAATTTGAGGTTCTGGAGCGCTAAGAGAATCTTTTTGCTGCGCATCAACTCCTGTTGCAATAAAACAAAATGCAAGGATTAGTAGAACTAATAGGCTTCTGTTTCTTTTATTTAAATTCATATTATAATGAGTTTGCTTCTTTGTTTTAACTTTTTTTGTGATCCACTTTGTCTCTTATACACATCCTTAAAATGGATTCGTATATGTGAATATTGCCGAACTTCCTTTTATGTTTCCAGGCAAGGTGTATTGCATTTTGATCTTGTAATCGCCTCTTTTTATTGACGGGAATACACCGTTGATGATGTAATTATATTTTTGTATCTCAGTTTGATATTGCGAACTTTTGTTTAAATAAGTATTGACTATTTTATACTGAATATCCATAAAATCTTGTTTGTAGTACAATGGTAAGTTATATCGATACGGCATCCTTACATCCAGTAAAGGGAAAGTAGGATTGTTGTCTAAGTAACTCGAGTACCACGTTAAGACGTCAATTCCTTTTTTAGGAACAATTCCCAATAGATCCGTGTTTCTATTTACTGTAAACTGTGGTTGCAATGGATACCCTTGATATATTAAAGGGTAAATGCTATTGGTAAAATAGTTGTCATCTAACACGGCTTCTACGTTGATCATAGGTGCGTAATTAGTTGTTGGTCCTCCTATAAGTTCTGTCAAGCCAAATCTTTCAGTGACTTTTACATCCGTTTGAATAGCATGAACATCAGAGTAGATAGGTTCTAAATAATTGTTAGTTACTTTTTTATCTTGCACTTTATCAGCAAAGGTGTTGTACGCACTGGTCGAAAAATTGTAAACTAATACGTCTACCGTCGTTGCATCTTTGCTTACGGATTCGGCTTCACGATTCTTAACTTCAATGGAATTTCCTTCCTGGCCTGTACTAGTAGCTGTATACTTTACCTCTTTTACAGTGGTATTGCTAGCTTGGGCTGGAGGTGTGCTAATGATTCTAATTGTATATTTTTTACTGTTGGTCATTTTTGCAAAATTGAACTGTAATTGCCTTTGCGCTTGATCGTAAGCAAGTCCAGATGCTTTGACGGTACCTGCGTCACTTTCAAAATTAATCTGCTGTGTCCAGTTGGATACCGGCGGAAACAAGTACGGTTGCCCTCTTTTTAACTTCAGATAACCGCTGTTGCGTTCTGATTGATAAAAGTATTGTTGGTCTACAATAGGGTATGAGTATTCAATATTACTAATAGGAATGTAATCTGGTGCCTCTCCTGTAGTGAAAATTATATCTTTTACTTCTTTGGCAACTTGACCGTCTTGGGTTAATGTAACCCATGATTGTCCTTTCATCTCTTGGAAACTTACCGCTACACTCACCGCAATTGGGCTGTTTGGAGGTAAAATATCTGTTGAAATAAAGTTAGCCGCATCCTTACTTTCATTCCATACAATAGTTCCTTCAATAGGTTTGCCATTTGTAGTAACGGTATATTTATCAAGAAGAATACGATAGGTTTTAGTTCCTTTGTCATCCTCTAACTCAAAAGGGGTGTTAATTCGAGTATTGAATACTACTTGTGGTACTGTAAATACGTCTACGCCTGTTGTTCCTTCTTTTGGATTGATATCTGAAATAATTTTCATACCTCCCAATGGGGCGCCACCTATTAACTCACATTCTTTACCAAGTTCGATTTTGAATCTAAAACGTCCTTTTACCATTCCACCTAGTAGATCAAAATAGCCCCCCATGTATCCTCTAAACCAAGAAGGATTGGGTAGTTTTGCTTGCATTAGTACAGCAGCTCCGGCTTTGATGATAGGTATCTTTTTGCGAACAAATAGTAATTTTACATTAATACCTAACTCTCCTTGTAAATAAACATAAGCTTGTCCATTGGCGTACCATCCATCGATACCGATGGGTCCGGTTCCTTCGCATGCCGCTTCACCGTAGTCTTTGATCATGATATCAAAACCTAGACCAGCTTGAAAACGGGCGTAAAACACCAAAAATGACATATCGCCAGTGTCTAGACTTAAATTCATTCCAAACGCAAAACCACGTCCATCTCCAAGTGCGTTTAAGTCACGCATGTAATCTAAAGTTTGCATATCGACGCCAAGGATTTCGGCTACAATTGCTGGCGGTGGTGGGCTTCCGGGTATATTGTCTCCAATCATTAGATAAGAGGTGGCTTCAAGTTTAAAGCTTCCCAAACCTAGTTTTAAGCCAACTCTATCCGTTGGAGTTCCTGCATGTAAGTACCATTCGTCACGTCCGGCATGAAACACAGCCCATCCCGCACGTCCTTTAGGCCCTACACCTTGAAAGAACCCTCCAGGAGTATTAATAAATATTTCCATTTCACTATGAAAAACGTGATTTTGAAAATCCATTTCCATGGAAAAATTTGCATCAATTCCAACATCAAAGCTTAGTCCGTCTTGTGGAAATGCTACTTTACTGTATTCCACAAGGTTAGATTCTTTTAATTTGTCCATCGGAAGGTTTTTGTCGCCAAAATCGTTGATTTTGTTTTCCATTTTGGTCAACTTTTCTTTGAATTTATCTCCAAATTTGAAGTCTAATGCTTTTACGATATGACCTTCCCCAAAGAAAGAGACTCTGTTTAGTCCACCATGCGTATTGAATGCCATTTCAAATCCTACTTTACCATTAAAGGCTTTTTCATTTGCGAGCGCAAACCCTATCAAAGCTCTAAAGCCTAATCCTGAGTTGACATCTGGTATGTACGATAATCCAGATGGTATTCCAGCGGAGTATTCGTTTGGTTTCTTTGTCATTTTGTAGTATGCTCCACCTCCAAAACCGTTTACTATTGCGGGCCCAATGTATACTTTTACGGGTGAATTGGATAGATCAACATAAGCATCTACGTACCAGTATCTAAAGTCAGTTTTTCCAAACCAAGCAGAAGCAGAGACCTTTACGCTATTGAAATCGGCGTCTAATTTTCCGTAGAATCCGTTGCCATATACTGGGTCGTTATCCTTGATATCTACAAACCCCTTCATTTTTATAGCACCAAGGTCAGCTTCTATGGAAATTCTGTTGATTTTTATGCGGTCGTATTTCCATCGGTTTAGCCCTTGGTCTTCTTTAAAACTTGCAATAACGGAAAGTGACGTGCCCCCTGCAAAGCCGCCTGACATCATATTCACATCAATTGCAAAATGTAGTGAAGCTTCGGTATCGTTAGCAGTCAAGCCTATTTCTGAAATTGTAACGGGAAAGTTGGCAAATTTAACCTCGCCAGCATATCCTAGATAGTCAACTTTGAAGTATGGACTTTCTGTTTGAAGTTGCAGGTTCTGGAATGTAACTCCTTTAAAGTCAACTGTTTTTTTTGTTGAGTCTTCCGCGGCTGTTGCATTGGCTGGGGGAGTGGTAGCTGTGGCTGTTGTCGCTCCTGTTGTAGTTGTTGTAGCATTACTAGCTTGAATTGCAAGACTGCCATGTAGCACTGCTCTTGGTCTGAATTTTTTATCCTTAACCCGTAATTCTATGTACGAGTCGGGTGTTAAAGTAGCTGTGGCTTGGAATACATTAAAAGATATTGGGTTTTTTGAAGAAACTTTGAGTAAGTATTCATCATTTGTGGGGTCTATGATTGCGCTGTATACCAATGCTTTTTGTTTTGCAGCTGTCGCGTCTTTGGCTTGAGCTTCTTCTTTAGTCACTTCGCTTGATACAGGTAATACAATGCTACCATTAAATCCTGCTCCAGTAAGGTTGTTTGTGACAAAGGTGGCTTCTATATGATCTACTGAGAATTGCCATTTTGATGCATCTCCCTCAGTTATAGGTAGAATATGATCAACAGAAAATTTACCAGAAACCCCAAGTCCATCAATCAGTAGGTCTGTGGCCTGGAATACCACTCGTTCTTTACTGGCTCTTTTTTTAAATTGTTCAGGCAGTACTACTTTTAGCGTCTTTACGTAAATACCTCTCCATAATTGTTCATTTCCGGGGATTAGAAATTTTTGATATTCAGTAGGGAATTTTACTTCTGGCGAATTACGAATGTCACTAAAATCAAATACAGCTGTGTTCAATTCAAAAATAAGTCCAGCCTTACCTGTACCGTCAGTACTTTTGTCCTTAGTTAATTGAAAAGGAGGTAATGTTATTTCTACAAGTATGTCGCTCCAGTCGCTAACGATTGTTTTAAAATGTCCTGTTACAAGGGAGGAAAGGTAATCTTTGTCTCCAGTTTTTAGTTCGGGTTTTACACGATAAGTGGCATCTACAGGCTCAAGCATTTTTCTAGAAAACAAGACATCGGCTGTAATACCTAATTCTTTAAACCCACTACAATCAATTGTGACATAAGTTTGATTTTTGATGTCACCTGTTTTCATGTCTAGTCCACCTTTCAATACTACCATAGTATTGCCTCCTTGAATAGGAATAGGCATGTCACCAAGGAGGACTAAATTAGCTTCTCCATAGATTCCTCCTTTGTGTGATAGTTTTATATTATTGGCACCAAAGAATAATTGTTTCTGCCTTCCTTGTGCGTCCGTTTGTTGTATGGTGATTTTTACAAAGGCAGTGATTTCAGTATATTCGGGTGTAAAGCGAGCTTTGCTAATTCCTAAGGTATAAGTAACATTACCAATCTTTTTTTTGATTCCAACAGGAAGGGTAATTAAGTCATCTGGAGATACAAGATCAATAAAATTTTGACTAGTTTCTAGATCATCCATTACTGCTTTTGCTTGAAGGATCTTTTCATTAGTTACTGTATCGGTAACAAAATGTTGCTTAATATATGACTCATCAAATGTGTTGATTAAGTTTCTTACATTTCTTTCAGTAAAAGTATTTAATCCTGAAATTGTGTTTGATTGGTTCACCTTGGCGGAAAGCTGCGATTTTTTCGGTGATTTAATTGGATCGTACTTCGTTGTTGTACTAGCTGACATTGTAAAGGCAAAGAAGAACAAAATGTAAAATAGGGTAATTTTTCTTATCATAGATTGTTTTACTAATGTTGTCATTAAGTTTAATGTAGTGGAGGTCTTGCTTGCCTTTTTTAATTATTCTTCAATCAATTATTTTGTCAATGTATTTATGTAAGAAATGAGATGTTGATTATTGAATTTTTAATTAATTCAAGCAAAATCAATTTCATTCCTCATTTTAGTTTAAAAATAAAATCATTTTTTTTAATTTAAGCATTGAAAATCAAGGTTTAAAATTCTTTTTATTCTAAAATTCAGTCAAACATAATCAAAATTTTTTTCTATTTTTAGTTTTTTTTAATATTTTTAAACTTACAAATTTAATATGTTTTTTTGTAGTATATTTTGGGACGTGCGGTCGATTATTTATGGAGCTTATAGGAGTTATTAAGGGAGATAACAAAGGGGCTTTTCTTGACGTAAGTTAAGAGAGGGAACAATTTTTTAGAGTGGATACATTTTGGTGTTGTATGCTTGACACAAATAGTTTGTTAGATGACGTTTTTTATGCTGTAAAGTAGGATGTAATGAATGGGTATAGTATTTAGTTTATGGTGGTCTGAAGTACAATGCTAACTTTCTTAGCATCATCATTCAATAGTTGCTTACCCAATATAGGAACGCAGCTCTTGGCGGTATTGGGAGGCGCTTTTACCAGTGAAATCTTTGAATGATTTATTGAAGTGGCCAAAGTTATTGAAACCACTTTCGTATGAGATTTCGGTGATGCTGATGGGTTTTTCGGCTAATAGTTTGGAGGCGTGTACTAAACGGTAATCGTTGACAAATTTGGTAAATGTTTTATTGGTTATTTTTTTAAAATAACGGCAAAAAGAGGGAACAGTCATGGCAACGAGTTCGGCAATGTCATCTAGGCTTATGTTTTCTTGGAAATGTTCCTTTACATAGTTGTATACCATATTCATACGATCGTTATCTTGCATTTGCATTTCGATCGAAGATCCCTTTGCATGCAATAGCGTGCTATCGTTTGTCATCGCTAGTTCGTTCAAGATGGCTATTAAGCCTAGTAATCGTTCCATTTGTGTTTGGTTTGATAGTGCTTTCAACCGTGGGCCAAGTGCAGTAATGGTTTCTTGGCCAAACGATATTCCTTGATCGGCTTTATGGAATAAAGTTTTAATGTTGGCCATTTGAGGAAGGTCTAGAAATGTTGTGCCTAAAAAATCTGGTTTTAGTTGGATGACGGTTTCTCTCTTGTTTTCACTTTCTTGACCGATGAAGCCACAATGTGGCAAATTACTACCTATAAGTATAAGATCGCCATTGTTGAAATACGAAATGTGGTTTCCCACCTGTCTTTTACCTGAACCACCATGTATGTATACAAGTTCAATTTCAGGATGGTAATGCCAACTGTTGCTGTGACTTTCTATATCTTGATCTCTATTGGATAGTGAGAATGAGTTTCCAAACGTAGGGGCTATAATTTTAAGGCTTGGTATTATAGGTCTCATTGTTGTTGTTTTAGTATTGATGCAAAGGTAGGGTTTGTTGCGAATAGTTCAATGTTTTTAACCTTTATCGATTTCGTAAAAGGTAAAATAACGTAGAATGATGAAAATCCTGCATTATATTCAACAAAATTGTCGCCGTAGATTTGTAATAGTTAAAAGGATTATAAATCTAAAAACTCAAATTATGAAAAAGATTCTAAAATTCAGTTTAGTAGTAGTAGCATTATTAATGGCTATGAATGTAAGTGCATCAGAAAACAACTTTTCGTTGGATGTAAAAAAAGGACAAGGAAAGACGGTAAATTTTGCTCTTAGCGAGTCAAATAAAGTGGTTTTATCAATTTATGATCTAGAAGGTAAGTTGATTCATAAAGAAAATGTGGAAGGTCAGGGTGTAATTAACCGTACTTATAAATTGGATGCGTTGCCGGTAGGTACTTATTTCCTTTTTGCCGAGTCGGATGCTAAGGTGATGAAGTACGAGATTGTAGTGGCTGGTGATACAGCGGTTCTTTCATCGACTCCGGTTTCTGAGGTGTATAAACCAGTGTTCGCAAAGGCAGATGGAGTAGTGTCTATTCGTGTTGCTAATGAAAAGCGAACTCCTGTCAATATCCAGATTTATAATGAAGGAAATGAGATGGTATATAGTGGCGCTGTTGCAAATGAAACCAAAATCGAAAAACTATTTGATATCAATAAAGCACCGTATGAAAAGTATACTTTTATTGTAAGTTATGATGGTGATAAGGTTTTTGAAAAAACAGTATCGGCGAAGTAATTGTCATTTTTGGTTAAAAAAAGTAGAGGCTGTCTTTTCGGACAGCCTCTTTTTTATGTTGTAATTGGACTAACTAATGGAATTAGTTACAGCCGTCGATGCCACAGTTTTCACCTTCGTTGGTGTTTAGTACGGTAATTTTTGAAGCAAAATCGCCTTCGGACCAAACGCGGTCTAAGGTTTGTACAAAAGTTTCAACATGTTGCGCTCCCGAAACGGCGTATTTGTTGTCAAACACAAAAAAGGGTACGCCTTGAACTCCGATGCTTTGCGCCATTGTGATGTCTTGCTGTACTTCATTTGCGTAAGCGTCAGACTCTAAAACAGCTGCTATTGCTGCAGCATCAAGTCCTACACTTAACCCTAGTTGAGTTAATACAGTTTTATCATCAATGTTTAAACCATCCGTTAAGTAGGCTTTGAATAATAGTTCTTTTAATGCGTCGGCTATATGGTGCTGTTTGGCTAAGTGCAGTAAACGGTGGGCATTAAAAGAGTTGGCCATAACGGCTTTTTCAAAATGAAAGTCTAATCCTGAGTTTTTGGCGTTTTGAGTCATGCTGTCCATCATCTCTTGTGCCCAGTCGATGTCTTTTCTGTATTTTTCGGCTAGATGCTCGGCTAGATTATCTTCTGGTGAAGCAACAAAATTAGCGTCAAGCTGAAAACTTTTCCATTCTATTTCAACGGCATCTTTGTGCGCAAATTGCGCCAATGCACCTTCGATTCTTCTTTTTCCTATATAGCAATACGGACACATAATATCCGACCAGATTTGTACTTTGAGTTTATTTTCCATTATAATTCTATTTTAAACTATTTTGTTTGTATATACAAATGTACAAAATCATTTTTGGAGAATGAGGTCATTTAGGGTTTTATTAAGACATGGCAATCGGGTTGGGGTAGTTTATAAAAACAAAAAACCCGTCAAAATGGCTTTTGACGGGTCTTGTAAATTGTGTGTGCTTTATGAAGCTAGTAAGTCCAATACTAAAGACGGAAACATACCTAGAGCAATGTTTAGTACAATTGCTACAACGGCAACCGCATAAATTACTACCGGTGTTCCAGTTCTTGTTTCGTTTGGCTCTTTGGTATACATCGCTAGGATTAATTTAAAGTAGTAACCTACGCTTATAATCGAGTTGATTACCGCAACGATCACTAGTGCGATAAACCCTGCTTGGATCGTTTGTGTGAACAAAACCATTTTGGCAAAGAAACCTGCAAAAATAGGAATACCAGCCATAGACAATAGCGCAGCAGTTAAAATTGCGGCTAACAGCGGATTGGTTTTTCCTAAACCGTGAAAGTTAGTTACGTCTTCGTTTTCAGTATTTTTGCATACATATAGAATCACACTAAAAGCAGCGATTCCTGCTAATGCATACGCTGATGTGTAATATAATAAAGTTCCTGCGGCATTTGTAGTACTTAGCAAAGTCATGATCATAAACCCAGCGTGCGAGATTCCAGAGAATGCAAGCATACGTTTTACATTGACTTGACGCAGTGCCATGATGTTACCTACAGTCATAGACGCCATAGAGATGATCACTATTACATGTTGAAAGCCTTCTGAAATCTCGGCATTCATAACAGTGATTAATTTGTATAAAGTAGCGATAGCAACCACTTTGGCCAATGTACTCATTAAAGCCGTTGTCAATGCTGGTGCACCTTCGTACACATCTGGCGCCCAGAAGTGGAAAGGGACAGCTGCGATTTTGAAAAACATTCCGATAGTTACCAACGCGATTCCAATAGGAAACCAAACCGGTAACTCGGCTGATCTTGACATTTCGCTAATTTCGGTTACATCAAATGTTCCCATTGCGCCGTAAATTAAACAGATACCAAATAATATGATTCCTGATGCAAATGATCCCATCAAGAAATATTTTAAACCTGCTTCATTGCTTTTTAGACTCAAACGGCTGCTTGCTGCTAAAATGTATAGCGCAATAGATAAAACTTCGATTCCTAAAAAGAACATCGCTAAGTTTCCAAAAGAAACCATAGCTACCGCCCCTGCTAGTAAAAATACTTTTATCGCAATAAAATCGGATATTTTAGATGGTTGATTTTCGTAGAATTTATGACCCAATGCCACTAAAAAAATGGTCAGAATGATAAATAAACCAGAGAAGGCCGATGAAAATTTGGTTACAATAATCATGTTATTGTAATACGCTTCTGGAGCATTAAACTCAGAGGCGTCTAGACCAAGAACCGCCAATAAACCAAGAATGGTTACAGGAACAATGGCTTTTCTTAATTCGAAAATTTCAAATAAAAGGCATAAAACACCTAATCCTATTATAGCTATTAATGTATTCATTTTGATTTTAGATTTAGGAATTGAGAGTTTAGATGTCGAATGTTACATTCTGATCTTCGGTCTACTATTTACCTATTTTATTTTTATTATTATTTACTATTCTTTATTTTCAACTTTTCATGGTCCAAAATACCTTAATGGTTCGTTTTGGGACAATGACTAGGCTTACCTTTTTATGTTTAAGCTCTATTGATCACCTTGATAATGTTTTCTAAACTTGGCGTAATAAGGTCTGTTATTGGTTTTGGATACAATCCAAAGAAGAATAACAGTGCGATGATCAACACTAATGCCAATCCTTCGTTTAGTGATACGTCGGCAAAAGCCTTAGTATTTGTTTCACCAAGCATTACTTGTTGGTACATTTTCAACATATAATAAGCACCTAAGATGATTGTTGTTCCTCCTAAAATAGCAAACCAAACATTGATTTGAGATAAACTGTATAAAACCGTAAACTCACCCACAAAGTTAAAAGTAGTAGGTAAGGCAACGGATGCCAATACCAAAATCATAAACATCGAAGCAAATTTTGGTGATTGTGTGCGTATTCCGCCCATTTCGGCAATGGTTCCTGTTGCATATCTTCTGTAAATGATTTCAGAAACAAAGAACAAACCTACAACTACAAAACCGTGAGCAATCATTTGTAAAACTGCTCCGCGCAATCCGTCGATTGTTAAGGTATAAGTTCCTGCAGCAATTAACCCAACGTGAGCTAATGAAGAGTAAGCTAATAGTTTTTTCAAGTCTTTTTGTCTCAAAGCGACAATTGAACCGTAGATTACTCCCGCAATTCCTAGAGCGATAAAGATGTTCATGTATTCTTTGGCTGCAAGTGGAGCAATTGGCAACTGCCAACGAATCACACTATACAATCCCATTTTTAACATGATACCAGATAATAACATCGTACCTACAGCGGGTGCTTTTTGGTACACATTAGCTTGCCAAGTATGGAAAGGAATAATTGGAATTTTAATAGCATAAGCCAAGAAGAAAGCCAAGAATATCCACAACTGCTCTGTTGCTGATAAATTTAATTTGTATAAATCTTCAATCAAGAACGAACCTGCTTTTTGATATAAATAGATAAACGCAACAAGCATGAATAACGATCCTGCAAGGGTGTAGATAAAGAATTTCACTACCGCTTTTTTACGTTCTTCGGCATCACCGTTACCCCAAATTAAAGCGATAAAGTAAATAGGAATCAATGATAATTCCCAGAAGATGTAATATAAAAGACCATCTGCAGCAAGGAATGTTCCTACCATTGCAAATGACATGAATAAGATTAGTGCATAAAATGCTTTGGCATTTTTATGTTCCGTACCAAATGAAGTGAATATAATAATGGGTGTCAATGCTGCTGTCAATAACACCATAGCCATAGATAAACCATCTGCATTTAATGAAAATGAAACATGAGGCTGGTTGATCCATTGGCTTAAAAAGCTAATGTTTTCTCCCAGGTTAAAATGGTTTAATAATACAACCGAACATCCTAAGGCAGCTATTCCAAAGAACAAAGCCACTTTTGATGCTAGTTTATCACCAGCGATGTAAGTTGCAAATGCGCCAACTAAAAGTATAATTAATATTAGAGATACATTCATAGTATAAAATTATTGAGCTAAAAATAAATAGGTGATGATGGCACAAATGCCCAATACAAAAGCAAAAAGATAACGTCCGATACTTCCGTTTTGTATTTTTTTACCTTGAAAACCTAGTTCGTTGGTTACTTTTCCTAAACCAAATACCAAAGAAGATAATGTAGTTTCTACATATTGGTTAAAGAATTTAGATAAGCTATTGATTGACTGTACAAATATAGCATCGTATATTTCATCGACATAGTATTTATTGTAAAGTACTTTGGCAAATCCCGTGATTTGTGAATCTTCTTCGGGTACGATATTTTGTTTGATGTATTTGGCGTAAGCAATCCCTATTCCGATTAATCCTCCCAATACAGCAACCGCCATTAATGCATATTCGGTTGTGCCAAAGTGGTGTGCTTCATGTGATGCTTTCGCAAACAAAGGCGCCAAGTATTCATTTAACCAGCTATTCGTTGGTAAACTAATCAATCCTCCTATAGTAGCTAATATTGCCAACACAATTAAGGGGAAAGTGATTAATGAAGGGCTTTCGTGTAAATGGCTTTTTTGTTCTGCTGTACCTCTAAATTCGTTGAAGAAAGTAAGGTATAATAAACGGAACATATAAAAAGCAGTCATTAATGACGCTAGCGATGCAATGATCCACAATACTTTGTTGTGTTCAAATGCGACCATTAAGATTTCATCTTTCGAGAAAAACCCTGAAAAAGGAGGGATTCCAGATATAGCTAGTGATGAGATCAAGAAAGTAAAGAAGGTAATGCCCATTACTTTTTTCAATCCACCCATTTTACGCATGTCTTGTTCACCATGTAAAGCGTGAATCACAGATCCTGAACCTAGGAACAAACAAGCTTTAAAGAAAGCGTGCGTGATCACATGGAAAACGGCTACTTCATAAGCACCTAGTCCTAATGCTAAGAACATCAGTCCTAATTGTGAAACAGTAGAGTAGGCTAGTACTTTTTTAATATCCGTTTGAACCAATGCTATTGTTGCTGCTACTAGTGAAGTAACCGCTCCTACAATGGCAATAATGTTTTGAACATCTGGAGCCAAATCAAATAAGTAGTTCAGTCTTGTAATCATGAAGATTCCTGCTGTTACCATCGTCGCCGCGTGTATTAAAGCCGAAACCGGTGTAGGTCCTGCCATCGCATCTGGTAACCAAGTGTACAAAGGTATTTGTGCCGATTTTCCACAAGCTCCAATGAATAAAGCAAAGGCTGCTATGGAAATCCAAGTGATGTTTAAGTTGGTTGTTCCCGTGATAGCTGTTTTTAACGTAGCATAATCAAGTGTAGAGAACATCGAACCAATAATGAATATCCCGATTAGTAAACCAAGATCTCCTATTCTATTCATGATAAATGCTTTTTTAGCAGCATCGTTGAAGTCTTGGTTTTTATGCCAAAATCCAATAAGTAAGTATGAACATAATCCTACTCCTTCCCAACCAATGAATAAGACTAATAAGTTGCTACCTATTACAAGCGTTATCATAAAAAAGATAAACAGGTTTAAGTAAGCAAAGAACTTGTGCATATTCTCATCATCATGCATGTAGCTGATGGAGTATAAGTGAATCAACGAACCAATTCCGGTTACGAAAAGCAACCATAGAATAGACAATTGGTCTAAAAGAAAACCAAAATCTACTTTGAAATTACTGATCTGAATCCAATCAAACAATTGAATTTGGATCGCTTGATGCGTTTGGCTTATCTGCATGAAAAAGTAAACCGAAGTAGCAAATGAGGTTGCGACAGTCAATGTCCCAAGAATTCCAGATGCCGACTTACCAATGCTTTTCCCGAAGAAAACATTAAATAAAAATCCTATAAAAGGAGCTAATAATAAAAGTAAAGTTAAACTTGTATCCATTGAAATTTATCCTTTTAAGTTTTTTAATTTATTGATGTCAATTGAACCTAAATTTCTAAAAATCGAAACTAGAATAGCTAATCCTACTGCAACTTCTGCTGCGGCAACGGCCATAGAGAAAAATACGAAAATTTGCCCTTGTGCATCTTGATGGTAAGTAGAGAAAGCAACAAATAATAGATTCACTGCGTTAAGCATAATTTCGATTGACATAAATACGATGATAGCATTACGTCTGTATAAAACTCCAAAAACCCCAATACTGAAAAGTATGGTTGATAGAAAAATATAATTTTCGATGCCTATTTCATTTAAAATATTGTTCATGTTATTTCTCTGTTTTTTCTTTTTTAGACAATAATACAGTTCCAATCATGGCTACTAATAATAAGATCGATGCAAATTCAAAAGGAACCATATATTCGTTAAGCAGCACTTTTCCTAATACTTTGATGGATTGGTAATCTTCACCTGTACTGATGTACTCTCCAACAATAGGTTTAGAGTTGATGAAAACAGCAATCAAAACCACGCATATCAAACAAAAAGAAACCACTGCTCCCAATCGTGTAATTCTAGGTTTATGTACTTCGTTTTCCTTATTCAAGTTCATTAACATGATGGTGAATAAAAACAAAATCATGATCGCTCCCGAGTATACAATGATATGAACAATAGCCAAGAATTGCGAGTTCAATAATAAATAATGACCAGCTATTGAGAAAAAACAAATAACAAGCCATAAAGCACTATGAATTGGATTTCTACTAAAGATTGCCAAAAATGCCGTAGCCAATGTAACGGCAGCTAAAACACAAAAAATAATAAGTATAGTCGACATTAGTTAGCGTTTTTAAGTTGTGCATTTTTCATTGCGATATCTAATGGCATTACCAATTTATCTTTTCCAAAAATAAAGTCTTCTCTTTCGTAGCTTGAAGGAACCAATACTTTTGATGTAGTCAAGTAAATCGCGTCTTTTGGACAAGCCTCTTCACACAATCCACAAAAAATACAACGCAACATATTGATTTCATAAATCGAAGCATATTTTTCTTCGCGGTACAAATGTTTTTCTTCTTTTGTGCGCTCTGCAGCTTTCATGGTAATGGCTTCTGCCGGACAAGATAAAGCACACAATCCACAAGCGGTACAGTTCTCTCTTCCTTGTTCATCGCGTTTCAACATATGTTGACCACGGTAAACGGGACTCATTTCACGTACTTGTTCTGGATATTGTATTGTAACTTTTCTTGTAAATAAATGCTTGATTGTAATCATCAAACCCTTGACAATTGCAACAATGTACATTCTTTCCAAAAAACTCATCTCTTTATTAGAGACTTGCTTTTTTCTTCCCGATAAGGATATGGCTTCTATTGACATTTTTTTATTTTTATTTAAAGCTTATTCCTGCTATTCGTTTCAATCTTTACTTTTTTAAAGAAAAAAAGTAAAGGATTTCCACTGCTATCAGGGCTAGGCGTTTTTTTGATGCTATTTAAAATCCGAAATAAATGGCGATTTGATCTCTCAAAATCACAATTCCAGTGATTATAATATTGACAATTGATAGTGGAATTAATACTCTCCAACCCAAATGCATCAATTGATCGTATCTAAATCTTGGAATAGTCCATCTTACCCACATATAAAAGAAGATGAAGAAACATATTTTTGCAAATAAAACGGCAATTCCTATTACGTTAGCAATATTTACGCCCCAGTGTTCTACAGCATACTCCATTCCGGGATAGTTGTAAGCTCCAAAGAACAATACAGCTATAATAGTAGACGAGATAAACATATTTGCATATTCAGCAAATAAGTAAAAACCCATTTTCATAGATGAATATTCCGTGTGGTATCCTCCAATTAATTCACTTTCGCATTCCGCTAAGTCAAATGGAGTTCTGTTCGTTTCTGCAAAAGCACAAATTAAGAAGATGAAAAACGATAGCGGTTGGTAAAACACATTCCAGTGCATACCCGGTTGTTGAGCGGCGATTTCTCTTAAACTCAACGTTCCTGTCATCATCAATAGTGCGATAATAGACAACCCCATGGCAACTTCATAAGAAATCATTTGCGAAGCAGCACGAACCGCTCCCATCAATGAGAACTTATTATTTGATGCCCATCCACCAATCATGATTCCGTAAACTCCTACTGACATTACACCTATTACGTATAATAATGCCACATCAATATCGGTAGCTTGAAGGATGATATCTCTACCAAAAAGGTGGAATTTATCTCCCCAAGGAATTACTGCGCTGGTCATCAAAGCCGTACTCATCGCAATTGCGGGCCCTACGAAGAATAAAAATCTGTTTTTTGTGTCTGGCTCAAATTCTTCTTTCGAGAATAATTTTAAACCATCGGCAAGAGGTTGTAAAATCCCACCTTTACCTGCTCTGTTTGGTCCAATTCTATCTTGAAGCCAAGCAGCAACTTTACGTTCGGCAAGTGTAGAATACATTGCCATGACCATTGTAATTGCAAATACAACTAGAATGATGACACTTTTCTCTATAATTATAGTACTATCCATCATTTGTTAAAGATTACCGTGATTAAATTTTTCTTGATCTTCTTTATCCAATGGGATAGCCAGCATACTTATTTTTTTACGGTCTTGTTCTCTACCTTTTAAAATGCCTTCTTCGGTAGCAATCGTTACTGTGTCTAATTTTTGTGTGTAGTTGTTTTGATTGATAACCGAATCTTTATCAAATTCTCTTGGCCCTTCAATAACCCAGTCAGATGGGTCTTTGTGGTCAAAACGACAAGAATTACAAATGAATTCTTCTACTTCATGGTACACGTCTTTACGACCTGTAACTCTTTGAATTTCGTCTCCAAACATCCATACGGTTGTTTTTCCGCAACATCCAGGAGTAGTACACTCTCTATGTGCATTGTATGGTTTGTTGAACCAAACTCTCGATTTAAAACGGAATGTTTTATCGGTCAAAGCTCCTACCGGACATACATCAATCATGTTTCCAGAGAACTCATTGTCAATTGCTTTGGATATGCAAGTCGAAATGTTGGCGTGATCACCTCTATCCATTACTCCGTGAACACGGTTGTCTGTCAATTGATCTGCAACTTGTACACATCTTTGACATAAAATACAACGGTTCATGTGCAATTGAATATTTGGACCTATATCTTCTGGTTCAAATGTTCTTTTTTCTTCAATAAAACGACTTTTTGATTTTCCGTGTTCGAAGCTTAAATCTTGCAAATCGCATTCTCCAGCTTGATCACATACAGGACAATCTAAGGGGTGGTTGATCAATAAAAACTCAGTTACCGATTGACGCGCTTCACGCACACGGTCTGATTGTTTACTGTTCACTTCCATTCCGTCCATACAACCTGTTACGCACGAAGCCATTAATTTTGGCATCGGTCTTGGGTCGGCATCACTACCTTTTGCTACTTCGACTAAACAACAACGGCATTTTCCACCGCTTCCTTGTAGTTTTGAGTAATAACACATCGCTGGAGGAACTGATTCTCCACCAATCATACGTGCTGCTTGCAAGATGGTTGTTCCTGCTTCAACTTCAATTTCTTGACCGTCTATTGTTACTTTCATTTATCTTTTTGTTTAAAGTTTCAAGTTTAAAGTTTTAGGTTGTTATGCGTAAAATTTTAATTATGAAAATTTAGATACTATTTTAAACTGTTTGTTTTGTTACTAAGTGCTTTACTTGAGCAAATGGTTCTTCTACAAAGTGATTTCTGTTTTTAATTTTTTCTGGGAAACGAACATGGTATTCAAATTCATCTCTAAAATGACGAATAGCTGCTGCAACTGGCCATGAAGCAGCGTCTCCAAGTGGACAAATTGTGTTTCCTTCAATTTTACTTTGAATACTCCAAAGCAAGTCGATATCTTCTTCACGTCCTTGACCATTTTCAATACGCCACAACACTTTTTCTAACCATCCTGTTCCTTCACGACAAGGGGTACATTGACCACAACTTTCGTGGTGGTAAAAACGAGAAAAGTTCCAAGTGTTTCTTACGATGCAAGAAGTATCATTATAAACGATAAATCCTCCTGATCCTAGCATGGATCCTGTTGCAAATCCGCCATCGCTCAAAGACTCATAGGTCATTAAACGATCTTCACCGTTTGCTGTTTTATAAATCAAATCAGCTGGTAAAATGGGCACAGATGAGCCTCCAGGAACTAAAGCTTTCAAAGGTCGGTCTGAACTCATTCCGCCAAGATATTCATCAGAATTCATGAATTCATAAACAGATAATCCCAATTCGATTTCATAAACACCAGGGTTTTTAACATGCCCTGAAGCCGAAATTAATTTGGTTCCCGTCGATCTTCCTATTCCTATTGTAGCATACTCATCACCAGAATTGTTTACAATCCATGGCACCGAAGCTATTGTTTCTACATTGTTTACCACAGTTGGGTTTGCCCACAATCCAGAAACTGCTGGAAATGGTGGCTTGATACGAGGGTTTCCTCTTTTTCCTTCTAATGATTCAATCAATGCAGTCTCTTCACCACAAATGTAAGCACCAGCACCACAGTGAACATAAAGTTCTAAGTCGTAACCTGTACCTAATATATTTTTTCCTAACCAACCAGCAGCTTTCGCTTCGGCAATGGCTCTTTCTAATATTTTGTAAACCCACATGTATTCTCCACGAATGTAGATATATGAAAGGTTTGCACCCAATGCAAAGCTAGAAGTGATCATTCCTTCGATCAATAAATGAGGAATAAATTCCATCAAATAACGGTCTTTGAAAGTCCCTGGTTCTGACTCATCTGCGTTGCAAACTAAATGTCTTGGTTTTCCTGATTTTTTATCAATAAAACTCCATTTCATTCCAGCAGGGAATCCAGCACCACCACGACCACGAAGTCCTGATTTTTTTACTTCTTCAACAACTTCATCAGGAGTCATTGATTTCATAGCTTTCTCTACAGAGGCATAACCACCTTCTTTGCGGTATACTTCGTAGGTTTTGATTCCTGGTACGTTGATTTTATCTAATAATATTTTTCTTGACATCTTATTTATCGTGTAATATTATTTTATTATCTCTACAATCAGTGATTAACTGATCAATCTTGTCTTCAGTAAGGTGTTCTTTGTAAAAATCACCTAGTTGCATCATTGGAGCGTATCCACAAGCGCCTAAACATTCTACACCACGTACTTCAAATAGTCCGTCAGCAGTTGTTTCGCCTACTTTCACACCTAGTTTATCACAAGTATAATCCATCAAATCTTCGGTTCCTTTTAAACAACAAGGTGAAGTTTGACAAAATTCAAACATGTATTTTCCAATAGGTTTTGTATTGTACATAGTATAGAAAGTAACTACTTCATATACTTCTACGGGTTTAATGTGTAAGATTTCGGCAACTTTATCCTGCAATTCAATACTCAACCAGTTGTCATGCCCATCTTGCACTTCATGCAAAACGGGTAACAAAGCTGATTTGCGTTTGTCTGCGGGGTAATGACTAATTAACTCATTGATGCGAGCTATCAATGCGTCAGTCATATTTATTTCTTGTTTGTGATGTGTTCTTTCCATTTTTTTTAAATCTGAAATCTTTAAGCGTCTAATTCTCCTGCAATTACATTTAAACTTGATAAAATCACGATGGCATCAGATAATAGTGAACCTTTTATCATATCTGGGTACGCTTGATAATAAATAAAACAAGGTCTTCTAAAGTGCAATCTGTATGGTGTACGACTTCCATCAGTAACTAAATAAAAGCCTAATTCTCCATTTCCGCCTTCAACAGGATGGTAAATTTCGGCTACTGGAACTGGTACTTCACCCATTACAATTTTGAAATGGTAAATTAACGATTCCATATTGGTGTACACATCTTCTTTTGGCGGAAGGTAGTAATCTGGAACGTCAGCATGGTATTCGTTTCCTTCTGGCATTTTGGACAAAGCCTGACGAATGATGCTTAAACTTTCCCAAACCTCGGCATTACGAACGCAAAAACGATCGTACGTATCCCCTGATTTACCAACAGGAATAATAAAGTCAAAATCTTCGTAAGAACTGTAAGGTTGAGCAACACGTACATCATAATCTACACCTGCAGCACGTAAGTTAGGTCCTGTGAAACCATACGCCATAGCTTGCTCTGCAGAGATCGCTCCCACATCAACGGTTCTATCAATAAAAATTCTATTTCTTTCGAATAAGTTTTCAAATTCTTTCCAAGCAACTGGAAATTCTTCTAAAAACACATCTAATTTTCTAAATGCTTCTGCAGACCAGTCTCTTTCGAAACCACCAATTCGGCCCATATTTGTCGTTAAACGAGCACCACAAATTTCTTCGTAAATTTCGTAAACTTTTTCTCTAAATTGAAAAACATATAGGAAACCGGTATAAGCACCAGTATCTACTCCTAGAATCGAATTACAAATAATATGATCTGTAATCCTAGCTAGTTCCATTACAATAACTCTTAGATATTGGGCACGCTTTGGAACTTCAATATTTAATAGTTTTTCTAATGTCATCCACCATCCCATATTGTTGATAGGTGAGGAACAGTAGTTCATACGATCAGTAAGAGGTGTAATTTGATAAAACGGACGGTTTTCGGCAATTTTTTCAAAAGCTCTGTGAATGTAACCAATAGTTGGTTCGGCTTCTAAAATACGCTCTCCATCCATTAACAAAACGTTCTGGAAAATTCCGTGCGTAGCAGGGTGAGTAGGACCTAAGTTCAGGATTGAAAGCTCGCTTCCATCTTCATTTAGCTTCTCTTTAATTATTTTAGCATAGCGATGCTCTGGTGGTAATAATAGTTCTGACATTTATAGAATGTGAAAAATTATATATTCTGTTTTTAGCAATTGTCTATTGTTCTTCCGAAGAAACGGTCGTCTTTATCAGTTCTTCCGCCATCTTCCATTGGAAATTCTTTACGCATTGGAAAAGAAATCATTTCATCCATATTTAAAATACGTTTCAATTGTGGATGACCGATGAAGTTGATGCCATAGAAATCATACGTTTCTCTTTCCATCCAATTGGAGCTTAAGAAAATGTTTGATATTGTTTTTATTTCTGGTTTTTCACCATTAACAAAAGCTTTAATCTTGATTCTTTTGTTTTCGTACCAGTTGTGCATGTGGTAAACAATTGCAAACTGTCTGTCTACTTCGCTATCTGGATAATGAATTCCACATAAATCAGTTAAAAAGTGAAAACGCAATATAGGGTCGTTTTTCAAAAAAAGAATGACTGCCGTTATTTTATCGGAAGCTACCTCAAATGAAAACACATCTCTTTCTTGATTAAAATTGAAGACAGTTGAACCAAATGCCTCCGTCAATTTATCCTGGATTTCTATTGTTTCTAAAGCCATTTTTTTATTTGATATTATAAGAAGCCAATAATTCTTGGTATTCTGGAGAACTTCTTCTTCTTACAGACTCTGTTTTAACTAATTCTTGTAATTTCATTACTCCATCTACTATTTGTTCGGGTCTTGGCGGACAGCCAGGAACGTAAACATCTACTGGAATTACTTTGTCTATTCCTTGTAAAACCGAGTAAGTATCAAAAACACCTCCTGATGATGCACAAGCGCCTACTGCAATCACCCAGCGAGGCTCAGCCATTTGTTCGTATACTTGACGTAAAATAGGAGCCATTTTTTTAGAAATTGTTCCCATTACTAACAACATATCTGCTTGACGAGGAGAAAAACTCACACGCTCTGAACCAAATCGTGCTAAATCATAATGCGATGCCATAGTTGCCATAAACTCAATTCCACAACATGATGTTGCAAAAGGCAATGGCCAAAGTGAATTGGCACGAGCCAAACCGACAACGTCATTCAGTTTTGTAGCGAAGAATCCCTCACCTACAACACCTTCAGGAGCAGCAACCATTTTTACATTTGAATCACTCATTTTTTAATTTTTTGAATTATATATTAAAAACACAGAATTGAAATGCTGTGCTTGTAATTGTCTTTTTATTCCCAAACTAGGGCTTTCTTTTTGATAATGTAGAAAAAGCCAACTAGTAACAGTAACATGAAAATGACCATCTTGACCATTCCTTCCATTCCTAATTCCTTGAAGTTTATTGCCCATGGGTATAAGAAAATTACCTCTACATCAAATAATACAAACAAAATAGCAACAAGAAAGTATTTTACAGAGAAAGGAATACGAGCATTACCCACTGATTCAACACCACATTCAAAGTTTTTATCTTTGATCTCTGAGTTTCTTTTTGGGCCTAATTTGCCCGAAACAATGATTGTTCCTACAACAAATCCTACAGCAAGTAAAAACTGCATTAAAATAGGAAGATAATTTAGTTGGTCCGATTGCATAATTATTATTTTTAGGTACTAAAACAAGTGACAAAGATAGGTTTCAAGGAATTAAAACACAAGCCAAAACTTTAATTAAGTAGTATCGGTTTTCTGGTTAACCACTAATTTTTAATGATTATAAATAAGTCTTTTTCTTTTTGTCTGTTATTTCAAATTTTTGAGTATAAAGCAAAAAAAAACGTTTCGAACTAAATCGAAACGTTTTTGAATTCGTAGGCAAAAAATATTTTGCTTAGATAACTGCTACTTTCGCAGCAACTTTTCCTTTTCTTCCTTCTTCTTCTTCATAGCTAACTCTGTCACCTTCGCGTAATTCTTCCGCGTTGATTCCTGAAGCGTGAACAAAAATGTCTTTTCCTGTTTCTTCGTCTGTAATGAATCCGTAACCTTTTGACTCATTGAAAAATTTAACTGTACCTGTACGCATTGTAATAGTAATAATAATTTATAATGAGACAAATGTAATATTTAATATCATACGAACGATATTATTGTGAAGTTTTTTAATAAAATAATTGATATTCAACGTTTTCGGCTTGTTATTAGCCAAAAATTATTGTAAATCTAGTTTTATATGCAATTCCTTTAATTGCGTTTGGTCGATAATTGATGGTGCATCAATCATCACATCTCTTCCCGAATTGTTTTTTGGGAATGCAATGAAATCACGAATAGTTTCTTGTCCTCCTAAAATAGCTACCAAACGATCGAGTCCAAAAGCTAATCCTCCGTGTGGCGGGGCTCCAAACTGAAATGCGTCCATTAAAAATCCAAATTGTGCTTTAGCTTCTTCTTCTGTAAAACCTAAATATTTAAACATCAATTGTTGTGTGGCTTTATCGTGAATACGAATAGAACCTCCTCCAATTTCGTTTCCGTTCAACACCATATCATACGCATTAGCACGTACTTTACCAGGATCTGTTTCTAGTAAGTGCATGTCTTCTGGTTTAGGTGATGTAAATGGGTGGTGCATAGCGTGGTAACGTCCAGATTCTTCGTCAAACTCTAATAAAGGGAAATCCACTACCCATAATGGTGCAAATTCGGCTGGGTTTCTTAATCCCAAACGAGTGGCTAATTCCATGCGCAAAGCGCTTAATTGTGCTCTCGTTTTATCGGCTGGTCCTGAAAGTACAAAAATCATGTCTCCTGCTTTGGCTCCAGTAATTTTTGCCCAGTTTTCTAAATCGTCTTGACTGTAAAATTTATCTACTGATGATTTGAATGTTCCGTCGTCATTGCATTTAGCATACACCATTCCTGATGCGCCTACTTGCGGGCGTTTTACCCATTCGATCAAAGCATCAATCTCCTTACGTGTATAGTTTCCTGCTCCTGGAACTGCAATTCCCACTACTAATTCGGCTGCATTGAATACAGGGAATTCCTTGTGTTGTGCAAATTCGTTTAGTTCTCCAAACTCCATTCCAAAACGGATGTCTGGTTTGTCATTTCCGTAAGTTTTCATCGCATGCTCGTAGGTCATACGTGGAAATTTGTCTACTTCAATTCCTTTTATTTCTTTTAGCAAATGACGTGTTAGTCCTTCAAAAACATTCAAAATGTCTTCTTGTTCTACAAATGCCATTTCGCAATCGATTTGTGTGAATTCTGGTTGTCTGTCTGCGCGTAAATCTTCATCACGGAAACATTTCACGATTTGGAAATATTTGTCCATTCCACCTACCATCAATAATTGTTTGAAGGTTTGTGGTGATTGTGGTAGTGCGTAAAATTGCCCTTCATTCATTCGAGAAGGAACAACAAAATCTCTAGCTCCCTCAGGAGTTGATTTGATTAAATACGGAGTTTCTACTTCGCAAAAATCCAAATCAGATAAGTATTTACGAACTTCCATGGCTACTTTATGACGAAAAAGTAAGCTGTTTTTTACAGGATTACGTCTAATGTCTAGGTAACGGTATTTCATTCGTATGTCTTCGCCACCATCAGTTTCATCTTCGATAGTAAACGGAGGAGTTAAGGCTGCATTTAAAATCGTTAGTTCAGTTACTAAAATTTCGATTTCTCCTGTAGCGATATTTTTATTTTTAGCTTCACGCTCAATTACAGTTCCTTTTACCTGAATCACAAATTCGCGACCCAAAGTTTTGGCTTGTTCAAATACGGTCTTGTCTGTACGCCCTTCGTCAAAAATTAATTGTGTGATTCCGTAACGGTCTCTTAAATCAACCCAGTTCATAAATCCTTTATCACGAGATTTTTGAACCCATCCAGCTAAAGTTACTTCGGTATTTATATGCGAGGCGTTGAGTTCGCCACAATTATGACTTCTATACATGATTACAATTTTTGAGTACAAAAGTAAACACAAATAATAAAATAATCCCTAAAACAGATAAACTTCCCATAATTTTTTTCTTTTGTCTTTTTATGAAGTCAAAATGGTACGGGTAATAGGTCGTTATTGGCGATAAGCTTTTTATAAAGATGTTGTTTTTAAATGAAAAAGCTGCTGAATTTTGTCACTTCAGCAGCTTTTGATGGTGGTTGTTGTGGTTTTTTATACCATTTTAGCCATTAGTTCTTTGGCAAGTTTGAATGCTACCATGGCGGTCATATTGTTGATGTCGCGAATGGGATTGTACTCTACAATATCGGCCCCAATGATGGGTGCTTTAATTTTTTGTATCACACTGATTAGTTGTCTGGTGGACATTCCGCCTGGTTCATGATGGGATATTCCGGGTGCAAATGCTGGGTCTAGAACATCTAAATCTAAGGAAATATAAAGCGGACCTTCAAGGGTGTTGATGAAATCTTCTGAGAAGTCTTTCATTTCGATTATGTTCACATTGAATTTTTTTGCTTGTTCTGCTTGATGTGTGTTTAACGTACGAATACCTACTTGTGTTAGGTTGTTTATTTTTCCAGTTTCCATCAGTCTTGCAAATGGAGAAGCGTGTGAATAGGGGTTGTTATCGAAATTGTCATATAAATCAGCATGTGCATCAAAATGCAAGATATTTATTTTTTCGTATTTATCTGCAAAAGCACTAATGATTGGGAAGCTTACGGAGTGGTCTCCTCCAAAAGAAAGTATTTTGCTACCGTCTTGCAGTAGGTTGCTTATTGCTGTATTGATGGTTGTAAAAGCTTTTGCGGGATTAGTTTCCTCAAATGCAATATCGCCTTGATCTTTGTAAATGACATTTTCTAGAACTTCTAGTCCGCTCTCTGAAAAACTATTAGCCGACCCTTCTTTTTCCATCAACCGAATGCGTTGTGGTGCATAAGAAGGTCCTTTCAAGAAAGACGAATTAGAATCGTAAGGTACTCCTATTAATTGTATCATGTTTTTTTCGATTTTAGGGTTGTTATTTTGTTTGTTCTATTTCTTCTTTCTCAATTTCGGATAAAAAAGAGTCTAGTTTTTCTTCTTTTAATCCGTAGAAAATAGTAGCGACTGTTTTGTTGACTTCTTGTAAGTGTTCCAAAAGTAGTTGTTGGTTTGCATCGGTTAATGTCGAAAGGCTTTTTCTAGTGACAAATTGCTCTTCTTTGATCAAGAAGCTGCAGGCTTTTTCTCCAGTGTGGGTTAGAGATAGGTTGTAGTTTCGTTTGTCTTTTAGGTCTTTTTTCTTGGTGATGTAGCCTTTAGTGACCAATTTGTTGACTGCCTTAGCTGTTGATGTTTTATCGACCAATAAAATCTCTGATAAATCCTGTTGGTTGATGCCTGGGTGTTCTTTGATACGCATCAAATATTGAAATTGCCCACGCTCTAACGAAATGGATTTCATTATAAAGTCGGAAAAAGTGTTCAAGGCACGGTAAATGGTACCTATTTCTCTAAGAATTTTATCACTCATATTAATAGATGAAAGTTCAACTAATGCAAATATAGGTATTAAAATAACGGTAGCAATTTTATTTCCAATGTTAAGCTTTTGTCTAATGTTATTAAATTGTTACCAAATTGTTTTTTAATTGTAAATACATCCTTATATTTGTGTAGATAACAATTAAAACCTTAAAAGATGAAGAAATATATAATGATTGCAGCAGTTTTAATTTCAAGTGTAGTAATGGCACAAAACAAACAACCGAAGTTAGAAGCAGTAGGTGATATGGTAAAAGTGACTTACCTTCACGATAATGGACAGGTACAACAACAAGGATACTATAAGAATGGAAAGTTAGAAGGACAGTGGGTTTCTTTTGATGATAAAGGGAATAAGGTTGCTGTTGCCGAATATAACAACGGACAAAAAGTAGGGACTTGGTTGCACTGGAATGAAGCAGCTATAAGTCAAGTAAGTTATTCCAATAATAGAATTGCTTCGGTAAGAAATATTAAAAAAGACAATTTGGTTAATGTAGATTAATTAAAGTTTAAATCACGAGTCGAAAAGCTTTCATGTCAATGGAAGCTTTTTTTATGCCTTATTGTTTCGGAATTTTTTTGGTCTAAAAAAAAGCCTGTTCAAAATTAATTGAACAGGCTTTTGACTTATTATAAAATTGAATTAATGTTCGTTCAATTCTTTGTGATCATAATCGGCAACCATTTCGGCTTCGTAATCAATTTTATCTCCTTTAGAGAATTTAGTTACTATTTTTTCCATGATTTCATAGATTACGGGAACGATGATTAAGGTCAAGAATAATGAACTGATCAATCCTCCGATAATTACCCATGCCAAACCGTTTTTCCATCCTGCTCCAGCTCCAGATGCCAATGCAATTGGGAACATACCAAATACCATGGCAATAGTCGTCATCAAGATCGGACGCAAACGTGCATGATTGGCTTGAATCAATGCTGTTCGAATGGTTTCACCTGCCTTACGGCGCTGATTGGTGTAATCGACAAGCATAATCGCATTTTTACAAACCAGACCAATTAACATAATGATTCCCAGAATGGTGAATATATTTAATGAATTGTTGGTCAAAGCTAAGGCTAACATCGCTCCAATGAACGAAAGCGGAATAGCAAACAATACTACGAATGGGTGAATGAAACTGTCATACAATCCTACCATTACGAGGTATACCAAAACGATAGCTGCCAACAATGCAATTCCTAAAGTACCAAAACCTTCAGATTGATTTTCTTGATCACCACCCCAAATATAACTTACACCGGTTGGTTTTTCTAGTTTATCCAGTTTCTCTTGCCATTGAGTTACAATAGTTCCAGCTGATACTCCAATGTTTTGTCCTTGTACGGTAACCGAAGCTGTTTTGTCTCTACGCTCTAATTTACTTGGTCCAGAACCTTCGGTAATAGCAGCAAATTGGGATAATTTAATTTGTTGCCCCATGTTGTTGATGAAAATTAGATTGCTCACATCGGCAATGTTTTTTCGATCAAAAGCGTTGTACTTGATGTTGATGTCGTACTCGTATTCACCAGCTCTAAATTTACCATCCGTATTTCCGCTATACGCAGTCTGCATGGTCATACCTACCGTTTGCAAGGTCAATCCTAATGCTGACATTTTATCGCGGTCTACTTGTACGTTGATCTCTGGGTTTCCATCTTCAACAGTCAATTTAATCTCTGTTGTTCCAGGTATTTTGCGCAATTCAGCTTCTGCTAGTTTGGCAAACTTCATAGCACTTTCTACATTAGGACCGGTAACGATCAATCCTAATTTTGCATCTTCGGCAGTTCCTAAGATACCTACTGGTACTGTTTTTACTTTGGCACCCACTAAAACTTTTTCTAATTTACGTTTCATTTTTGCAGCGTAAACGGAAGCGTCATCCGAGCGCTCTGATTGCTCAATCATTTTTACGTCAATCTCGGCTTTGTAGGCTGTTGCTTGTGATGCACCCATTCCTTCTGAGGTTTGACCAACAGTTGTAATTTGACTGTGAACGTATTCTTGTGTTTTTAGGAAAGCTTCTGCTTTTTGCGTCATAAAGTTGGTTTGCTCTAATGAAGCGTCTTTTGGTAATTCGATTTGAACTAAGAATTCACCACTATCCGATGCAGCAAAGAATTCACCACCAATAAAACCACCACCAACTAATCCCATGGTAGAAGAGAAGAACAATACCAATACTACCAAGATAGTTTTGATGTAATGATCCAAACACCATAATAAGATTTCAGTAACCCAATTGGTAAAGCGAGTTAAATAACTTTCGAAACCAAGAATGATTCTTCCAAAAAGGTTGTTTCCTTCAATATGTTCTAATTTTCCAAAACGAGAGGACAACCAAGGGATAATTGTAAACGATGCTAATAAAGATAACAAAGTCGAAATTACCACCGTCATACAAAACTGCGTTATAATATTCGATACCAAACCACTACTCATGGCGATAGGTAAAAACACCACCACAATTACCAAGGTGATTGACGTTACTGTTCCACCAATTTCGGCTGTCCCGTCATACGATGCACGAATACGGCTTTTTCCCATTTCCATGTGTCGGTAAATGTTTTCCAAAACTACGATGGCATCATCGACCAGAATACCCACTACGAGCGACAGTCCTAGTAAACTCATTAAGTTTAAAGTGTATCCTAAAAGATAAATTCCGATGAAAGTTGCAATTAAAGAGGCAGGAATCGAAACCATTACAATCAATGAGTTTCTAATACTGTGCAAGAAAAACAACATTACCAAGGCAACCAAGATCACCGCAATCAATAAATCGTGAAGAACAGAGTCTGCTGCTTCAAGTGTGAAAATGGTACTGTCTTTGGCTGTTACTAATTCTAATTCATTGACCTTATAGTCACTTTCTAGTTTGGCAATCGATTTGTTTACCAGTTCGCTCACTGCAACGGCATTCGCATCTGATTGTTTTACAATTTGCAATACAATAGCACTTTTTTGATCGACACGTGCAATTTTTTCTGCGATTTTTTGTGTATCCTGTACATCTGCTACATCTCTCAAACGAACTTGTATTCCGTTTTGAGAAGAGACTACTAGGTTTCTTAATTCGTCAACATTTTTGTATTTTCCAGCTAAACGAATTAATATTTTTTGTTCACGAGTTTGAATGTTTCCTGTAGGGAAATCTAAGTTTGATGTCAAAATTATTTGTTGCACTTGTGGGATAGACAATCCGTATCCTTGCAATTTTGTGGCATCAAGGTTTACTTGAATTTCACGTTCTTGCCCACCAATAATGTTTACTTGCGCAACCCCTTGCACACGTGATAATACGGGAGCAATTTTTTTGTCAATTAAGTCATAAAATTCGGCTTCGTCCATTTTACCATTGGCACCAAGCGTGATAATAGGTAAATCACTCAAAGAGAATTTGGTCATTGATGGTGGATCAGCATCATCAGGCAGGTCGCTTAATACGGCGTTGATTTTTCGCTGTGCATCATTCATTGAATTGTCGACATTAGCATTAGATGTTAATGTGATCGAAACAATAGAAAGGCTTTCGTATGACTTAGAATCTATCTTTTTGATGTTTTCTAAGGACGAAATAGCGTCTTCAATTTTTTTCGTGACTGTGTTTTCAATTTCACTTGGCGAAGCTCCTGGGTAAACAGTAGCTACGGTGATTACGTTTGTCTCAAATTTGGGGATCAGCTCATAGCCCAGTTGGCTGTAGCTAAACAGTCCTCCTAAGATCAGGATTGTAAATAATACAATCACTAACGAAGGACGTTTTATGGATATTTCGGCTAATTTCATATGTTTTTATCTGTTGATTACTAGAAATAAATTATTTGATAATTTCTACTGCGCTTCCGTCTTGTAAATTGATTTGTCCAGTAGTAACCACAGTTTCTCCATCAGATAATCCTCCAACAATTTCGACCATATCTCCTAGAATTTTACCAGCATTTACTTTTTTCAATTTTGCTTTTCCGTTTTCAACTACAAATACTTGATTGCTACTTACACTACCTACAAAAGCATTTCTTGGAACGACTGTCATGGTTCGTTTTTGTTGTGTAGATTTAAAGGTTGCAGTTCCATACATACCCGCTTTCAAGTCATTATTAGTGTTGTTCGAGATTTCAATGTCTACAGGGAAGTTTAGTGTAGCATCTGCTTTTGCAGCAATAAAAGTGATTTTTCCTGAAAAGATTTGGTCCGGATAAACACTCGATGAAACCGCAATACTGCTCCCTGTTTTTAAATTTGCCACTTGTGACTCGTTTACCGCTACGGTCAATTTAAGCTTACTTGTGTTTACTATTTCAAACAAATTTGTAGAAGGCATTGAAGTTAACATAGAACCCAATTCAATGTATTTCTTGTTGATGATTCCGCTTATTGGAGCCTTGATTCTAGTGTCACCTATGCGTATTTGTGCTTGTTTGTAGTTGGCTTCAGCATTGGTCATCATTACTTTGGCTTGGTCTAGTTGTTGTTTGGTCACACCACCTGTTTTGTAGGCATTGTCAAAACGACTGTAATCTGTTTTTGCATTTTGGTACGCTGCTTGAGCTGCTTGAGCGTTGACATTAATTGCGTCCCCTCTCATGATTGCTAATGTTTGCCCTGCAGCAACGTGATCCCCTTCTTTTACAAGAATGTTAGTTATTTTACCTGAATTTTCTGCGGTTAATGTTATTTCTTGTTTGGCTTCAAAATTACCATTCGCTACAAAATCCAATGAAATTTCTTCTGTTTTTACAGTTGCTACTTTTACAGAAACACTGGCGTTTTTTTCGGCAACAATGGCAATTTTTTCTTCGTTTTCAGCTTTATTTTTGGTTAAAATAAAAGCGATAAGCCCCAAAGCAGCTATAATGATGACTACGGTTGTTATAATTTTTTTCATTTTAGTTGTTTATAAGTGTTGTAAGTTCTCCTTTTGATTTGATTAATTGAATTTCTGCTAATTTATAGTCTAATACCGCAGCGGTATAATTGTTTTGAGCTTCAGTATTTGCATTTTCAGCATCTAATAAATCGGTTAAAGATGTTAACCCTTGTATGTAATTGTTTTTGGTATTGTTTAATACTTCTTGGGCCAATTTCACATTGCTTTTTTGATTTTTGATAGTAATAATACTATTGTCAATTTGCGTTTTAGCATTGGCGAAAGCCAAATCAAGGGCTAATTTTGTATCGACTAAATCTTCTTTAATAGAACGCAATTCGATGTCGGCTTGCTTTACTTTTGAATGGGTTCTAAATCCAGAAAATATAGGCACATTAAGATTCAAGCCTATGGCTGAATAATCTGACCAGTAAACGCCTTGCGAAGGTTTTGCTCCCCAAGGAAACTGAGGTCCTTGTCCTATGAAATTGTAACCTGCAGATAGTGAAAGCGTAGGGTAGTAGCCGGCCAGTACTGATTTTTTTTGATATTCAAGAAGTTGCTCTTGCTTTTTCATCAGTAAATACTCTGTTCTGTTTGCTGTGTTTGGCGCTTCTGCAAATTCTTGTGGCGTCACTTCAAACGCTGCTTGTGGAATGACGATAGCGGTTTCAATAGGCATTCCCATATAAAACTTTAATGCGTTTTCCTGAAGTTGAACAGCATTTATAACTTGCTGACGTTGTGTGTTGATGTTTGACAGCTTTACTACAATTCTGTCCAGGTCAATTTTTTTGGCTAGACCATTATCATATTGTCCTTTAATTATGTTTTTAACCTTATTAGTGTTGTTGTATGTGCTGTCTAAAACAGTTAAGTTTTGACGTTGTACATAAACCCCGTAATAATTATTAGCCACTCGTTCTATAACTTGTTCTGTGGTAAGTTGCTCGTTTATTTGATAAAACTCTCTGGTTGTTTTGGCAGCTTTTAAACCGGTAAATACAGATTGATCAAATAAATTTTGTGTCAAAGACAATCCTGCAGTCGAAGTCCATTTTTGACCAAAAGTAGCTTGAATGCTTGTTCCTGGTTGACCGAATGAGCTTCCGTCTATCACACTTGTTTGTAAAATAGGATTGTAATTTAAGCTTCCTGTAGCTGCTATTTGCGGTAATGCTCTTGAGCGTACTTCTTGAATTTGGTAGGCGCTGTTTTCAACTTTTAGCTTGGCTTTTTTTGCATCGGCTTTGTTTTCTAGTGCATAAGTGATCGCGTCTTTTAGCGATAATGTTTTTGCCTCTTGCGATTGGGCTGTGGCGGCCAACGCTAAGAATGTTATTAAAAGTATTTTTCTCATTGGATATTTTGATTTTGTAATTGTTTTTCTAGTTCTATAATTCCTGTTGGTGTTGCCATTGCTCTGGTGTGGTATTCTAGTGCTTCGAGTTCTAATCGCTGTGATTCTTTTTCGGAGCTAGTATTTTCGTTGATGCTAAAGATTAGGGTGTAGTAAAATTTAACGTAAGTGTCTATGTCTAGATCAGTGCGGTACAATTTATTTTCGATCCCTTTGACTATGTTTTGTCTAAACCACATCGAACATTCGTTGATCTCCCGTAACATTACCTTTTCGTAAATTTCTGGGTAGTGTTTTTTTAATTGATAGATGGGGGATGAGTCTACGGATGATTGAAACATTTCACTAAACATTTCACGAATTTTAAAGTTTTCGGCAATAGCGTTTAAGTTTAGCTCTAAAATGGTGTCAATGGTGCCGTGTATTTCTTTGTGCATGTAGTTGGTGCTTTCCTCAACTAGTATTTCTTTGTTGCAAAAGTACTTGTAGATGGTTTTTTTAGAGATGCACATTTCACCAGCAATGTCATCCATAGTGATGCTTTTAAAACCTAGTTTTAAGAACAATTCACCTGCTTTTTTAATTATTTTCTCTTTCATTTTTATGCTGAGCTCGTTTCAGTATTTTTTATTAAGAAGTAAAGTTGTTTATAAGGAGAACTCTAAATTAGCGATCATTTTTATGTCTTGACCTAGTGATAAACCGCTAGTTTGTTGGTACGAATTATACGTTAAACCAAAATCTTTACGGTTAATTACACCTACTACTTCAAAGACTGCTTTTTGCACTCCTTCATAGGTTTTGATTCCTATGAATTCAGTGTCAAGTTCGACTACTTTGGTAATGTTGTGAATGGTCAATTCGCCCTTTAAGAAATTAATATTGTTATTGATTTTTTGGAACAAAGTCGATTTGAAATGCAAATAAGGAAAAGCCTTAACATCAAAAAAATCATTTAGTCTTAAGTGCGTATCCATTTGTTCTAGATTGGCATCTTTATTATTGACGTCCAAACAAAATTCAACAAAAGCATCTTCAACAGCATTATCATAAATGTCGATATGTCCTTTAAATTTATTAATTGACCCTGTGATGTATGCGATGATCGAATGACGTGCTTTGATAAGTACATCAGACTGAGTTGAATCGATAGTCCATTTCGTTACGGACATTTCTAGAGTGGTATTCATGGTATGGGATTCCAAATGTTAATTTCTGGTGCAAATGTAGAAAGGAAACTTTGAATACCAAAATAGTTTCCATTGTATTTGTGTTTATTTAACATTTCATTAACAAAAGGAGTTTGTAATCAATTGTTAATGCAGTAAATTAGCCCAAAAATATTTTTTATGCATGCCATTTTTGAGTACCAGGATTTTTTTATTAGTTATCTAGAGAATCAAACCATTACAAAAGAGCCAAAAAACTTATACGATCCCATTACTTATATTCTAGGTTTGGGGGGGAAAAGAATGCGTCCCGTTTTGACTTTAATGGCAACAGAAGTGTTTAATACTTCGTATGAAAAAGCGCTTCCAGCGGCAATGGCTGTTGAGGTTTTTCATAATTTCTCTTTGGTTCATGATGATATTATGGACGACGCTCCTTTGCGTCGTGGTCAAGTGACAGTGCACGAAAAATGGGATATTAACACGGGTATTTTATCAGGAGACGCCATGCTTATCTTGGCTTATCAATATTTTGAACAATACGAGCCAGTTGTTTTTAGAGACTTGGCTAAGTTGTTTAGCAAAACCGCTCTAGAAGTATGTGAAGGACAACAATGGGACGTGGATTTTGAAACCCGTACCGATGTTACAATTCCCGAATATTTAAAAATGATTGAGTATAAAACTGCTGTTCTTGTTGCTGCGGCAATGAAAATGGGGGCAATTGTAGCTCAAACTACAGAGGAGAATGCCAACTTAATTTATGAGTTTGGTCTCAATCTTGGATTGGCGTTTCAATTGCAGGATGATTACTTGGATGCCTTTGGTGATCCAGAAACCTTTGGAAAACAAGTGGGTGGTGATATTATCGAAAATAAAAAAACCTATTTGTACCTAAAAGCGATGTCTTTTTCAACCCAAGAAGATGCAACCCAATTAGCGGCTTTATTTGCTACTCAGCCAGCAGATACTACTGATAAAATTGTTGCTGCAAAGTTAATTTTTAATCAATCAGGAGCTTCTGAGGCTACTCAAGAAGCCATTCAAGAATATACTTTTAAAGCTTTTGAAACTTTGGAACAAATGAATATTACGGCCGATAAAAAAGCGATTTTAAAAAGCTTTGGTGAAAACTTAATGAATAGAAAAGTATAGTTTTTTAATATAAATAGAGGTCCACGAAGTTTCAACTCATAATAATATCATTGATCAGATGTTTATAGCACCACAAAATACAGACTTATTATTGTTGGAAGCCGATAGGGAGTCCTTATATCTAAAGTTGATTGAACAAATCAATAAAGATTTTAATTTGGCAAACGAAGGAATTGACTTCCCTTTAAGTGTAGTACCCAGTGAATTGAAAATGCAGCTGCACGAAAAAATCTACCGATTGATTCAGTACAAATTTGCCGAATACTTGAATCTACTGTACATTATTGATGTTTCTGAGGACGAAATAAAAAAACTAGATGGTTCGGATTTGGTTGTTCTAGCCGAACAAGTTGTTTTTTTAATTCTAAAAAGAGAATGGCAAAAAGTATGGTTCAGAAACAAGTTCAGTTGAAGATTCTAAGTTGTTAATCCTTAACGATTTTTAAAAATAAACCCTCACAAAGGGCATAAAAGCACTATTGTAAACATTGTTGTTGTCGTTATAAAGCACATTGTATTTACCTCCAATAGTTACATTACCGTTGCGGTAACCAGCACCTAAGAATAATCCAGTATTCCAGAAAGCATCCGGTTTAACACCGCCAACTAGGGTTGTGTTGACGCGTAATTGTTCTAATTCGGCTGATAATTGTACTTCTCTAATAGGGTTGAATAAGGCTACAACGCTTCCGCCGTATAAGTTTCTAGTGAAATTATTTTTTTGATTGATATAACTGTATTGTGCTCCAAGACCTAGAGAGACATATTCATTGACATTGTAAATGGCGCTTGGCGCTAATGAGATATCTGTAAATCCAGACCCAATATTTAATCCAATGCCTCCACCAAATTGTACGTTTTGCCAAAAATCACTTTTTGATCGAATGGAATTGTCTTGATTTTGTGCAAGCAAATTATTGCAAACTAATAGAAGAATGACAAGCGAAATCGATTTTGAAACGTTCGAAAAGGTTGTTTTTTTCATAAGTATCTAGTTTTTTAACATTTTATTAAATAAATTGTATTTAAAAGTAAATGTAAATTTAGTTGATTATTGTACTTTTGCCAAACTATTTTAACAAAAAGTATATTCAATAAAATATTATGGATAGGTTTTCATTTTTAAACGCAGCACATACAGAATTTTTTGCACAATTATACGATCAGTACTTAGAGAATCCAGATAGCGTTGAGCCAAGTTGGAGAAGTTTTTTTCAAGGTTTCGACTTTGGGATGGAAACTTACAATGGCGAAAACCCGATTCAGTATGTAGTTAATGAGGCTTCTGGCTCAGCAGACTACTCTCAAATTTCTGAAAAACTTCAAAAAGAGTTTAATGTATTAAAATTAGTCGAAGGCTACCGCTCTCGTGGACATTTGTTTACTAAAACAAATCCTGTACGCGAAAGAAGAACTTTTGAGCCTAATTTAGATATAACTAATTTTGGACTTACAACAGCAGATTTGGATACTGTTTTTGATGCAGCCAAAATTATTGGCGTAGCACCAACTACTTTAAGGGAGATAATCAAACATCTAGATACAACCTACTGCCAGCATATTGGGGTAGAGTATATGTACATTAGAAAGCCTGAGATTGTTCAATGGATCCAAGCTAAAGTAGGGGTGAATGATAATCAACCTAACTTTTCGGCTGATGAGAAAAAGACGATTCTTAATAAGTTGAACCAAGCGGTTTCTTTTGAGAATTTCTTGCATACTAAATATGTAGGTCAAAAACGTTTCTCATTAGAAGGTGGTGAATCTATTATTCCAGCACTTGACGCATTAATTGAAAAAGCGGCTGAGCGTGGAGTAGAACAGTTTGTAATGGGAATGGCGCACCGTGGGCGTTTGAATGTTTTGGCTAATATTTTTGGTAAATCAACTCAAGATATCTTTGGGGAGTTTGACGGAAAAGATTACGATCAAGAATATTTTGACGGTGACGTGAAGTACCATTTAGGCCTTACAGCTGATAAAATTACAAGTACAGGTAAAAAAATCAATATCAATCTTGCTCCTAATCCTTCTCACCTTGAAACTGTAGGTGCAGTTATTGAAGGAATTACAAGAGCAAAACAAGATAAATATTTTCCGGATGATTTTTCTAAAGTATTACCGATTGCCGTTCACGGTGATGCTGCAATTGCAGGACAAGGGATTCTTTATGAAATTATCCAAATGGCACAGCTAGACGGATACAAAACAGGAGGAACAATTCATATTGTAATCAATAACCAGGTTGGTTTTACAACAAACTACCTTGACGCACGTTCATCAACCTATTGTACGGATGTTGCCAAAGTTACTTTGTCTCCAGTATTACACGTAAATGCTGATGATCCAGAAGCAGTTGTTCATGCAATTGATTTTGCATTGGATTTCAGAATGCAATTTGGACGTGATGTATTTATTGACTTATTAGGATATAGAAAATACGGTCACAATGAAGGAGACGAACCTCGTTTCACACAACCGGTTTTGTATAAAATAATTGCTAAACATAAGAATCCAAGAGATCTTTATGCTGAGAAATTATTATCAGAAGGAGTAATTGATGCTACGTTTGTTAATGGACTTGAAAAAGAGTACAAGGCAAAAATGGAAGTGAATCTAGAAGCTTCTCGTAAAAAAGATTTAACAGTGATTACACCGTTCATGAAAAATGAATGGTTAGGATTTGAACAAGTTTCTGATCAAAAAATGTTAGAGAACGTTGAGACTTCTTATCCTAAAAAAGGACTTACTGAAGTAGCTAATGCGGTTTGTAACTTGCCATCTGATAAAAAATTTATTAACAAAATCCAAAAACTAATCAACGATAGAAAAACAATGTTTTTCGAAACGGATAAATTAGATTGGGGAATGGGTGAGCACTTAGCTTACGGTTCGTTAATGCAAGAAGGATTTGATGTTCGTATCTCAGGACAAGACGTAGAGCGTGGTACATTCTCTCACCGTCACGCTGTTGTTAAAGTAGAAGATTCTGAAGAGGAAGTTATTTTAATTAATAGTTTAGAAAATAAAAAAGGAAAATTCAATATCTTTAATTCGCATTTATCCGAGTACGGAGTATTAGGTTTTGATTATGGATATGCTTTGGCAAACCCAAATACATTGACAATCTGGGAAGCACAATTTGGAGATTTCTCTAACGGTGCACAAATCATGATTGACCAATACATCTCTTGTGGAGAAGATAAATGGAACAATCAAAACGGTATTGTTCTTTTGTTGCCACACGGATACGAAGGACAAGGAGCAGAGCACTCATCGGCTAGAATGGAACGTTACTTACAACTTTGTGCGCGACACAATATGTATGTTGCCGACTGTACGACACCAGCCAATTTCTTCCACTTGTTGAGAAGACAAATGAAAACAAAATTCCGTAAACCATTAATCGTGTTTACTCCAAAGAGTTTATTGCGTGATCCTAGATGTGTATCAAGCATCGAAGAATTTGAAAACGGAAGTTTCCAAGAAACAATAGACGATACTACAGTAAACAAAGCAGATGTGAAAACATTGGTTTTCTGTACGGGTAAATTCTATTATGATATTACTGCCGAAAGAGAAAATAACGGTCGTAAAGACGTAGCTGTTGTAAGAATCGAACAATTATTTCCGCTTCCAGTAGAAGAATTGAAAGCGATTATTGCACAATATCCAAATGCAGATGATTACGTTTGGGCACAAGAAGAACCTAAAAACATGGGAGCATACAGCTTTATGTTAATGAACTTCAACTTGGTAAAATGGAGATTGGCTTCGTTAAGAGCCTATTCAGCACCAGCGTCAGGAAGTTATACAAGAGCAAAACGCCGTCAGGCAGATGCTATTAAAATGGTATTCGATAAAGATTTATTTAGATAAAAATTAGTTTAAAGTTTAAGGTTTAAAGTGGCATCGAATGCGCTTTGAACTTTAAACAATTCAAACCTTAAACAAAAAAAAGATGATTTTAGAAATGAAAGTCCCTTCACCAGGGGAATCTATAAAAGAAGTTGAAATTGCAACTTGGTTAGTAAAAGACGGAGATTATGTAGAGAAAGACCAAGCAATTGCTGAAGTAGATTCAGATAAAGCAACTCTTGAATTACCTGCAGAAGCAAGCGGAATTATCACATTAAAAGCCGAAGAAGGTGATGCAGTAGCAGTAGGGGCAGTAGTATGTCATATTGATACAGCAGCAGCTAAACCAGCTGGTTCAGCAGCAGCAGCGCCAGTTGCCGAAGCACCAAAAGCAGCTCCAGCTCCAGTAGCAGCAGCTCCAGCAGCAACTTATGCTTCAGGAACACCATCTCCAGCAGCAAGAAAAATATTAGACGAAAAAAATATCGCTCCAGCAACTGTAACAGGAACTGGTAAAGACGGTAGAATCACTAAAGATGATGCTGTAAATGCAGTACCATCAATGGGAACTCCTACAGGTGGAAGCCGTGGTCAAGAGCGTAGTAAATTATCAATGTTGCGTCGTAAAGTAGCGGAGCGTTTGGTAGCTGCCAAAAACGAAACGGCTATGTTAACTACTTTCAACGAAGTAAACATGACGCCTATCAACATTATCCGTAATCAGTATAAAGATGAGTTCAAAGCGAAGCACGGTGGTGTAGGTCTTGGATACATGTCTTTCTTTACTAAAGCGGTTACAAGAGCATTAAAATTATATCCAGACGTTAACTCTATGATGGATGGAGATTATAAAATTGCTTACGATTTCTGTGATATCTCAATCGCAGTGTCAGGACCAAAAGGATTAATGGTTCCTGTTGTTCGTAACGCAGAGAATTTAACCTTCCGTGGTGTAGAAGCTGATATCAAAAGATTAGCTATTAGAGCGCGTGACGGACAAATTACTGTTGATGATATGACTGGTGGAACTTTTACAATCACTAACGGTGGTGTATTTGGTTCTATGTTGTCTACTCCTATTATCAACCCTCCACAATCAGGAATCCTTGGTATGCACAACATTATCGAGCGTCCTATTGCTGTAAACGGTAAAGTAGAAATTCACCCAATGATGTACGTAGCACTTTCTTATGACCACCGTATCATTGATGGTCGTGAGTCAGTTGGTTTCTTAGTGGCTGTAAAAGAAGCTTTAGAAAACCCAATGGAATTGCTTTTGGATAACAATCCTAAAAGAGCTTTCGAATTGTAATTCACAAATTCATAAAATATGAAAAATCCCGTTTGAGCAATTGAACGGGATTTTTTTGTTTGAATATCAGTTGATTTAATAAGGTTCTTAAATATCTGATTATTAAGGATGCAGTCTTTTTCTGAAATTGTAATTAGGATGCTAATTTTTTATATTTTAGCTAAAAATTGCAGTATCAAAAAACATTTTCACATACTTTTTTTTACTTTATTCTGTTGGAATTTTTCAACTGGACAGGATGTTTTTAATACCTATTCAACTTCAAAATTAACTCCAGACAATGGTCTTTCTCAAGGATCCAATTACTTTAGATTTGAAGATAGTCAAGGTTTTATGTGGCTTACTGGTAACGATGCACTCAATCGGTACGATGGCAAAACCGTAAAAGTATATAACCTCGATAAATACTTTGATCATTGCCCCAAATTACAACAAGGGTATGGTTTTGCAGAGGATGATCAGAGTAATATTTATATCGGTAGTGTTCGCGGACTTTATATCTATCACCGAAGTCAAGATCGATTTTCATTGCAAAAAATCTTTAAAAATAATCAAGATGATATTGCCATGCCATTTGCTTTTAAAGAGGGCAAAATATGGTGTTTTAATAAAGAATATCGACTTGCGACCTATGACATTAAAACGCATAAAACGGAAATTATTACACAATTAAAAATCAGTCATTTACTATCGGTTCATATCTATGAATTGGAAGGAAATGTGTTTTACTATCATTATCCTTTTATGGATAAATTTGGAAATTTTTGGTTTATAGAAAACAAGGAGGTTTTAAAATATAATCCAAAAACCAATACTAGTTCCAATCCTTTTAAAGATTTTATTAGAAAAAAAGACATAGAATTTTTTTCGAGTTATTATGATCGTGATACTGAAACACTCTATTTTGGAACCGATAAAGGGGTTTTACTATATAATTTAATTACGAATAGAGTAGCATTAATTGAAAAAATAGAAGACAAAATAGTGAAAAATGTTTTTAGCATTGCTGCTAATAAAGACAGAATGATACTGAAGTCGAATAAAGATATTTATTTTATAAATAACAATAAAAGGACGATATGTAAAGCTAATCTAAGTGAAAAGTATAATTTGTTTAAATCCAATTCTTTTGGTTTTGACAAGAGTAATCGTTTGTGGATTTGCGATGACGGAAAGGGGCAAGTTATTTTTGATTTTCATCAAAAAACGATCAATAAGGTGCCAAACGAAAGTCTAGATATTGATTATTTTTCAAATTCGGGTGTGGGGCGTTTTGCTGAATTTTCGAATAATAAAACTGTTATTCCAATAAACAGCCCAAATCAGAACAACTTAATTGTTGATGATAGGAGTAAAAATGAAATTAGGCCTATTTATTTTCCTATTCATAAAGAGCTTAAAAATTTTGGAATGTTAACCGATTTTTACAGAAAGGGAATTTGGTTTTATGAAGATTATTTGGAGAATAAAAAACACCAAAAACGACTGTTTTTATATCATGAAAACGGAAAAATTGACAACGAAATTATTCAACATAATATTGAAGATTTCGGTTTTCAGCAAGACATGGTCTTTTTTGACAATCAACGCTTACTTTGTGCATTTACAAAAGGATTGTATTGGTTGTTTCCTGAAAGTAAAAAATTTGTAAGAATTAATGTTAAGTACAATATTAATTTGTTTAAAATAAATCAGGTCGACAAGAATCATCTTGCCATAAGTTATATCAATAATGATATGTTGCTTTTTGAAGTTACGCCAGATTATCAACTAAGGTTAATTAAGAAAATACTACCAAAAATTCAATCATTTTATATTCAGAAGGATTTGAGTAGAAATGTTTACTGGGTTGGTAGCAATCAAGGGATTTATTTGCTTGATAAAAATTTCAATATTTTAAAGGTTTTTAATGCCAATAATGACTTAGCAGGAACATATATTTATGGGCTTTTGTTAGATAATGATGGAAATGTTTATTGTAGTCATCAACACGGTTTGAGTAGTATTGATGCTAAAACATTTCAGGTTATTAACTTTGATAAAAATGACGGAATTCAAGATTGGGATTTTAACAACCGGGCATTTTATAAAGCAACCGATGGGACACTGTTTTTTGGAGGTGTTTCGGGATATAATTCTTTTAAACCACCATTAAGGCCGTATTCGTATTACAAACCTGAGGTTTATATTGATGAGATTTTGGTAAACAATTCATTCTTTAATTCAAAACGAAATTCAAATTCAATCAGCCAATTGAATTTAAATTATGACCAAAATAATCTTTCGATTAAAGCTTTAGTCAAAGATTTGGCCAATGCCAACAGCCGTGAATTAATTTATAAATTAAAAGGAATTGATGGGCAATGGAAACATTTGGATAACGGAAGAAGTATAAATTTCAATAATTTGGCTCCAAATAAATATACACTACAACTAGGGGTGTATGATAAATTTACCAACAAGGAAATGTATCAAAAAATGATTCTAATCACCATTTTTGCGCCATTTTATAAAACCTTATGGTTTTGGGTTTTAATGGCATTTGGAATAATTGGATGTTTTTTTTGGGCTTTTAATATTCGAAAGTTTAAAAACCAAAAAAGAAAATTTGAACAACAGCTTGCCCTCGAGCAACAACGTAATAGAATAACTGCCGACTTGCATGACGATATTGGGGCTACCTTGAGCAGTTTGCAAATTAACAGCGCCGTAGCCAACCAGCTCATGGAAAAAAATCCATTAGAAGCGCATAGAGTGTTGACAAAAATTGAATATCAAGCGCAAAATTTAGCTGACAAAATAGGCGATATTATTTGGAGTATGAAACCAAGTAAAGACGAGTTTATGACCATGAGTGCAAGAATAAAAACCTTTGCCAATGATATTCTGGGATCAACAGATGTCAATTATGAAATTTATATTGACCCTAAAATTGATAAAAAAATCACGGATATTACTGCTCGAAAAAACATCGTTTTAATCTTAAAAGAAGCGATCAATAATGTGGCAAAATACAGCAAAGCAAAAATTTTGAAAATCAATTTAGAACTAGTTGAAAATACCATACATATTCGAATTGCTGATAATGGGATAGGATTTATTAATGATGAAACCAAGGGTAACGGAATTGGTAATATGCAAAAAAGAGTAGTTGAAATAAAAGGAGAGTTTACCATAACTTCTACTATAAATTGCGGAACATCGATAAGCATCACTATCCCTTGTCCCTAAATTAAGGTACAAGTATCCATTTAAATGATTACTACATTTGTATTATGGCAATACGCATTTTTATATATGATGATAGTGATGAACGACGAGATAGTCTCAAAGCGCTTTTGATGCTTAATGATGACTTTAAGTTTGTAGGGGAAGCTATGAATTGCAAAAACGTACTGTTTGAAATAGAAACCTATTATCCCGATGTGGTTTTAATGGATATTAATATGCCCGAAGTAGATGGCATTGAAGGCTTACGCCAAATAAAAACGCATCATCCCGAAGTAAAAGTACTTATGCAAACCGCGTTTGATGATTCGGAGAAAATATTCACCTGTATTAAAAACGGGGCTAGCGGCTATATTTTGAAAAATGACAAGCCACAACGCATTTTGCAAGCCATAGAGGAAGTCAATCAAGGAGGAGCAGCCATGAATCCCGCCATTGCTCAAAAAGTATTGGATTTTTTTATTCCAAAACAAATCGAGAATCCCTTAAGCCCAAAAGAAACTCAAGTACTTTCGTTATTAGCTGATGGGCTGTCTTATAAAATGGTTGCTGACAAACTAGGTGTAAGCTATTCTACGGTGAACACCCATGCTAAACGTATTTATGAAAAATTACACATTTCGTCACTAGGAGAAGCTATTGCGTTTTATTATAAAAACTTAAAGCCTTAAATTTCAAAACGTACTACATACAAAGTTTTATTAAAATCCCTTATCGCTAGATTAAGGGATTTTTTGTTTGTAATTATTTCAAATCTTTGATTTGTAATAAAAATTGCGCTTCAAGAAAGCCAAATCTGTAAAAATAAAAAATATACTGACCAATGAAAAATCTAAAAAACCGAATAGTTTTATTTTTAATAGCATTGACTATTGCACCTTGCTACAAGGATAATGACTCTAATTAGTAGATAGTTAATACGGGTAAAACTTTTTTAACCATACAAGGTGATATGACTGATGCAGAAGCTGCAACTCTAATAAAAAGTGATCTTGGCCCAAATACACAATATGTTACTGTGCAAAACACTACCAAAATTACAGTTTTGGATCTAAGCAAAGCTTCTAATTTAATTAAATATCGAATCTAAAAACGATTCAAGTTATAATCAAAAAATAATTATTCACTAATTAAAATCTTGGAAGCAACAACAAGGTTAAGTCAAAATTATTTTCGATTTATAAAAATGGAGGCAGCAATTTGCAGTTGAATGTCAACTTTAAGAAATATGATTTGGATGATTTTTAGAAAACGGAGGTGAAGGAAATCATTAATTATTAAAAAAAATAAAAAACAGGGGGAACAAATTTAAAACAGAATTGATATAACTATATACTATTAAGAAAAATTAATAACTGAACTCATGAAAAATTATTTAAAAAAAATTAGTGCAATTTTTATCTTAGGAATTACAATTGTAGGATGTGACCTTAATAATCCTGGAGCAACTGTTCCTCTTTTTACAAACACCAATACTAGTTATCAGCAATTAAAAAACAATTTAACAGCTTCTACTGGAGGCTATGAGACTACTACAAATGATTTTGAGGAGCAATCGTATACTTTTAAAATGGCTACAAACGGAACAATTTATAGTTTTGGGTATTCCAGCCAGACTGCTGTAGCCAATAAAAATTATAAAATTGAATTATTAGATGCAAGTGCAACAGTACTCGCTTCGGCAATAACCACATTTTTACCTAATGGTAGTTACTATACCTTACCAACTCCTGTATTCATTTTAGCAAATACACCATACACTTTAAGACGTACATTTTATTTAACCGATGCTACTTTATTGAATCCCGTACCATCCTTTGGTGATCCGCATAATTTTATGGATATAATAGGACCTGGTTTAAGAAATAGTGTTCCTGGTAGCTCCTTAAATCTTCCTATAACGGTTGGAAATATGACCATTACAGGTACTTTATCTCAACAGGTATCGACTGCGGCTTTGCTAGGAGGTTCGTACATTCAAACAAATAAATTTATCCCTGCGATAGATTTTGCATTTACACCTCTATAACCAAATCAAAGGTAATAAAACAGGTCTTAGGCGATATAGTATTGATAGTCAAAAACAAGGCAGTATTTTTTTTGAAAAGAGTCGCATTTACTTGTATTCGTAAAAAAAAACTAAGTTAACAACAAACTCATTATGCTGGTATTATTGAAAAAACATTAGATTATTATGAAAAATTATATTCTTCTCGTTATTAGTTTTTATTGTCTTTGTTTGCGAGCTCAAACACCAAGTATAACAATAAATTTACCACCAAATCCGAATCCGGATACATCACAGTGGGGGTCTGGAAGTTCGATTTTCAACATACTGGTTGCTGGAAACAATATGAATTTGCTGTTTGATAGCACTGTTTTAGTAAATATTAAAAGTAACGGAGTTGTACGATGTGGTGGGACTTCATCATCATCAGCGCAATCAAGTAACATATCAACAATATCACCAAAATCTTGGATTGGAACTTCGGCACAAGCTTTATTGGGTCAAGATTGCATTTTAACTCCAGGCAGTTATGAAATTTGCATTCAATTTTATAGTGGCCGAAATGGAGTTACATCGGATAAAAATTTACTTGAAAAATGCATGCCTTTTACAATTCTAAATAAGGAACAAGAAGTTTGTTCTCCTCCCATAAATGTGAATCCTGCAACTAATAAAATTTTCGTAGAAAAAGATTTACTCTCCTTAATAACTTTTAATTGGTCACCTATCATCTCCTCTTATAGAGGTATTGTTACTTATCGAATATTTGTTTGGGAAATAGAGGAGGGCGAAACCTATTCGCAAGCAATTTACAGCAACCTGCCAATCATTCAAGAAGACGTAAAAGGACAACCTAAATATATTGCAAAATCGGGTATTATCGAAAAAAGAAATGCCAAATACGTCTGGCGCGTTATTGCATTAGACTCAGACGGGGATCCTATTTGCAAAAAGACACAAAGTGAACCCACCGTTTTTGAGGTTAAAATACCTGAAAAACAAAATAATCTCAACACGCCTTGCGGAAATGGTGATTTCGAATCAAGTATAATTGATCCAACAGAATGGTCGGGTGGTTATACCCAACTGTCAGGAGGAAATAATTATACCTTTAGTCCTCCATTTAATTCAATTATAAAACCAGCAAATGGAAACCCGATTGATGCAACAATAAATACTGGTTGCGGAAGTCAAGCTGCAGAAAACCACCAAGTAATTGTTTCAGCAGGATTTGATGGTAATATTCCAACTTTAAATAGAGTTCCACCTTCTATAATTCCGAATAAATATGCATTGCGACTAGGTAATAATTGTCCAGGATGTGGCACCGAAAGAATGCAGAAAAAGTTTGTAGTACCTGCTGGAACAACAGACTATAAATTTATGTATGCCCTCGTTTTTGAAGCTCCACACACATTAACAGACAATCCTTCCTTATGGGTACGCGTTTATGATTCAACTAATACACTAATTACAGGAATAGTGTACTTGGACCCGTTTTCGAGTTTACCAATGGATAGAGCAATATCTGACTTAACAAATCCATATTGGAAAACATATAATGGCTTTTTATATCGGGATTGGGCTTGCGCTAGAATAGATTTAAGTAAGCTTGTTGGTCAGACCATAACTGTTGAAATACTTACAAACGACTGCGCTCATTGTGGACATTGGGGATATGGTTATTTTGATAACTTTTGCGTAGGCTGTGATAATAATCCTCCTAACAAAGAATGTTGCACCGAAAAAATTGAAGCAGTCAAAAACACCGTCAATGTAAGTACTTTGAATATAATGACATTGACCCAAGATTTTTCTATAAGCCCTAAAAACATCAAAAAAGTAACTGCCGAAATTATTTCTTTTGAAGAAGATCTAGTAACAACTTCTTGCATGAAATGTGTTACTAAAGAAAATTGGGTGGGTAACTTTATAGGCACCAATACCGAATCATGGAACTCTGGAACACCAATGAACGGGTCACCCGTAAACAGTGATGGTTATTATCCTGCTAAAATGGTCGAGTGGAATTGCAATAAACAGGGCAGTTTAAGTCTTGTTTTTAAAATTGCAGTTCCAGGTTCAGAAACAGGTTGTACTAGAAAAGGTAAAGTAGGGATTCGATACACTTTTACAGATATTGATTGTGTTTCCTGCGAAAAAATTATCTACTACAATTACACTTCAAAATAATAAGCAATGAAAAAGATACTATATATACTCGCGTTTTTTATTTTAATAGTAAGTAGTTTAACGGCACAAAAAGTGTGTTGCCCAGAATTTGGCATGGTTTCTTCAATGGGGCAGTGTTATTATATTCCTGCACATCCAACTGGAGGTTCAGGAACAGGTGATATAAAACCGGAGTATTGCCAAAGTAAATATACTGGATGTAAACACTCAAAAGAAACTTTTGCTGTTTTCCCTCAAAAAGTAGGCTACACCTACACTTGGACAGTAACTGGCGGAACGATTACTTCTGGCTCTGGAAATTCTAAAGATATTACATGGGGAAAGGGTAGCTTAGGAACTGTTACAGTAGTAATTTCAAATCCTAGTGGTACATGTAAACAAACTATTACTGAAAAAGTATGTTTGATAGATGCTCCAACTGCCGGTTTTTCATTTACACCAAATAGCTCAGTTTGTGCCAATCAATTGGTTCAATTTAACGATGCATCAACTGGTGCAAAGACTTGGAATTGGGATTTTGGAGACGGAACAACATCAACTCAAGTAAATCCTTCCCACAGTTATACAACTCCTGGAACGTATACGATCACATTAACAGTTTCAAATGCTGTAGAATCACAAAATACAGGAATAGATAGGCCTTGCAGTTGTAGCGACACCATGACAAAAACCATAACAGTTGGTGCAATAGGAATTGAAATTATTCCGGGCTGTAAGCAAATGTTATGCAAAGGCGACAAAGCCTCCTATTCCACAGCATCACCGTGTAACAATTACAATTGGAGCGTAACTGGCGGTCATATTGACGGTTCTTCAACTAGTGAAGCCGTAAATGTAATTTGGGATGGTAGTTATCCTGCTACTGTTACTATGACTGGAATTTGCCTAGGAAAATGTGGTAACTCGGGCACTTTGAGTGTTCCTGTTTTGTACCCAACTATGCCTATATCAGGCAGTACAGTAGTTTGTCCTTCGGATTTTTCGTCCTATAGCTTAGCTAGTATGCCGGGCACAAATTACACTTGGACAATCTCGGGCGGTGGCACTATAGCTGGAGATAATGCCGACACTAGTGTTATAAATGTCAATTGGGGAACCATGCTTGGAGATTACACTATTACTTGTAATTATGCCAATGCGATGACAAAATGTAGTGGAACAGCAACTATTAAAGTGAAAATTTTACCTCCTTTTAAAATTACAGGTAGTGCAAATGGTTGTCTTAATAGTTCTTTTTCTTATTCTGCTAACAGCCCAGCAAATTGGACAATAACGCCTACTTCGGGAACTTCATCTTCAACTTTTTCAAATGTTAGTAGTATTTCTGGAACATGGACAGCAATTGGGAGCTTTACTATCAATGCTATTCCAGTAACCCCAGCTAACTTTTGTAGCTATCCAGATTCAATGGTAGTTACTGTTTTGCCAACACCCATTCTTGGACCAATCACTGGACCAATACTGATTTGTCCCGGAAAACCATATACGTACAATGTGACTTCAAACAGACCGGGAGGCACTTTTAACTGGACAGTTACGGGTGGATCCTATACTTCGTCAGGAGGCAATAATAGTTCAATAACTGTAACATGGAATGCGACAGGTCCTTATTCATTAGCAGTAAACCAAACTATTGCATCATGTAGTGCGCCAAACAATCAAACTCTTAATGTAAACGCCTATGCAATACCAGTAATTACGGGCAGTGTTACCTCATGTATGGACAATGAGTTGATTTACAACACCTCAACAATAGCTGCTCCGGGAGATTATTCTTGGAGTTTAAGCAACGCTTTAGGGACAATTATATCTGGACAAGGGACAAATACAATACACGTTATGTGGCATGGCTCATTGACTCCGCCTAATACTTGTATTGTAAAACTGCTTACTTGTGGGGGACCCGCTCAAATCACTGTAACAATAAATGCAGCGCCTCCTGTGGTAATCACAAAAACAGGTGCTTTGTGTTCTACATCAGGAATTACACTGTCGTCATCTATTACTGGAACGTCTTATGTTTGGCAATTGGATAATATTGTACAGCCGACTCTCACTACTCAAAACGTTGTTATTACTTCTCCTGGAACTTATACCGTTTCTGTAAAAGGAACAAATGGTTGCATTTCGAAAGGGTCAATTGTAATTCCCAAAGAAAATACTGGTTTTACTGCTAATATTGCTGCAACAAACAAAACCTATTGGCTTTGCACAGAAACCATTAGTACAAATTTAGTTGCTACACCTATGCCAGCGGGAACTTATTGCTACAAATGGTTTCAAAGCTCTGCTTTGATTGGAGTTGGAAGCCCTGTTGGAACTGCGTCCAATTACACCGCAACGTCTACAGGATACTTTTGGTGCGAAGTAAGTATTTGCGGGACAAGCTGCAAAGTAAATACCAACAGGGTTTTAATAGAAAAAGAAAACTGTGTACCAGGGGGTGGAAATTGTAACTCAAATTATAATCCAGATTTTACAATAAATACTGCTTGCAATCCATATTCATTTTCTACAACCAATGTTCCATATAGTGGCGGTTCTGCTTACTGGTATTTTGGCGACGGCACCAATGACTCAGGAGCCAACGTTACACACACCTACACAGGAATTGGAACTTATTCTGTTTGCGCTAGTTTTGGTAATAGCACCTATTGCCGAAAAGATATTTGCAAAACGGTAACCGTTAATCTAGCTGCAAATTTTACTGCCTCCGTAAATTGTGATAAAGTTACGTTTACCAATTTATGCCAAGTACAAGCACCAAGCACAATTGTATCTTATAATTGGTCATTCCCAGGTGGAAGTCCTGCAACAAGTTCTGCCGCAAATCCAGGAGTGATTACTTATTCAACTGGCGGCATTCATACAGCAACATTAACCGTGTCTGACGGACATTGTCCTGTAACTTTTTCGGACACTTATACAACAACTGCTATCCCAGCATCAATGAACATTCCAACTACGATATGTGCCAATACAGTTGTGCCGTTTAAAGCTGATGGAAGCAATCCAGATACAACTTATCAATGGAATTTTGGGGACGGATTCATTTCGAATTTACAAAATACAGGCCACACCTATATTTTTACAACTCCTCCAGCCTCATTTCCTGTCTCCAAAATAGTAACATTAACCGTTACAAATAAAAACGGCTGTAGTACTGTATTAACTCAAAATATTAATATTTATGATGCAATAACAGCATCTATTATTGGTGGGGATAAAAAATTGTGTCCCAATGGTATTGTTAGTTTAAGCGTGACCCCTAGCTTTACAATTTATCAATGGTATAAAGACGGTATTGCTATATCTGGCGCTACTGCTGCAACCTATAATGCCAGCCAAGAAGGGATTTATTATGTACAAGTTGGTAACGGAACTGGCGGAGGTTGTACTGCAGATTCTAATAAATCGACAGTAAGTTTCTATCCTTTGCCAATCGCAAAAATAATTGCTAGTAAAACGCAATGTTCTGATAATTATCCAATTCAAATTCAAAACTCGACCTCAGAAACTGGTGCAACTTATGCTTGGACTGTTACAGGGCCATCACCGCTAACATTAGGAAATACTGCAAATCCAACTGCCACAACTACTGTTCCTGGCGAGTACAACTTTGAATTAACGGTAACTAGCAAAGAGGGCTGTATTGCAAAAGATGCTATTTGTATCACACTTGTAAAAAGTCCAACGTTAACAATTACTGCTCCTACAGGACCATTGTGTGAAGGTAAAAAATACACTTTTACAGCAATCGGAACGCCTAATACAAATCCGAGTGATTATACCATACAATGGAGTAACGGAGTAATTGGCAACACAATGACAACAGGAGTTGCAGGGAGTTATAGCGCAACAATAGTCAATTCTGCTGGATGTACAGCTTCTGCTTTTGGAGGCACTATCAAAAGACTACCCGATGTAAGTTTATTTCCAAAAGGCTGTCAAACTTTGTGCTGGACAGAAACAATTAATTTCCCTTTACTAAAACCAGCGACAGGAACATACACGGTAACTTGGTACGATGACGATGGTACGGCTGTCGCCAATGTAGGAAGCGGATTGAGCTTGCCTTTATCAACATTGCAACCTGGCATTCATCATTTACATGCCACGGTTTCAGTCGCTGGTGGTTGCGAAGTTACAACTGGTATTTTAGATTTGAATATAAAAGATTGTACCCTTTTGCCTGAATGTGATAATTGCAAAGACTTGCTGTCAACAACTAAAGTGGAATCTGAAAACAATATAACTAGTACTGCTATCGCCCAAATAACTGATGAATCAATTACATTCACAATTTTAAAACCTGTAAAAGAAGTACGAATTAGCCTTGCCGATATAAAATATTATTGGAAAGATCCTGCATGTGCTAATTGCAAAATACAAATGATAGAAAGAGGGTGCTTATTTGCAGCCATGGCAAATCAAGCCCTAGGAACTTTAGTTGCCGATGTTACTACGTCTTCAAATGTAGTTACGAGTGCTACTGCAAACAAATGCCCAGATGAATTAATTTGGAATGGTGGTACAGTGCTTCAACCAGGAACATATACCATTCCATTACAGCTTTCATTACCAAAACCTACAGCCAAAAACTGTGTTCTGGTTCTCGAAAAAGCCTGTTTCCATCTTAGTTTAATTGATGAAGATTGTAAAAAATGCGAAACTATTTTTTGTAAAAAAGACACTGATGTCAATCCAAAAGATTGTGCTTGCAATGCTGGAAATAATTGGTCCAATTTGTTTTTAACTCCAAGTAAATCTGGAATTGCAAAACCACGCACACAGATTATTTGCGGTGACACTATGACCGATATCCAGAGTGATTTTGCCTACAACTTATCAGGAGTATATAATTGCAAAGGCAATTGTGCCTCTACTAAAAATGAGATAACAGTGTACAACCAAGTAAATGATATTATCTATACTCATGTTGCTACAGCTTTATATGAAACAATTGTATTTCCTTCTAAAGGCATGTATTCTGTAACGCTTACGGCAAATTGTGGGGGTATAAAATGTAGTTGTTCTTTTAGAATCAATGTTAATTCAGATGGAGGTGGAACTGTCTCAAATGGAAACAGTGGAGGAAATGACGACAATCAAAACCCAAGTAATACAACATCCTCCAACGACAAACCAATTGAAGATATTCTAAATCAAACATTGCCACCTGATTTTAATGGACAAATTCTAGTATCACAAAATGATAAAACACTTTTTGAAAAAAATTATAGCTTCAAAGACAATGTTACTAGCCACACTGCTTTTGATTTGGCTTCAATTACAAAGACATTCACAGCAATGGCCGTTTTAAAATTAATGGAAGATGGGAAACTAAAAATAGAAGATCCAGTGGTTCAATATTTACCCCAATTTCCAATTCCAGAAATAACTCTAAAAATGTTATTGAGCCATAAAAGTGGGTTAGAAGATTATTTAAAATTCATTGATGAATCCGATTGGGACAAGAAAAAGAATCTCACCAATGCTGATTTACTTCAATTTATTGTAAAAAACAAATCAAAAGTACTGATAAATACTCCAGGGGAAATATTTGATTATTCGAATACCAACTTTGCATTACTAGCATTAATTATCGAAAAAGTGTCAGGGGAAAGTTATAAAGAGTATTTAGGAAATACATTTTTCAAACCTTTACAAATGAGCGACACTTATTTGATGGGATTAGACAATTATGCTCTTGCAACAAAATCATATTATCGAAATGGAAAAATCTATTCACTACGTTATTTGGATTTAGTATATGGAGACAAAAATATTTACAGTACCGTTCAGGATTTAAAAAAATGGGACAAAGCCTTACGTGACGGCAAATTATTTAAAAAAACAACCTTGGATTTAGCCTATGCTCCAACAAGCACCTTAGTTCCTTATGCTAGTAATTACGGATTAGGATGGAAAAAAATAGTAACAACAAGTGGCAAAGAAGTCTTATACCACACAGGTTGGTGGGCTGGAAATCGAAGCCTTTTGATACGACTACCCAAAGATTCTGTAATGATTGCTGTGGTAAGCAACAATAATTTTATCAACATAAGTGACATTAAAAAATTATGCGATTTGTTTGGGGATTACCAATTAACAAACAAAAAAATTGACAATTTTTAAAACTGAAAACTAATTTAAAACCAACAAAATGAAACTGAAGCTATTTACATTTTTTATGCTATGCTGTATTAGTTTTGGCTATGCACAAACTAGAAAGTCTAAAAAGAAGTCTAAAGTGGTTGTAACTGGAACGATGGGTGTATCCTATGAAAATTATGGTTTGACAAAAAACCCTACTGGCTGGACTGGATTTAGTCCAAGGAAACCATGGAATCAAGTCCGGTTTACTCTTAAGCCAACAATTACTATTGGAGATCTTAAAATGCCTTTCAATTTTAGTTTTGCGACCTTGCCAACTAATTTTTTAGGACCTTATGCAGGAATTGGGGCTCTTGGAAATCAAACATTTTCACAATTCTTATCCAATCCACTAAATAATTTTTCTATAAACCCAAAATACAAATGGGCGGAATTACAATTGGGAACACAATACCTTAATTATAGTGATCTAACAACAGGTGATGTGGGTATATTTGGGGCAGGAATTGATTTAAGACCTGGCGGGTATTTAATTAAATTTTTTACTGGAACATCACAGCAAGGCATTAACCAGTCTTTTTCACCAGTTGTAGTAGGTGCATATAAACGGACCCATTGGATGGCACAGTTAGGAAAAGAAAAAGAAGATGTATATAAATTTGCTATTACGACTGCATCTGGTAAAGATCATTTTGGAAGTGTTACTTCACCGCCTTTATTTGTCAGTCCACAAAAAGGATTTGTATTAAGTTTGTTAGGAAAGTATAAATTGGATAATGGCTATTATATGGAAGCTGAAACGGCTCAAAATTTCTTTTCAACAAATATCCTTTCTGGCCCACCACTTCCAGGTGGTGTCCATTCTTTTAACCCGTTTTATACAGCAGATGCCTCATCATTATCTGATTTTGCGGGCACAGCAGCATTTGGAAAAAAATCTAAAAACTTTGATATAGGATTCAAAACAAATTATCTAGGTGCAGGATATTACACCATGGGTTATCCTTATCAACAATCAGACAAATTAGATTTGACGGTAAATACACGATTTAATATTTGGAAAAATAGTGACAAAACATTCAAAACAAACGTGGTAGCAAGTATCGGTCAACGTATGAATAACTACAGTAATTCTATATTAAAACAAAACATGCTAATTGCAAACTTAAACTGTTTTACACAGTTCAATAACAATTGGAGTTTAAATGTGAATTACAATAATTTTGGATTTCAAAGTACAGGAGTAAACCCATATTCGATTAGAAACATCAGTAATGATTTTGGCGTGAACCCAACATATTCTTGGAGCACTACAAAAATGGCCAACTTATTGAGCTTAAGCTACAATTATAGTCAATACGATGATCGTGATGTTTTTAGCGGAATCACGACATCCAATCTCACTCATACCGTTTTCGTAACCTACGTTCCAACTTACTTTAATAAAAGCATAACACCTGACTTTAGTTTGTTGTATTTTACAAATCAATTACCAACTTTCAAAACTACACTTGTCACAGCAAGTGCTGGTATTGGAACCCCTCTTTTTGACAAAAAAATAAATTTAAAAGGACAGTTGCAATATACATTCATAAAAAATAATGTGTTTACGCCAAACAATAATGTAGTTGCAAATTGCACTATTGATTGGAAAATTACTAAAGAACTTATTTGGACCAATTATTTTTCGACCAATTTCTATAAATATGGTAATGAATCCATTCCTTTTGATGCTAGTTACGTTGAAACTAATTATAGAACAGGATTATTATATAAATTCTCCACTAAAAAACAATAAAATGAAAAAATCAATCTTATTTCATATTGCTTTATTGCTTTTAATAGCAGCAAACGGCCTTGCACAAACTTCCACTAACCTCATTGTTAGTCCTACACCAGCATCCTCACTCTCTTTGTGGTCGTTACAAAAGCAAACTGTAGTGTATCTTGTAACCGGCAATTCAGCAATTCAATCAGAATATAAAATAAAAACAGAAATTCAGCTCACAGATGGAACTGTGGTTGGAAAAACAGATTTAACACGATCTAGAGTTTATATCTTAAAATCAGGCAACACTATTTATTATGCAGATGATGTTGTACCTCTTGACTACATGATTTTTACAGGAAAATACAGGGTGTCATTAAACACATCAGGCAAACTCCCTAGCGAGACGTATCAAATTTGTGTCTCACTAGTCAACACTCAAGATTTTGCTCCAATTGCTCCATCTAAGTGTAAAGTGTTTACAATTGCTACTCCCCAATTACCAGTTCTAATTAGACCTTTTAAAGATCAAGTATTAAATGAAACTGAAGCGCAATCTGTAATTACGTTCAAATGGACACCATTAGCCCCAATTACTCAAAGCATAATTACCTATAAAGTACTGGTTTTTGAAGTTCTTCAGGGTCAAACACCCATGCAAGCATTGCGAAGTAATATGCCAATACTTGATCAAGATGTTCGTAGTGTAACTCAATATGTCTGGAATCCACAAGGTATTTTAAACCAAAATCCAGCGGATGAAAATGGGGTTGTTCATCAAAAAAAACTTATTTGGACCATACAAACCTACGATAATCAAAATGAACAGCCTTTTCTTGATGGAGGTTTAACACGAGATGGTTTGAGTGAACCTGTTGTTTTCTATGTAGGAACTTTAAAAAAATAACAATTAAAATCTTGCAATAAATCAGATGATTTATTTAAATGCAAACAATGATTATAGTAGTCAATAATTCCTCTGCCGTTCATTAAAACATCAGCAGCAATAATGCTATGAACGGCTTTTACTTTATGGCGGATTATTATAGGTTTACTTGGACAAGTATAACTACAGTTTCTTCTTATATTGCTGATGTAAATATTGCTGAAAACAGAGGCAATAACGTCGGAATGATTGATTCTGCTTTTGGGTTAGGATTTTTTATTTAACCTGATAACTTACATAATCAAAAAGCGCATAGTTTCTTGTACTAGGAATGTGGTCTCCTATAAAAGTGAGATTTTCCAGGCTGCACAGTATTGCAAATTTCTTTTTGTTGCCGTATTCTAATTGGGATGTTGCGGCTAGCTCATCGTTGATTTTCCAGTTTACTTGGTAGTTTTTATGCGTGTTTAAGCTAAGTTCCATCGAAAAGGTGTGCCATTGTCCTCTTTTGATTTTTGCCTTATGAGATTGACTCGGATTGTCTTGTGACGACATATGTACCACGAGTTCATCTGGAGCAGCGTTAAGCGCTTTTCGGATGGTTTGTTTTCCGTAACCAATTTCAAAATCCAATTCGTGACTGTTGCTATTGTATAAAAAGGCACCAATTGTAGCCATATCACCAACACCCATCTCTGGTACAAAAATACGCCAAGTATAGGTTCCTGTTGTATATGTGGTCAGGGTTTTTATTTTTGAACGATCCCAGCTGTTGGCATTCGTGAAAATTTTTAATTGTTCGTTTTCAATCGAATAATTAATAGCTCCCGACTGTGTAGCGTCTTTCCATCCTTCTAAGTTCTTGAAATCCCAACGTATATCGGATGCTTTTTTCGGTTGCTTGTTTTTTGATTTGTCCATGTCTGTGTTAGTGCTACCACATGAGAACAGGAGCAATGCTGCAATAGTTCCTAGTAGGTTGGTTTTGATTTTCAAGGGCATGATTTTAGGGGGTAGGTTCTCAGGTAAATATAAGCATTGATTTCAAGAAATAATAGTACGAAGTCTTGTTGCAACTGAAAAAGGGTTTTTTGTATCGTGAATTAGTAACTAAGCAAATACAAATAATGATTGTAATAATCGATAATCGCTTTGCCTTTCATCAAAATATCAGCGCCTATTATACCGTGAACAGGCTTAGATTTATGCTGAACCAAGGCTTCATTAACATGTGATAAATCAAAAATAACCAAACTAAAATCAACATCTTTCCAATAGCCCATTTGTAAGCTGTTGTCGCTTGCCATTTGAGTTTGCATGCCAGTTGCGCCAGCTCCCGAAGCTAAGGTTTTAGAATCTTGCGCTTGTACTTGAAACAATTCTATGCTTTCAAAACCGATACAACTGTTTGATGCACCCGTGTCTAGAATAAAATTGCCTTTGACACCGTTGATGGACGCTTTGATCAGTAAATGTTGTGTTTTGGTGATTTTGAATTTTACTTTTTTATAGTTTTCTTTTTTTAGAATATCGTGCAGGTTTTTCATTTTCTCTTTCGAATATAAATCAAAAATAAGCTAATTAGAATTAGAAAACCAATACCACAATACCAGTAATTTGTGGATTCGGCATCTGTTTCTAGACTTCCATAGTACACAAATGCGCTCCAGTAGTAAGGCGATTTTTTGGCATTGGGAATGGTTGTATCTGCAAGGAAATCTAGTTTTGCTTGATGGTTGGCCTCCATAAACGATTGTCCGTTTTTGAGATTGTTGTAAAATTGGGCCATAAAAGCAGCGGTAGTATAATCATTGACGCGCCATAATGAAAACAACAAATTTTTAGCTCCTGCAAATTGAAAACCTCTTGCCACGCTCATGGCGCCTTCGGCCTTAAAGAGTTTGCCTATTCCTGTTTCACAAGCACTCAAAACCACTAAATCTGGGTTGATATTCATATTGTATAATTGGGAATACAACACTTCTTGATCACTAAACTTGATGCTCGCGGCAGTTTCTAAATCACCCGAGGACGCGTGAGTGGATAAATGCAAAATGGAATAGTTGGCTGCGTTTTTCTTGAAGTTGTTAAAGGTAGCATTAGCGTTTTCAAAGTAAGTGCCTTCAAAATTCTTTTTTATCGCCGCAAGTTCTTTTTTGGAGAAGCTCAATTCATAATTGCTATTGGCAAAAATAGGAAAGACTCCCAAAATGTTTTTATCGTGCTTTTGTGGCTTGTGGTCTTCCAAATAAAAAGTAGCCGAACTGTTGTACCCAATGACATAATCGTTTACTAAATAATGCATTTTGGCAAAATTAGTCGTTGCGGTTTCCTTTGTAATTAAAGCCTCAAATGGCAAAAAGTTTAAAACACCATCAGGAATGATGAATAAGTTTTTGTACGTTGATCCTGCTGGAAGTTGTAATAATTGATAGGCTATATTACCATAATGATTGTAGCCCAAGACATCATTAGAAATAGCGTTGGCATCATTGAAATAGTCTATATACTGTACAATTTTGACCGCGGTATGCGCGTCGTTGCTATATGAGCGAAGCGCGATCTGATGTTCTTGAAGCGTGAACGAATAAGTGTTGTGGTAGCCAGAGAAATATTCGACCATAATGGCCTTGTCGTTTTCGAGCTTGCTATATAATTTTTTTATGTCAATATCCGCTGTTGATTGCTTGTCTCTTTTGGATTGGATCTCCTTCAAAACCAACATGAGTTCATTTTGTTTTTTTACGGCATCATTTATTTTAGCAACGGTTGCTGTAGCTCCTTTTTGTTGTTCTTTTATGATTATTGTATTGCAGTTTTGTAGTTGTTCTAAGATGGATTGCTCTTCTGCTGATTGCAATTCTTTGCTAGTTAAACTGTTTTTGAGAACGATCGATTTTGTTTTTTCGGCTAGTACAAAAGCGCTTTCTAAGTACGATGTCTTTTTTTCTTTTTCGAATAGGGTTTGGTAAATAGCAATGCACTTTTCGGTTCGTATTCGATTCCGCATTTGGATTATAATTTTGGAGTTTTCGTACACCAATAGCGATTGAAATAAATCTTCTATATGAAAGGCAAGTGCGTAACTTTCTAATGCTTTTTTAGGTTGGCTTTGCGCCAAAAACAATTCGGACTGTAAGTCTAATGCATCTAGTAAAATCGTCTCGGCATAAAGGGAAGTTTTTTTGGGTAAGCTTTGATTTGCATCAGAATAGGACGGAATTAAAATTTTGAAAACTGTTTTTAGTGCCGCGTTTGCTGCTGCTGTTTTGCCTTGTTTAAAAAAGATGTTGGCTCCATCACAGTACAATTGTGCTTTTTTCCTAGGATTAGGATTGCTAATTTTTTCGAAAGTTTGCTTGGCTTTTGTATAAAAAAATAATGCCTGATCAGGGTTATTTCGTGCTAGTTTTAATTGAGATAAATTAGAATAGCTATTGGTCAAAGCTTCATATTGCGAGGGCTCGTTTTCAAGTAAACTAGCGGCTTTCAAAAAAGCATTTTCAGCATTTTCAAAAGCTAGGGGTTGCATGATGTTGGGTTGTGTATTCAAGAAATAATTAGAACCCAAATTGTTATACAAAAGCCCTTTTTGAATCTTGGTTAAGCGGTCTGTACGGACTGTTTGTTCCAGCAGACCGATGGCTTGATCGATGCGTCCCGTATTTTGATAGACATTAGACAGGTTGAGCACGGCGGCTTGCTTTTGGGCTTCGTTTTTTTCTTGACTGGCAACAAAGTAATATTGTTTGATAATGTTTTCGGCATTGTTGTAATCACCTATGAGTGTGTATAAATTCCCGAGTGGTTTCAGCGCATATTCTGTGATGTCATAATTCGAAAGTTTGTTTTTCTGGTATATATTCCACGCTTTTTCGTAGCTCAGAATGGCTTTGGCTGTTTTACCAAAACTGTTTTCATAGTAACCTTTATTGCAATTCAGGACAACAAGGGCGAGCATTACGTTTTTGTTTTTGGTATTGGTCGAAAGGCTATTACTGTACGATTCTAGTTTTTCCAGATTTTGAACTGATGGATTTGCAGTAAAAGAATCAACTGCATCATATATTTTATCTTCTGGAGCAGGCGTTTGTTGCCCGAAGCTGATGAGAGTTGTGGAATATAGAAAGAGTAAAAAGTATTTTGTCATCAGTTGTTCTTGGACAGCTTTAAAAGCTGATTTTATTGTTTTTACATTGAAAATGCAAGATCACTACGTTTGTCAAATCGAGCGGAGGTGCCATTTTTATCTATTATTTTTTTGAATTGAGAGGTTTCGACTCCGCTCAACTTGACAAATAACAGTAATTTAGGACCGTCATTTTAAATACAAAATGATATGTTTAGTGATTCTTGCCAATTAGAAAATTAGTTTTTTAAAATTTCCAGATGCCATAAAATTGCAAATAGTTAAAATTTTCTTTGAAGTTCACCACATATCGCACTCCTGCACTTGGGCCAATGCGCGCCGCGCCCACTGTCAAGTCAAACAATAACCCAGCTTTAAAATTAGTAAAACTGTTGCTTGTAGCTATGGCGTCTTCTTTACTGCTCATGAGTGTTATAGGTTTGTCATTTTGATACAAATCGATTCTGGTAGATTGTTCTTGTTTTTCGGATGCGTTAATGTTGGCTTGAATCCCGGCTCCAACACCAATGAAATTGTTGAGGTTGTAGCGCATCAACAATGGGATTTCCATGTTGATGGTGTTGTTGGTTGTTGTGTTTGTAGTGCGTTGCAACTGATCGACCCCAGCTGCGTTCTGAATCAAGAGATCTGTTGAAGTACTTGCTGCAGTATAGTTGTGAAAGCTATTTTGAAACTCAGCTTGCCAGTAATAGCGATACGATTTATAAGGCGAAACTGTGGCTCCTACAAAATAACTGGTTGAATTGTTCAAGCTGGGGAAGTAGTTGTAACCCGCTTTGGCGCCAATAGAAATTCCGGGTAAAAATCGGGTGGTGGCGTAGTTGGTAATAATGGGTTCGTTTTTGTCAAAAATAATTGCCGTTTTGCTTTTAGTATTTACTTTGTGAAAGTCCTTGTTGAACTTCATGGAATACTTTACAAAACCTTTAGTACTGTCCTTTTCGGTGACGTTTTTTTGCTCGCTTCCAGGCAAATAAATGTTTTTGAAGGTAAAAAATATTTGATCTTTTTTTATAATGGTGTCTAGGCAACTCACGGTTGGTTCCTCTCCTTTTGGACAGATGGGACATTTAGGATACATGTCTTCTACCTTGAAGGTTTTTTTGTCAAACATCTCAGGAATATCCGTTTCTAGACGAATCATTCTAGCGGGACCTTCGCCATTGTTTTGAAAACGAGTTTTAAAATTTACTCGTTTAAATCGCACTAACCTATAATTTAAGAAACTTCCGTTGGAGCCCATTTTATTGGGGTCGTGTGAGGTTACTATTTCCATCTCGAGGTTGACTACTTTGTGGTTTTTAAAACTTCGATTTGGGACAAAAATGCCACGCATGGTTACGGTAGCACTAGTGTCTTTGATCATTTCGGGAGTTGTTTTTAAGGTGTAAAATACATTGCGAGTTTCTTTAGGATTGGCACCATCAAATTCTAAAATAGAAACGTTTTTATATATTTTATTGGCCTCGATTAGGGTTTGGTCCAAGTCGGTTTGTGTGGTGGTTTTTTGGTATTTTTGGGCTGTTGCCCAATAGTTGTTGTCGGTAGATGCGAGGTAAGAATGTGAGTTTTCGATGGCATCATTGTAAACAAAATTGTTTTCTTTTACTTCTCTTTCGCCGGCATAAGGGCGGAGATCGGCTAGTTCAAAATTGTTGTTTTTAAATTGTTTTTCGTTATAAAACAAGTAGAGTTTTCCATCGGCAACATAGTTCTCTAGGTTTTGATAGCTCATGATTACTACTATTTCCTGATCGGGAATAGGGTCGCAATTTTTTTGAATAGTAAATCCATTTTGATCTTCTATAGAAGCGATTTCGTTGTATTTTTCAGTAGAGATTTCATTGATAACCACTTTTTTTGGTCGGGTAGCGGGTGGTTTTCCGTTGTCGTAATTGTTGGTTACGGATAGTTTTGTGTTATAAGTTCCTTTGTTTTTGTAAACGTGTTTGGGCTCCGCTTCTTTGCTGTAATGCCCGTCGCCCATTTCCCATAGATAGGAATAGCTGGGTTTTGGTGCTCCAGAGATTGGGATTAATGGCGGTGTGGTAGGTTTGTACGAAACGCTGTTTTTGTTTTGGATGTATCCAATGATGGCGCGACGTGTAACGGTGTCTTTTACTTTTGTTTGTGCAAGGACAAGGGTTGAGCTAAGGCAAATGAAAAAGAGTAAAAGTGGTTTCATGGTAGTTTGGTTTTTAGCCCTGATAGCAGTGAAAATCCTTTATTGCCTCCTTTCTTTAAGGAGGCAATAAAGATTGTAACGGATAGCAGGAATAGCTTCTAAAAAATAGACGTATTAATTGTTAAATATAAATAAAACTGAGGTCTATTTCATGAAATTTTTATAAAAATAATGGAATTGTTGTTTGTGTAGTAGCTTGATTGTAATTTGTATAGCGGTTAATTTATGGTTTTTGATGGTGGATACATGCAAAAAAGCGATGAGTTTATCATCGCTTTTAAGTGGTAAAATAAGTGTTGTATTATTGTGGACAAATTACTTTTACTTCGGTTCTTCTGTTGGCTTGGTGATCTGCTTCTGAGCATTCTACTCCATCAGCACAACGGTTTAGTAATTTAGATTCTCCGTATCCTTTTCCTGTTAATCTCGCTCTTGAGATTCCTTGAGAAGTGATGTAATCTACCGCTGCATTGGCTCTGTTTTGAGATAATGTTTGGTTGTATCCGTTTGAAGCTCTAGAATCGGTGTGAGACGATAGCTCTACTTTTACACCTGGATTGTCATTCATAAACTGTACTAATCTGTTCAATTCTGGTTTTGCATCTTCTCTAATGAAGTATTTACCTATATCATAGTGAATGTTTTTTAGTGCGATTGCCGTACCACAATCAGCGGCGTCCATGCATATTTCTAATTGGATGAAAAGTGATTTGTTTCTATCATAATCTTTTGTCGAAAGGATCATGGTTTGAGACATGTAATTTTCTTTTTTACCGTAAATGCTGTAGTTTGTGTTTTCGATTGCTTGAAAAGTAAACTCTCCTTTTTCACTTGTGTTGGTTGTTTTTTGGGTAGCCAATTGGTTGTTTTTAAGTACAATGCTTACTCCGTTTATGGCTATATTAGTGTTACAAATGATTGCTTTTCCTTTGATAATGAAATTTCTGTCGGCATATAAGATGTCTTTTACGATCGTTTTGTCGTTTTGAAACTCTGATTTTTTAGCTGCGTTTCCTTCTAAAGCAAGATCGTTAAACATACCGTCAATCGTGTAATCATCAGGTAAAAGGTCACAAAATTGTACTACTCCAAAGGCATCTGTTTTGGCTGTTTTTACTACAATTCCTTTTGAATCTTTGATAGATACATCTGTATTAGGTAAGATTTCTTTAGTAAACTTGTCTTTAGCAGTAGTTTGAATACAATATTTTTTTTCTACGGGAGCTGCTTTTGTTTCTTCAACAATTTCTTTCGGTGCTTTTTGTGAAGGACCAAAACGGTATGTTAATCCTGCGAATACGCCTACTGATGATAAGTCAGTTTTACGTCTTAACTCGTCTGAAGTTGCTGATCCACCTTGATTATCACGAATAATTGCTTTGCTGTTGAAGGCATCAATAGTAGAAGCGTTTGTAGTTCCTTGTTGAATGCTAGTTGTTCCTTTTTCATAATAGTATACTTGTTGTGGGCTTCCTGCTGGTAAATATCCTTTGCTTATAAGTATATCATTTTTAGCCGATTCTTGTGCACCACCAAAGTAGTTCATGTAATAAGCTCCTGCATGCACACCCCAATGTTGGTTAAAAAAGTAAGTGAATCGTGCTTGTGCTTTTCCAGCAAATAAGTTTTGCTTGTCCCAACCAGAGTGGTAGGTTAGTATGTCTACAGTTGCATCTTTTCTAGTAGCTTCGACTAGTATTTCGCCTCCGTCAATAGTTCCTAAACCGGCAAGTAATGACAATTCGGCTTGAAATTTATTGTTTTTGCTTAAATGTCTAAACGATGGTCCTGCTCCTACAAACATTCTAGCAATGTCGTTTTTGGTTACGGATAGGTCCGTATAAGCAACTGCGGTTGGTATTGCTCCTCCATTATCATAAAACGGATTGTTGATGTTGCTTTTAGGACTGTTTTTGATGTAATCAAAGTCGGCTTGCAATCCGAACCATTTCCAGTAGTGGTTCGCTGATAAACCTCCCATCATCCCGCCAGAGTAATCGATGTATTTGAAGTCTTCTTTATAAGATGGGAAATCATATCCTAATCTTGTTGAAAATTGCCATTCTGTTTTTTGAGTTGCTTTGTCGGCTACTTTTGAAACTTGTGCTTTTGTGTTTTGGAATCCCATTCCAATTAAAAGCATTGCTAAAATAATTTTGAAATTTGTTTTCATGGTATACGTTTTTATTTGGTTGTTGTTTTATACTACTATATCAATTTTGGTTTTGAATTGTTACCCCTGTTTTTGATTTTTTTTTATCGGGTAATTATTTTTCAAATATGTCTAGTGAAATAGCGTTTGTTTTTTTTGATATACTTTTTCATTTTTTAATGAATTGGTATTTGTTTTATACAACTATATCAATTTTGGTTTTGAATTGTTACTCCTGCTTTTGATTTTTTTTATCGGGTAATTATTTTCCAAATATGCCTAGTGAAATAGCGTTTGATTTTTTTGATATACTTTTTCATGTTTTTTGTTTTTTAATGAATTGGTATTTGTTTTATACTACTATATCAATTTTGGTTTTGAATTGTTACCCCTTATTTTTGTTTTTTTTTATCGGGTGATGATTTTCCAAATCCGTCTAGTGAATTGGTAGCTTATTTTTTTGATTTGCTTTTTCATATTTTCAAGTTTTTAATGAACATACATTTGATTTATAGTAGTATATCAACAGGGTTTTAAAATTGTTACCCCTGAAATCAAAAAATATTTGATTTTCTTTTTTTACATTAGCCAATAAATTTTTTTTGCTATGGCCAATACTACGTTGCATCCCGACCAATCCTATATTGAAGGACTTGCTAATAATGATTCGGCAATCATTCAGTCGATCTATAAGAAGTTTGTACCCAAAGTGATTTCCTATATCAGGAACAACTCTGGCGATGAAGATCAAGCGCAAGATGTGGTGCAGGAAATAATGATTGTACTGTTTAATCAGGCCAAAGCCAAAAGTTTACAGTTGAGCTGTCCCTTTGATGCCTACTTTTTTTTGTTATGCAAAAGGAAATGGCTGAACGAATTAAAAAAAGCATCTAATAAAGGGGTAACAATTAAGGAAGAAGAAACATCTACTAATGAACCCACTGCAGATATGGTTGCCGAAACCGAATTATTCGAAGAGAAGCAACAACTGTTTGATGCCATGTTCCAGAAGTTAGGCGAAAAATGCCAAGAAGTACTAAAGCTCAGTTTTACCATCAAGTCGATGGAAGAAGTGGCAGAGAAACTCAATGTGACTTATGGATATGTGCGCAAGAAAAAATCGTTGTGTACCGGGCAATTAACACAGTGGATTCAAGAAAACAGTCGCTTTAAATCTTTAAAACTTAGTTAGCCATGAACGAAGAAAACTATATCCTATTCGATCAATACCTCCAAGAGGAATTGTCGAATTCCGAAAAAATAAATTTCGAAAAAGAACTCACCGATAATCCAGAATTGGCTGCCGCATTTGCCGCTTTCAAGGAAGCAAATGAGCAACTGGAAGTGAAATTTGGATTCGAAACCGAGCGCAATGCCTTTATTGACAATTTAAAAGCCATTTCCAAAGAGCAATTGCCAGCGCCCAAAGCCAAAGTGGTGCAGTTTAAACCTTGGATGTATATGGCGGCAGCATCAGTTGCGTTGTTGTTTGGAATATTTGTTTTTAATTCGAATTCAAATCCGTCGTTTGACGATTACAATCAGTACGAAAATGCATATTTCACGGAGAGAGGTGACGCTGTCGCAAATGTGAAACTGGCCGAAACAGCCTTTAATGACAAAAAGTATCAAGAAGCAATTCCGCTTTTGGAAGCCCTTTTGAAAGATAATAAAACAGCTGAGTTGCAGTATTATTATGGTGTTGCCTTATTAGAAACCAACAAAACCAAAGAAGCCGAAGCTGTTTTTAACGAATTACAATCAGGAAATTCAATTTATAAAAACAAAGCCATCTGGAGTCTGGCATTGGCAAAACTAAAACAAAAGGAGTACAAAGCCTGCAAGGAAATACTATTGACTATTCCGGCAGATTATGAGAATTACGATCAGGTTCAAAAGTTGTTGAAGGACTTAGATTAAAATATAATCTAATTAAGTTATAGTGGCGCTAAGACTTATAGGGAAATCGGAGGGAACCATTGTTTTCTTGCGGTTACTTTTATAAGTCTTAGTGTTTTTTTTGCTTATTAATCGTAAATTTGTTTTTTGAAATTGTATAGCAAAAATCAATATGATATTTACAGATACGCATACCCATTTATATTCAGAAGAGTTTGAGCAAGACCGTACCGAGATGATACAACGAGCGATTGACGCTGGTGTCTCTCGTTTTTTTATACCCGCTATAGATTCGAGTTGTACCGCGTCTATGTATGCCTTAGAGCAGCAACACCCGGAACATGTTTTTTTAATGATGGGGTTGCATCCTACTTATGTGAAAGAAAATTATTTAGAAGAATTAAAACATGTCGAAGAAGAATTAGCCAAAAGAAAATTCTACGCTATTGGTGAAATTGGAATCGATTTATTCTGGGATAAAACTTTCTTAAAAGAACAGCAAGCCGCCTTTAGAACTCAAATTCAATGGGCTAAAAAATACAAATTACCGATTGTGATTCATTGTCGGGATGCGTTTGACGAAGTTTTTGAAGTTTTAGAACAAGAAAAGTCTGATGATTTATTTGGAATCTTTCACTGTTTCACTGGAACCTATGAGCAAGCGCTTCAAGCCATTTCGTATAATATGAAACTGGGAATAGGAGGCGTGGTGACTTTTAAAAACGGAAAAATTGATCAGTTTTTAAACCAAATCGACTTGAAGCACATTGTGTTAGAAACCGATTCGCCTTATCTAGCTCCAATTCCTTTTCGCGGAAAGCGAAATGAAAGTAGTTATTTAGTAAATGTAGCGACTAAATTGTCACAGATTTATGATTGTACTATCGAAGAAATTGCTGCAATTACCACTCAAAATTCTAAGACGATTTTCGGGATTTAATGTAAAATTCAACGTAAATTAATATTTTTTTTGTTCATTTGCCCACTTAAAATTACCAAAATGCAAAAATTTGACGCTATTCGGCCGTTTTATGATTCCGAAATTAACGAAGCTATTGTATCCGTAGTCAATCATCCGATGATGAAAGCTATGATGAATTTTACATTTCCAGATTCAGACGATGCCGTTTGGAAAGAACAGCTTAGAAAAACACATTCTATTCGTGATTTTCAATGTAATTTTATATACCATACCATACAAAAAGTATTAGAGAAAAGCTCTGACGGTTTGACTACTTCTGGTTTTGAAAAATTAGAAAAAGGAGAATCCTATTTGTTTATTTCGAATCATAGAGATATTCTTTTAGACACTACTTTATTAAATGTGTCTCTGTTTGAGCACGGTCTAGTGATGACGGCTTCGGCTATTGGGGACAACCTAGTTCAAAAGGATTTCTTGAATACCCTTGCTAAACTGAATCGTAATTTCTTGGTACAACGGGGCTTGACGCCAAGAGAAATGTTGCAAAGTTCAAAAAATCTGTCCGAATATATAGGGCATTTATTGCAGCATGAAAGCCGTTCGGTATGGATAGCACAACGTGAAGGACGTACTAAAGACGGTAATGATGCCACAAATCCTGGGGTTTTAAAAATGCTTGGAATGGGATCGGATGAGGCGAATTTGATGGATTACTTCAAAAAAATCAAAATTGTTCCTGTCTCCATGTCGTATGAATATGACCCGACTGATGTATTGAAAATTCCGCAATTAATTGCCGAAATGAATAACGAAGTCTATATCAAAGAAAAAAACGAAGATTTCATGACGTTGTTAAGTGGTGTGATGGGTCCTAAAAAGCGCATTCACATGCATATAGGTGATGTTTTGAACACAGAACTAGATACCATAAAAGACGAATTCGAGAACACTAACAAGCAAATTTTAGCCTTGGCACAAGTAATTGATGACTCTATATTGGCAAATTATAAGTTGTGGCCTACAAACTATATTGCGTATGATATTCTGAATAAAACAGAGGAGCACGCACATTTGTACACTGCCGATGAAAAATCACTATTTGAACGTCGTTTAGAAATGCGTATTGATGCCGAGAATCCTGTTGCTTTGCAAGGGATTTTAGATATGTATGCAAATCCTGTAGTGAACCACTTAAAATACAGCTAATGCATACAAAGGCTAAAATTTTATTGATTTATACCGGTGGAACTATTGGTATGAGCAAGGATTTTGAAACAGGTGCACTTAAAGCATTTAACTTTAATAAGCTGTTGCAAAAGATTCCAGAATTGAAACAACTGGATTGCGCAATTGAAACCTATTCATTTGAGCACCCTATTGATTCGTCTAATATGAATCCGGACCAATGGATCAATATTGGTACGGTAATCGAAGAGCATTACGCTTCGTTTGACGGTTTTGTGGTTTTGCATGGGTCTGATACGATGTCGTATTCGGCATCGGCATTGAGTTTTATGTTGGAGAACTTAGCAAAGCCGGTTATTTTTACGGGTTCGCAATTGCCAATAGGTGATTTACGTACCGATGCCAAAGAAAATTTAATTACGGCTATACAAATCGCTTCTTTGATGAACGAAGGCAAACCTGTTATACAAGAGGTTTGCTTGTACTTTGAATATAAATTATACCGTGGAAACCGCACCACAAAAATCAACGCAGAGCACTTTAGAGCGTTTACCTCACCCAATTATCCAGAATTAGTAGAGTCAGGGGTGCATTTAAAATTGTATCCAGAGTTGTTTTTAGCTCAAGAGAGTCAAAAACCATTGCAACTCCATAAATCTATGGATAACAATGTGGCCATTATTAAGATGTTTCCGGGTATGAGCGAAACGGTCTTGGCGGGAATTTTGTCAATCAAAGGGTTAAAAGGAATTGTTTTAGAAACCTATGGTTCTGGGAACGCGCCTACCGAAGATTGGTTTTTAAACCTAATGCGCAAAGCAATTTTGGACGGTTTACATGTTGTGAATGTTACCCAATGTTCAGGCGGAAGCGTCAATATGGGTCAATATGAAACCAGTACTGTACTGAAGGAAATAGGCGTTATTTCGGGTAAAGACATCACCACCGAAGCGGCTATAACAAAACTAATGTATTTGCTGGGTTACACTATAGATGCTGGTGCTTTCAAAACAGTTTTTGAAACGGCATTGCGCGGAGAAATTGCATTATAAATTGTTTTTGCTTTTTTAACTCATATTTTTTCATGTTATTTGCAGACCTTAATAGAGAGGTGGCCGAGTGGCTGAAGGCGCACGCTTGGAAAGCGTGTATATGGTAACATATCGAGGGTTCGAATCCCTTTCTCTCTGCGACAAAATGCTTCCTGATCAGGAAGCATTTTTTTTTGTTCGTTTATTGATTTGCCAGACTTTGTTGTTGATTTGTGTTGGATTAGGAAGTTCTATGTCAAGTCTAGCTTGGTTTTCATTTTAATAGAGTATAAGGGCAGATCGAGAAAATTGTTTTTCCCACAAAATTTATATTTACTAAAGAAGCAAATAGACACTACAAATTATTTGTGCTGTCTATTTAATATGTAGTACTCCATAGGTTTGGGCATTCCTGCTGTACAAACCATAAATTATATTTGTTAGCAAGAATAATCGTACTTATAGTATTAATTCGTGCATTTAATCGATTATATTTGTTTTTAATCTGATATTCTGTTAAGTTTGTTCTAAGAAATAAGCAAAACTATTGTATCATTAAAACGACAATCAGATGAAACTAGCAAATAAAAAAGAGGGAATGTTCTTGTATATAGGAGGTTTTTTTATCATTATGGCTAGCTCGTGTGTAGTAGTCTTGATAGCAATGTTATTGTAATTTTCATGATCTCGAATTTTTTATTTTTTCCCCAAATTATAAAAAGCCCCAAGTTTTTTATTTTCCTACTGCTACAGCCCTTTAGAGAAATCTAAGGGGTTTTAGTGTTTTTATGATTATTAGCACATAAAGACTATCAAAATATTATATTTGTAGTAGTTATAGCCTAGAGCGTGACTACTGATTAATATAAGTGTAATAAGATCATGGCATCAATCCACAATAGAATTCGAACGATTATCATAAACGGTGGGTTACTACTATCGTTTGCAAGCGGCTTTGCACAGGAAATACAAGCGGTAAAAGAGGAGGCAACCGTAAAAATTGATTCGTTGTACAGAGAAGATCAGTTCTTTTTTAGTTTTACTTATAATACGTTACAAAATAAACCCGCCGATTTTTCGCAAAGTAAGTTTGCTACCGGTTTCTCTGCTGGTTTTGTTCGGGATATGCCTATCGTCAAAGATAGAACGGTGGCCATAGCCTCTGGTCTGGGTTTTACGTATAACAATTACAATCAAAACTTAGCGATCACGGGAACAAATGAGCTGCCGGTTTACAATATTGTTGATACAGATACCTACAGTAAAAGTAAGTTTTCGCAACTTTTTATAGATGTACCATTGGAAGTAAGGTGGCGAACTTCGACTTATCAAAGTTATAAGTTTTGGCGTATTTATGGTGGTGTAAAATTAAGTTATTTGTTGTACAACAAGTCCGTTTTTAATGGAGATAGTGGTAATACTACTTTGACTAATAATAAAGATTTTAATAAATTAGTATACGGTTTGTATCTTGCGGTTGGGAATAATTCGATCAATGTGTACACCTATTACGGCTTGAATCCTATCTTTAAAAACGGCACCCAAGTCGATGGGCAAAACCTATCGGTCCAGGCACTCAATATGGGGCTTATCTTTTATATTTTATAACCATAAAAACAGCAACAGTACTTGCGGGATGGCTCCCGTGAGAAAACCTATAATAAGCTCTTTCAAGGTGTGCGCGTTCATCTCTAGGCGGGATGATGCAACAAAACCATTGAGTAGTATTAAAAATAGAATTGAAAACAAATTGTGGGTTTCAAAATGTAAATTAAGACCGAGTACAAAAAAGGTTAACGCACTAATGCCCAGCATGTGTAAGCTTGTTTTTATTTTGGCAAATAATAGAATTAAGGCGGTAAGCGTGCTCAATAAAGCGCCCAAAAAGAAAAAATGCAACTCGGGATAATGCTCGATGGTAATGGTGGTGCGTACTAAAAAGATGATGAGAAAACATTGCAGTACTAACGGAATCTTTCTTTCGGACAATAAAGGCGCCATGGCCGAACTGATCTTACCCGTAGCGCGCAATCCCACAAAAAGTAAAATAGGCAGTGCAACAGTTACTGCAGCAACTTGTAATAAAACCAAATATTTTTCGGTGTTTACGAAATAGGAATTATTCGAAAAAAGGTAAAATAAGGTAGCATATAGGGCCACAAAAACAGGATGCAGTATATAAGAAAATAGAGGAAGTACTTTTTTCAAGATGGTAGTTGTTGGGTTAGCTCACAAATATAAGGATTCTAGCAAAAGTAAAAAAATGGATTAAGAGCCGCATTTTGCTATTCGACGAAAATAGAAACTATCAATAGAGAGCTTTACAAAAGAAATGGTATTTTTGAACCGGATTAAAAAAGTAGTTGTCACACCACTACAAAACAGTACAAATACATGAGTATATTAATAAAAGATATTATTGCAACGCTTGGCGCTACCTATCTAGGTACACATCCAGAAGAGGCTGTAGACAACGTTTCAATTGATAGTAGGTCACTGCAAAACAGTTCAAACAGTTTGTTTTTTGCATTAGTGGGCCCTAATAATGATGCGCATACGTACATTGAAGATTTAATAAAAGCGGGAGTTGAGAATTTTGTCGTGAACTACATTCCGGAAGGCTGTCAAGACAGTGCTAATTTTTTAGTAGTGCCAAATACTTTAGACGCCCTGCAACAGTTTGCGGCCTACTATCGCAATCAATTTCATTTTCCAATTATTGGTTTGACGGGTAGTAACGGAAAAACGATTGTAAAAGAATGGCTTAACTTTTTATTGAGCCCCGATTTTAATATTATTCGGTCGCCTAAAAGTTACAACTCGCAGGTAGGCGTACCCTTGTCTGTGATTGCGATTAATAAAAAACACAATTTAGGGATTTTTGAAGCAGGTATTTCTACTGTAAATGAAATGGCCAAAGTGGAGAAAGTCATTCGTCCTACCATTGGGATTTTTACAAACATTGGTTCGTCGCATGACGAGGGATTCAAAAGTTTAGAAGAAAAAATAAGTGAAAAACTCCTTCTTTTTAAAGATTCGGAGGTTATTATTTATCAAAAAAATGAATTGATTGATCATAATATTCAGGCTTCCGCCAAAAAAATGAGTTGGAGTTTTGATCAGGAAGATGCGGATGTGTATGTCTATAAAAAAGAAATAAATACAGATAGTGCTAGTTTGCAGTACAGCTATCAAGGAAAACAGTTTAGCTTGAAAATTCCATTTCAGGATTCGGCTTCGATAGAAAATGCCATTTCGTGCTTGCTCACGTTGCTGTATTTTAAATACGATCATGAAACCATTCAGTCTCGAATGTTGTTGCTCTATCCTGTTGAAATGCGTTTGAAAGTTAAAAACGGAATCAACAATTGCAGTATTATTGATGATAGTTATAGCAGTGATTTTCAGTCTTTAAAAATAGCCTTAGACTTCTTGGAAAGTCAAAAACAGTTCCCTAAGAAAACCGTGATTTTATCTGATATTTTTCAAAGCGGACTCTCCAATGAGGAGTTGTACGCTAGGGTTGCGCGTTTAGTGGTGTTTAATAATATCAACCGAATTATTGGAATTGGAGAAACCATTTCGGATTTCAAAGAACTGTTTGCCAATTGTATTACTTATAAAACCACAGCAGACTTTATAGCCGATTTTGAGAATCTGGATTTCTCCAATGAAACCATTTTGATCAAAGGGGCACGATCGTTTCAATTTGAAGAAATCGTTCAATTATTAGAAGAGAAAACACATGAAACGGTTTTGGAAATAAACCTAAACGCGATCAGCTATAACCTGAATTATTTTAAATCGAAACTCAAGCCAAAAGTCAAAATAATGGTGATGGTGAAAGCTTTTGGTTATGGAAATGGCGGACTCGAAATTGCTAATTTACTAGAACATCATAAAGTAGATTACTTGGGTGTGGCTTTCGCCGATGAGGGAATTTCGTTAAAAAACGGGGGTATCAAAACACCAATTATGGTATTGAATCCAGAGAACACCAGTTTTCCGGCCATTATACAACATCAGTTAGAACCTGAGATTTATTGTTTAAAAGGATTGTACGCCTTTTTAAAAATTGCAAAACAAAAAAAGTTACAGCATTTTCCTATTCATATAAAACTGGATACGGGCATGCACCGTTTGGGTTTTAATGAAGATACAATTGAAGAACTGGTTGCTACTTTGCAAGGAGAAGAAACGGTAAAAGTGCAAAGTATTTTATCGCACCTCGCTACCAGTGACGATCTCGTGCATCGTGAGTTTGCTTTTTTACAAATTGCGTTGTTCGAAAAAATGTCAGCTCGTATCATGACGGCTTTAGCTATCAACCCGATCAGGCATATTTTAAATACTTCGGGTATTAGTAATTATCCAGATGCACAATTCAATATGGTGCGTTTGGGAATTGGGTTGTACGGAGTTTCTAACGATCCAGCCGAACAAAAATACTTAGAAAACGTAGGTACCTTAAAGTCGGTGATTTCTCAAATTAGAACCATTGGTGCAGGCGAAAGTGTAGGCTACGGCCGAAGATTTATGGCCCAGAAAGCAACACGTGTGGCTACAATTCCTATTGGCTATGCCGATGGTATTTCACGTGGCTGGGGGAATGGAGTGGGTTATGTAACTATCAAAGATAAAAAAGCATCAATTCTAGGCAGTGTTTGTATGGATATGTTAATGGTTGACGTATCTGAAATTGAATGTACCGAAGGCGATTCGGTAATTATTTTTGGCGAAAGCCCAACCGTTATTCACATTGCAAAAATGTTAGGAACGATCCCTTACGAGGTGCTCACTAGCATTTCGCAACGGGTAAAACGTGTTTTTTATCGATAAAAAATGGTAAACATCGAAGAAAATCGGAATTATGTTAAAAAATTCTTAATTTAGCTAGCTTAGAAAGTATAAATTAAAAAATTAAAAAGTATGGGATTTTTCAGCGATTTTAAGGCCTCTTTAATGAAGGGCGATGTATTAAGTTTAGCAACTGCAGTAGTTATTGCTGGTGCATTTGGGAAAGTAATTGGTTCTGCTGTTGAGGATATTATTATGCCAATAGTAGGTTTAATAACTGGTGGTGTCGATTTTACAACAAAGTTCGTCGCTTTAAATGGCGAAACTTATGCTGATCTTGCGGCTGCAAAAGCGGCTGGTGCAGCTGTATTGACTTACGGTAACCTAGTTCAAGCGATTATTAACTTTGTTATTATTTCGTTTTTCATCTTTATCGTTTTGAGAGCTGCTGAGAAAGCAAAAAAGAAAGAAGAAGCTGCTCCTGCTGCTCCAGCTGGACCAACTCAAGAAGAATTACTTGCTCAAATTAGAGATTTGTTAAAAAAATAATACCTTTTTAAGAGGTAGAAAACCACGTCATTGACGTGGTTTTTTTATGTAATTGTTGTATTTGTAACATTTTGTTATTTTTTGTGAAGCATCTTGTTTTGATTTGTTTATTACCTACTTTTGTATTTCAAAATTAATAGTCAATTATAAAATACATACGATGAGAATAGCTGTTGTAGGCGCTACTGGAATGGTAGGCGAAGTAATGTTGAAAGTATTAGCAGAAAGAAATTTTCCGGTAACTGAATTAATTCCTGTAGCATCTGAAAGATCAGTAGGAAAAGAAATTGAATACAAAGGAAAAAAATACAAAGTAGTAGGGATGCAAACAGCGGTCGATATGAAAGCTGATATTGCCTTGTTTTCTGCTGGTGGAGAAACATCATTAGAATGGGCTCCAAAATTTGCTGCTGCTGGTACAACCGTTATCGATAACTCATCGGCTTGGAGAATGGATCCTACTAAAAAATTAGTTGTTCCTGAAATCAACGCTTCCTCATTAACCAAAGAAGACAAAATTATTGCTAACCCAAACTGTTCTACAATTCAGATGGTTTTGGTATTGGCGCCTTTGCATAAAAAATACAACATCAAGCGTGTGATTGTTTCTACTTATCAATCGATCACTGGAACTGGAGTGAAAGCAGTACAACAATTAGAAAACGAATATGCAGGAGTGCAAGGGGAGATGGCGTACAAATACCCTATCCACAGAAATGCAATTCCTCAATGTGATTCATTCGAAGAAAATGGATATACTAAAGAAGAAATGAAATTAGTTCGTGAGACTCAAAAAATTCTAGACGACAAAACTATTGCTGTAACAGCAACTGCCGTTCGTGTGCCTATTGTAGGTGGACATAGTGAAGCAGTAAATGTGGAGTTTTCAAATGATTTTGTTGTTTCGGATATTCAAAATATATTGCACCACACTGACGGAGTAGTAGTTCAGGATAACAACGATACGTATACGTACCCTATGCCAATGTATGCACAAGGGAAAGACGATGTTTTTGTAGGCAGAATTCGTCGTGACGAAAGCCAAGCTAATACAGTAAACATGTGGATCGTTGCGGACAACTTACGTAAAGGAGCGGCTACAAATACAATTCAAATTGCTGAATACCTTATTGCTGCTAAGTTAGTTTAAGGCTTTAGTAAACAATTGTTTAGATCTATCTAAGTTAATAATTCTTTATGTTTTATTAATTTAGATAGATTTTTTTTGCATTTTACCTACATTTGCAGTCCATGAATAAGAAAAAGCTTTTACTAAGTCTTTCTTTAGCGATGACGGTATTGTTCTCAATACTTTTTCAATCGCTGCATACTTATGAGCATTTTGTTTCTCAATTGTCACAAAAGGAATGCCACCACAAATACAATCCAAAACATACCTCCGAAATTACACACCAACATCATAGCTTTGATGATTGTAAAGTGTGCCATTTTAGTTTTGGTTCTTATGTTACGCCTTTGCAGTTTGCTTATAAACAGTACGATAACTACAAATCGATTCCTTATTTTTCTGAGAAAGGTCAAAATGTTGTTTCGTTTTCAGGAAGTTTATATGCCCATCGCGGTCCCCCTTTATATAGTGTTTAAAGCATTTTAATGTTTTTAAAATAAGTCACAATCCAGAAACTGAAAGAGTTTAAAAGGAGTGGTTACGTCCGTAGATAAGGGATGTAATCCTTTGGTTTGCTGTTTAGTACACCTGATGGGACTGTTTTTAAGCATTTTTTTATTCGATACAAATATAAAATAGGCTCTTTATCGAATGCTATAACTACGGCATTCTGAGCGATACACGCATTTTACAATGAAAAAATATATACTAGTCCTAATTTTGGGATTTTCGGCGGTGCTTCAAGCACAAAATACAATTTCGGGTACGGTTACTAGTTTGACAAACCAACCGATTAAAGGAGTTTCTGTTTACGCTCCAGATTTACATAAAAGTACAACCACTGATGCAGATGGAAAATACACACTTTCGAACCTACCAAATGGTGAAGCGAAAATAAGTTTTGCGTTTGTGGGTTATGCTTCTCAGAACAAAACAATAAAAGCACTTCAAAAAGAAAATAGTTTGAATATCACCCTCGAAGAAAGCATTTTTGAAATGGATGAGGTGATTGTTTCTACGGCTTTTAATAAAATGCAATCACAAAACGTGATGAAGGTAGAGCACGAAACCATTAAACAATTGCAACAAAAAGGAACCGCTACACTTATCGAAGGCTTAGCCACTATTCCTGGAGTTTCGCAAGTGTCTACCGGGACTTCTATTGGTAAACCGGTGATTCGAGGTTTGAGCGGAAACCGTGTTTTGGTCTATTCTCAAGGTGTGCGCATGGAAAACCAACAGTTTGGTGACGAACACGGTTTGGGGTTAAATGATGCGGGTGTCGAAAGTGTGGAAGTGATCAAAGGCCCTGCATCTTTACTGTATGGCTCTGATGCATTAGGAGGTGTTTTGTATTTCAACCCTGAAAAATTTGCCGGTGCTAATACCTTTAAAGCGGATTTCAGTCAAAAATTATTCTCGAATACTTTAGGGAGTAATAGTTCACTTGGATTAAAAACATCCACTGAGAACTGGAAATTCTTAGCACGCGGAAGTTACAATACACACTCAGATTACCGTGTATCTGGTGGAGATCGCGTAACGAATACCCGCTACAATGAAACCGACTTTAAAACCGGAATTGGTTACAGTAATTCAAAATTCTCATCGGTGTTGCGTTACAATTACAACAACTTAGATTTAGGTATTCCAGAAGACGGAATAGCAGCACAATCTTCGAGTAAAAACACCGGTTTCCCAAGACAAGGGGTGTTTAATCATTTGTTGAGTTTAAATTCTATTATCTATTTCAAAGATTCTAAACTGGATGTTGATTTGGGCTATGTTGCTAATGATCGTTCGGAATTTGAAGATAGTGATATCGCAGGTTTACACATGAAACTGAAGACTTTTAATTATGATGCGAAATACCATTTGCCAAAAGCAGGAAAATTAGAGTCGATTGTTGGGATTCAAGGAATGCACCAAACCAATACTAATTTTGGTGATGAATATTTAATTCCGGATGCGACTACAAATGATTTTGGAGTTTTTGGAACTGCCAATTACGAATGGGGAAGCCATAGTGCGGTTCAAGCCGGTTTGCGTTTTGATAACCGACAAATTACCAGTATTGAAAATGGAACAATAGGCGAGGAAGGGTATTTCAAGCCCATCGATCGTTCCTTTGATAGTTTTAATGCAGCCTTGGGTTATAAAGCGAATTTGGCTCAAGATTTTACCATGCGTTTGAATGTGGCTTCTGGATTTAGAGCTCCTAATTTGGCTGAACTTACGTCAAATGGAGTACATGAAGGAACGAATCGCTACGAAATAGGAAATAGCGATTTAAAAACAGAGCAAAATGTACAAACCGACTTAAATTTAGAGTACAAAACGGATCATTTTGAGGTTTTTGTAAACGGTTTCTACAACCACATCAACAATTATATTTATACTTCGCCTACAGGAACAGTGCTGGACAGCAATGATGTGTTTGAATACATTCAAAACAACGCCAAATTATATGGTGGTGAGGTTGGTTTGCATTTTCACCCACATCCATTGGATTGGTTGCATTACGAAACGAGCTTTGAAACAGTAACGGGTAAAAAACAAAACGGAGACTATTTGCCTTTAATTCCAGCCAATAACTGGAACAATACGTTGAGAGGAGAATTTAAAATCAAAAATTGGTTGGAAGATGGTTTTGCCACTTTAAATGTTAGTAGTACTTTCAATCAAGACAATGTAAGTGGTTTTGAAACACAATCAAATGGGTATACTTTAGTCAATCTTGGTCTTGGTGGAACAGTGAAACTAGGTAAAACGGTTTTTGATATTAACTTAAATGGAAACAACCTTTTTGATACAAAATACATCGCACACTTATCAAGATTAAAAAATGATGGAGTACCCAACATCGGGAGAAATGTGGTGCTAGGTGTGAACTTTAATTTATAAGTTTTAATAAACAAGCAGTTTAATTTTTACCAACCATTAAGGGATTAAGGTTCATTAAGTATTGCGCTTAATTTTCTTAATTTCTTAATGTTTTTTTTATTTTTAACATATAAGTGATTTACGTTTTATGTTTCACAGAGAGGCACTGAGGAAACCCCAGGGTTCCGCAGCGTTTTTTAGAGAAAAAAGGAATTTAACTTTTACCAACCATTAAGGGATTAAGGTTCATTAAGTATTACGCTTAATTTTCTTAATTTCTTAATGGTGTTTTTATTTTTAACATATAAGTCATTTACGTTTTATGTTTCACAGAGAGGTATTGACGAAGCCCCAGGGTTCCGCAGCGTTTTT
>NZ_JACRUK010000100.1 GCF_014305155.1 Flavobacterium muglaense
CGATTGTAGTGATGTTTATGAGGATGATTTTAAGTCAAAATAGCGACTAAATGAGGTTTTTTCACAGCCTGACGTTTTGCCGCTTGGCGATGTGGCGGATTAAGGATGCCTAACTTTTCGGTTAATGACAAATCTCACAAGTACAAAACCATCTTTAAATTAAGCATAATCCCGCCATATTGCCAAACGGCGGTTAGCGGTTCGTTGTTTTTCTGGGAGGAGACATTTAGATAATGTTAGTAAAGCTTTAATAACTCTTTTTTGTTTAGTTTAAAAGTTAAATAAAATATACCGATTAAAAGTATAATTGTTAAAAAGAAGCTTCCGTTACTTCCCGCTTCACCACCTGTTAAGAATTTATTACCTGTTATTTTAGCATTTAGTAAAAAACCATCTCCTTTGCTTGCTCCGTTTTCAATTAAACCAAATAAGGTTCTTTCGCTCCAATTCCAAAATGTATGCCATGCACAGACTCCCCAAATACTGTTATCTAAAATTGCATATAAGGCTAAAAATGTACCATAGAGAGTCAAATTAAATACAGCAAGAAAAGATAGGTTTGTACACGCATGAATAAGTCCGAATACAATTGAAGAGATAATTATAGCTTTCACTACCCCCAATTTAACATTCAATACAGGCAAGAACCAACCTCTAAAAATAATTTCTTCTGTACTTACTTGTACGAGTGTACTTATTAAAAGTAAAAAAAATCCCAATTACCCCTGTAAAACTTCTTAGTTCACTATTGGGTTGTTGAATTTCTACTTGTTTAAAAATAATCATGAAAGCTAAGACACCAAAACACATAACTGTGCCCCAAAAAGCCCCTCTGATAAATTTATAAAAAGGTTTACTATCTATAAATCCTAAAGTTTCTATTTTTCGTTGCTCATATTTTTTTACAAAAAAGAAAAGGACTAATGCTAGTGGTCCAAAAGAGAATGTAAACCCTAAACTCCTATAAATATATTTATCAAGAAGAGATTGACTATTTGACAATGACGTATAGCCTAGTATGCTTTTTGTTAAAAGTCCAAATAATATACTAAAAAACACAACTCCTACAGAAGCTAGTAGTATTGCTACAGCAATTTTTGTGTAGCGGTTTCCTTTTTTTGGTGAATCTAATAATTTCATTTTTCTTATTTAAAGTTCTAATCTTTTTGTAGCTGGCAATATTGGTAATTGTTAAAATCCCATTTTCTTTTTTATCAAATTTGTATTCTCCTTATTGGTTAACTTTTCAAGTAAAAGAAATGCTACATCCATTGCTGTAGATGGATTCCATGATGTAATTATGTTGGTTTCTAAAACAATTGGTTCATTCACAACATTGACTCCCATATTCCTTAAGGTTTCTTGTCTTACAGGATTTTGATTGTATGTTGTTCCTTTTTTTCCTTCCAAAATACCGCTCTTAGCAATAGGAAAAGCACCTGTGCAAATTGATGCGATAATCTTTTCTTTTTCGTGAAATGATTTTATTATTTCAGTGAACTTGTTGTTGTAAGCTTCTGCATAAAAATTGTACTCTTCAAAACCACCTGGAATTGCAAGTGCTTCAAAATCGTCAATTTTTATTTCGTCTAATAGAAAGTCAACAATGAGAGTTTGATTGAAAGTACTTTTTGTTTCTTTTTTTATTCCACATGTAAATAATTCTGTCTCACCGTTTCCTGCCGTTAAGTTCCAACCGATTACATCAATAAATACACTAGCTTCGTAAATTTCAAATCCATCTGCTAATAGTAATAATACTCTTTTCATAAATAATTTTTTGTTAATATTGTTTAATAAGGAAGTATGAACTCTACATATTGACAAACCAAATATTAGCGGGCTTTCATTTCTTGTCTTTCAAAAAAAAAAGAAATATCAGTTATAGTTTGATGGTTTTTATTTTTCCTTTGGATATAATATTCTCATTGCATTAAAAATTGCTTGATGTGTAATTGTTGCGTGATCTTCCTCGGGTAGGTAATCGAAACTTACTTTTATATTTTTACATTTTGTGTTTTTCAATTTTTCACTTAATAAATTTGCATCAACTTCCATAACATGTGGTATTTCGGTTGGTGCAAGTCCTTCTTTTCCAACTCCAATATAAATATCGATTTTTTCTTTAAAACTCTCTTGATATATAGGTGATTCTACATTTAAAAGCGAACAGTTATCCCACCACAAACTTGGACTTATTATTATGTATTTGTTAAATAATTTCGACTTTTTTATTAAAATTTCAGTAGCTAAAAGCCCTCCTGCTGATTGACCAATAAGTGTTTTGGAATTGTTTGTCTTGTATTTTTTTTCAATAAACGGTTGCAATTCAGTTTCTATAAACGAAATAAAATTTGCAGATTTGCCAGAAGTAGGATCTCTCTTTTTATCCTCCTCAATTGTAGTAGGGTAAGTGAAATCTCTTCTTCTGTCAATATTTGCAATTCCAACAACAATTGATTTAGGAACTCTGTTTATCCAAGAAAAATTATTGAACTGAAAAAGACCAACAACGTGAATAAAATCCTCGTCAGCCGAACCGTCAAGTAAATATGTAACAGGATATTTAATGGTATCGTTTTGATTATATCCTTCTGGAAGATATATATTCAATATTCTCTTTTCAGATAATATTTTTGAGTCTATTTCTTCAATTGTTCCAAGTAAAAAAGGTTTGCTAGTTTCATTTTGCTTCCTTACTTGTGCATTTCCAATAATTGAAATAAGTATTGAAAATAGAATTATTGTTTTTCTCATGTTTTCTTTTTTTTTCGTTACAATGACCGCTAACGTCAGTCTGTGAAAAAACTTCCGTTTATTTCTTTCAAATATAACACATAATATAATATAAAAGGAAGA
>NZ_JACRUK010000101.1 GCF_014305155.1 Flavobacterium muglaense
AGTCAGTAGTGTTAGACGCGAAACCGTGTGATCTACCCATGGACAGGTTGAAGCTTTGTTAACCCAAAGTGGAGGACCGAACCCGTTGACGTTGAAAAGTCTTGGGATGATCTGTGGGTAGGGGTGAAAGGCCAATCAAACTCGGAAATAGCTCGTACTCCCCGAAATGCATTTAGGTGCAGCGTTAGTTATAAAGTTATATAGAGGTAGAGCTACTGATTGGATGCGGGGGCTTCACCGCCTACCAATTCCTGACAAACTCCGAATGCTATATAATGTTCACTAACAGTGAGGGCTTGGGTGCTAAGGTCCAAGTCCGAGAGGGAAAGAACCCAGACCATCAGCTAAGGTCCCCAAATATATACTAAGTTGAAAGAACGCGGTTTGTCTGCATAGACAGCTAGGATGTTGGCTTGGAAGCAGCCATTCATTTAAAGAGTGCGTAACAGCTCACTAGTCGAGCGGACGAGCATGGATAATAATCGGGCATAAGTATATTACCGAAGCTATGGATTTACAATTTATTGTAAGTGGTAGGGGAGCATTCTCACAGGGTAGAAGGTGTATCGTAAGGTATGCTGGACCGGTGAGAAAAGAAAATGTAGGCATAAGTAACGATAATGCGGGCGAGAAACCCGCACACCGAAAGACTAAGGTTTCCACAGCTATGCTAATCAGCTGTGGGTTAGTCGGGACCTAAGGCGAACCCGAAAGGGACAGTCGATGGACAACGGGTTAATATTCCCGTACTACTGTTAACTGTGATGGGGTGACGGAGTGATGAAAGTGCCGCGAACTGACGGAATAGTTCGTTGAAGTACCTACCTATAAGGCCCGCAGGCAAATCCACGGGCTTTGGGGAAATACGATAGTACTCGGCGTCTTCGGACAAAGAGATAGTGCACCTAAGGGCTTCCAAGAAAAACCTCTAAACTTCAGGTTAATAGTACCCGTACCGCAAACCGACACAGGTAGTCGAGATGAGAATTCTAAGGTGCTCGAGAGATTCATGGCTAAGGAATTAGGCAAAATAGACCCGTAACTTCGGGAGAAGGGTCGCCAGCAGCAATGCTGGCCGCAGTGAAGAGGTCCAGGCGACTGTTTATCAAAAACACAGGGCTCTGCAAAATCGTAAGATGAAGTATAGGGCCTGACACCTGCCCGGTGCTGGAAGGTTAAGAGGAGATGTTATCTTCGGAGAAGCATTGAATTGAAGCCCCAGTAAACGGCGGCCGTAACTATAACGGTCCTAAGGTAGCGAAATTCCTTGTCGGGTAAGTTCCGACCTGCACGAATGGTGTAACGATCTGGACACTGTCTCAGCCATGAGCTCGGTGAAATTGTAGTAACGGTGAAGATGCCGTTTACCCGCAGTGGGACGAAAAGACCCTGTGCACCTTTACTATAGCTTAGTATTGACTTTGGACAAATGATGTGTAGGATAGGTTGGAGACTGTGAAGTGGCGTCGCTAGGCGTTGTGGAGTCATTGTTGAAATACAACCCTTTGTTTGTCTGAAGCCTAACCCCATTTTGTGGGGGACATTGCTTGGTGGGTAGTTTGACTGGGGTGGTCGCCTCCAAAAGAGTAACGGAGGCTTCTAAAGGTTCCCTCAGTACGCTTGGTAACCGTGCGTAGAGTGCAATGGCATAAGGGAGCTTGACTGAGAGACATACAGGTCGATCAGGTACGAAAGTAGAGCATAGTGATCCGGTGGTTCCGCATGGAAGGGCCATCGCTCAAAGGATAAAAGGTACGCCGGGGATAACAGGCTGATCTCCCCCAAGAGCTCATATCGACGGGGGGGTTTGGCACCTCGATGTCGGCTCGTCACATCCTGGGGCTGGAGAAGGTCCCAAGGGTTGGGCTGTTCGCCCATTAAAGTGGCACGCGAGCTGGGTTCAGAACGTCGTGAGACAGTTCGGTCTCTATCTACTGTGGGCGCAAGAAATTTGAGTGGATCTGATTCTAGTACGAGAGGACCGAATTGGACAAACCTCTAGTGTATCTGTTGTCACGCCAGTGGCACCGCAGAGTAGCTACGTTTGGAAGGGATAAGCGCTGAAAGCATATAAGCGCGAAACCCACCACAAGATGAGATTTCTTTTAAGGATCGTGGGAGATGACCACGTTGATAGGCTATAGATGTAAAGGCAGTAATGTCATAGTCGAGTAGTACTAATAATCCGTAAGCTTATGTACACCCTTTCCAGTGCACGAGAGTGCACTGGGGAAACTTTCTCCCTTCGACTTCGCTCAGGGCAAGTCAAGATTAATACTTTTTTCTTTATCTCAGTATGTTAAGATATTAGTTTAATTATGAATTGATAATAATCAATTGTTAATTAAATAAAATTGCCCAAAGCAATTATAACTTCTTAAGGTGGTTATTGCGGCGGGGCTCACCTCTTCCCATCCCGAACAGAGTAGTTAAGCCCGCCTGCGCAGATGGTACTGCAGTTATGTGGGAGAGTATGTCGTCGCCTTTCTTT
>NZ_JACRUK010000102.1 GCF_014305155.1 Flavobacterium muglaense
TTTTCTTCCTTTTATATTGTATTAAGTGTTATATTTGAAAGAAATAAACGGAAGTTTTTTCACAGACTGACGTTGGCAGATAGTTTACCGCAAAAAAGACGTAAATTTTAACTTTTGAAAAAATCGAATTAAATTCATAATTTAGCAAACGAAAATTAATTTCAAAATTATGAAAAACAAGTATGTAGATTTTATTTCTGATGACCACTTTTTAGATTGTGTAGCAAATCTTCATAAAGCATACTTGAAGGCAAAAAATAATATCACAAAAAAGAATTTTTATAGCAACAAAGTTGATACCATTAAATTAACATTTGATGCAAAATTCAATGAAATAGATGAAGAAAGCCTAATACAAGCTGAAATTTTACGTCAAATAGACAAGTCAATAAATAATTCCATCGGAACATTTCATGAACAAATTTTAGGGGGAATAAAAGGTTTTGAAATTGGTAATTTAAGTGGCTTTGACATAAAAGCAAAAGACAATACTCTATTTGCTGATATAAAAAACAAGCACAATACTATGAATAGCAGTTCTGCCGAAGCACTTTTTCAAAAACTATCGAGATATGCTGATGATTACAAAAAAGCTAAATGTTATTGGGTTCAAGTTTTAGCAAAAAGTAGTTTTTGCGAACTTTGGAAAGGCGAAATAAATGGCAAAGAATATAGTCATAGTAGAGTTTACAAAATTTCTGGAGATCAATTTTATGCATTACTTTCTGGAAAAGAAAATGCACTTTTCCAACTTTATAAAAATCTTCCTATTGCTGTAAAAGATTATTTAAGCTCAATTGAGAAAAGTGATTCAGTTAAAGAAAATTCTGCATTAGATGAAATCAAGGCAGAAACTAAAACTTCAAAAAGAACTATTTTAGACCAAATCACTTTTGAAAATTATAGTTACTATTTAGGTTTTGATAAATTATAATAACTGTTCAAAAACTTGATAATAGAGTAACCTACTTCTTTTCCCAAATTAACAGGAACAGCATTTCCAATCTGCTTATATTGTTGAGCAATTGAGCCTTCAAATTTCCAATTATCAGGAAAAGTTTGAATTCTTGCGTATTCCCTAACAGTGAATGGTCGAGTCTCTTCGGGATGACATCTTTCTGTCTGTTTTTGTGCTGGACTACAAGTTAATGTTAAACAAGGTTCGTCCCAACCTATTCTTCTTGCAATTCCTGTTTTTCCACCACCAAGGTGAAAGCTTCCACCCATAAATTCTTTTTGAATTTCTAATGGTAAATCTCTCCAATATCCTTTTGGTGGAACTAAATCTAATACATCAATTTTACTTTTTGGATATTTTGAACCTTCAGATTTAGGAACATTACAATCAAACAAATCACCCTTTTTTAATGCATCTTTTAAATTATATATTTTTTTGTTTGGCTTTGGGTATTCGTATTCTAAATTTATATCTTTTCTAATTCCAACGAGTATTAAGCGTTCTCTTTTTTGAGGAACATTATAATTTATAGCTTTTAAAACTTGAACAGGAACAACGTTATAACCTATTTCATCTAAAATAGAAATCATTCCTTCAAGGGTTTTTCCTTTTTCGTGGCTTAATAAGCCACGAACATTTTCACCAATACAAATTGGAGGATTAACTTCTTTCACAACTCTTGCAAATTCATAAAATAGAGTTCCTCTTGCATCTGCTAATCCTAATTTTTTTCCTGCATAACTAAAAGCTTGACAAGGAAATCCACCCGTTACAATATCAACTTTATTTTTATATTCCGTGAAATTAAATGATTTAATATCACCTTCTAATACATTCCAATTAGGACGATTTTTCCTTAAAGTACTACAAGCCCATTTATCAATTTCATTTAAAGCAACACATTTTAAACCAGCTTTTTCCATTCCTACAGCCAAACCACCAGCTCCAGCAAAAAGTTCTAAAACTTTATATTCATTATTGGGTTCAACGAAATTTGAAATTAGTTCTTGATTATTATCATCTAAAAAATCAAAAAATAATGTTTCAACATCAGATTTCCTGTAAACTCTGTAATTACTCATTGGTTCACGAACAGCTGATAATTTGCCTTCTTTGTCCCAGCGTCTTAAAGTTTCTTTACTTTTACCTATGTATTCAGAAGTTTCTGAAAGCGTCATATATTCATTCATAACCAAATTATTTAACCTTACACAATGGTTACAAATTTAAAAGAAAAAACGAAATAACCAAAGTAATAGAAAAGAAAAAAAACAACAGTTAATCGAGTAGACGGCTCCGCTAGGAACTAACGGCAGTCTGTGAAAAAACTTCCGTTTATTTCTTTCAAATATAACACTTAATACAATATAAAAGGAAGAAAAGTTGTATA
>NZ_JACRUK010000103.1 GCF_014305155.1 Flavobacterium muglaense
TCTAATTCGAAATTTGTATTTTCGAATTTTTATTAGAGCTTACAGTGTGGGTCCTGCTCATGCAGGGCACACACAGCCGTTTGGCAATATGGCGGGTTTAGGCTAAATTTAAAGATGGTTTTGTACTTGCAGAATCAGTGTTTAACCGAAAGTTTAGGCTTCCTTAATCGCCACATCGCCAAGCTGCGGGACGTTGTAGGATATTTTCCAGCAACAGGCGGGCAGCAATTAACCAAAAAATTAATTCCAATTCGACGCCTTTAAATTCCGAGTGGAGTAATCGGGAATAATTAATAACAATGAAAAAAATTATTTTAATTGCAAGTTTAGCTATTTTAAGTTCTTGCAAAAATGGAGCTAATGAAAAAGGAGTTTTAGATTCAATTATTTCGTCAAATGATACACCTAAATGTGATGATGAAGACGTGAAAAATACAGTTTTATCAATTTTAAAAGAAAATATACATTCAATTCCAAATGGTGTAGGAAACGGTGGTATTTTAATATCAAAAAATCCTAAAATAATTAACATAATGACAAAAAGCAAGGATGATGATTTAAAACTTTGCGGTTGTGAAGGAACTTTTGTTGATTTATATAAAGGGAACGTAATTTATACTGCTCAAAAAAATTCTGAAGGAGAAGTAATTGTTAATCTTGAAGATACTGGAACATTTAAAATTAATATGGATTTTAAAGAAGAATAGAATTATTATGAAGTCAAATATAAAAATCATAAAAGAAGTCCCAAAAAAACTAAAAATAAACAACTGGAATCTTTGTTTTCAATGGTGTCAATATTTCTACGACAATGGAACAAATGAATACAGCTATAGATTTATTTGGAGAGATGAAAATAACAAATTAAAGCCTCAAAGGGGGCAAGCAAGAATACCAAGTTTTGCACAAATGCAAGATTTATTAGATGAAGCAAAAATGGATGGCTGGTTAAGTGTTATCGAAACGAAAACTTAAAAAAAACATCCTACTACCACCATTTGGCAATATGGCGGGTTTAGGCTTAATTTGAGATTACTTTACCTAGACAGATACGGTAACAAAACATACATAATCGAATAAACAAATAAACCATAAAATTATAATGAAATTAAGAAGTTACATTTTTTTAATATTTAATATTGGCTTTTTTCCATTACATAGTCAAGAAACAAAAACATATTCTTCAGAAAACGGAGACTTTGTTTACCAATATTACGAAAATTCACAACTAGAACGAATATACAATGGTACATACAAAGAACAAAATGATGGTCTTATAATAACCGGACAATTTAAAGAAAATTTAAAATCTGGAAATTGGAAATATATCACTTTTGACATGGATATTTACGGAGGAAAGGGTATGGACGCAAAATATGAAAAAGATTTTAAAGAAAATACAGATACTGTATATAGCAAAGAAGTATCAGGAAATTATCTAAACAACATGAAAAATGGTGTTTGGACTTTTAAATCAAGTTATGACTTAAAATCAAAAGAATATAAAAACGTACGTAGTTTTGAATTCAAAAATGATATTATTATTGGAAACATTGATTTTTCTGAAAATGTAGGTAGTCTTAATCCAGGTTATAAAGGGCAAATAGATAGCTTAGGCTATTTTACTGGTCTTTGGCATAAAAAAATTAATACCAAAAGTGAAGATATTATTGAATTTTACAAAGGTTTTATTATAAAAGAACTAGGTAGAGATCTTGTCACTGGAGATGTTTATAAAAAATACATACCCAATAAAGAAAAAATGATAGCCGTAATTGACAAAATAATTTTAAATAAAGTAGACTTGTATTCAGATCCTCCATCATTTAATTATTTATCAAGAAATTTAGACAATTTAGAAATTAAAAAATATCCTGAATATTATTATATGACAACTAATAATATGGGATATAATTTGATAGACGAATATTTTAAAGTGTTAATGAAGCCTTGGATTAATATATCAAGATATAAAGGTAATATGAACACCAATTTCACATATTATGAACCTAAATACTTAATTAAGCTAATTCGTACTGAGAAAGATTTTCATTCAGAAAAATTTAATGATAATGAATAAAAACATCCTACAACCGCCGTTTAGCAATATGGCGGGTTTAGGCTTAATTTAAATATGGTTTTGTACTTGGAAAATTAGTCATTAACCGAAAGATTAGGCTTCCTTAATCCGCCACATCTCAAAGCAGCCAACCGTCAGGCTGTGAAAAAACCTCATTTAGTCGCTATTTTGACTTAAAATCATCCTCATAAACATCACTACAATCGTTC
>NZ_JACRUK010000104.1 GCF_014305155.1 Flavobacterium muglaense
GAGTACGTGACCCGTACGCTCGGTGGTGTGAGAGGCGCACTCCGTTAGTTCCTAGCGGAGCCGTCTACTCGATTAGCAGTAGTACTTATTTTCTTTTATTCTGATTTAGAAACTTAACCAATTCACTGACTAAAGTTATTGGGTTTTGCTCGTGATATTTTTTGTCAACTTGTGCTTGATAAATTGTTTCAGCTCTTTCTATTGCTTTTTCTTGTGATGCCTTATCATCGTTGTTTAATTTGTCATAGACTGATTTACAAAAGTTGTACTTTTTTCCATCTTTTTCATAGTTGATATTCCATTCTTTACTCAAGAATGAATAGTAGAAGCTCCTATGATTTTTATTATCATTGTATTGATAGTGAAGATAGAACCACAATTCAAAAGCATCATTTGAATAAGCTATTTTATAACCACAATTCTTCCCTTTGGTAATCGCATTATCAAAATCTGCAAACTCTTTTTCACCTCTTTTAAAATCCATGTCGAAAACGCACCAAACTTCATCATAGATTTTAATACTATTTTTTACAATTTCTATAGTTGATTCAATTAACTTTAATTTACTTTCTCCTTTCAAATCAATTGCTTCAACTGTAAGTGTTAAAACAGGAAATGATTCGAAGTATAATTTTTCTGTTTGACCTTCACAGATAATTAAAATTGTTTTTTTAACTTCTCTAGTTTCTACTTCATATACAGAAGCTTTGGCTTTTTTAAGCCAAGGTTTTTCAGACTTAATGTCAGTTAATTTTATTGCTTTAGTTTTTTTAGGCATTTGAAACAGAATTAATTAATTTGTCAAAATCCCCTAAAAAAGGAATTGCTCCATATTTACCTTGAATATAATCCTTTTCAAAGGAGGCATTATTTCTAATTCCTTTAAACTCAACAAGAGAATATAAATGACTCGCACCAAACTGGTCTTTTTCCACAAACTCAATTTGATCTCTTCTTAATAAGTCGTTGGACAATAAGTTTGTGTCGTGAGTAGTAAAAATTAATTGTGAGCCAATATTGGAAGTTGAATTGAATAATTCAACAATTTTTTTTGTTAATAATGGATGAAATCTAGCATCAAATTCGTCAATAATGATTGGTCTATTATTCTTCAGTGCTTCATAAATAAAAGGACTTAATTCAAATAATTTTTGAGTCCCTTCTGATTCATTACTACTGAATGGGAAAGACTCGTTCTCGACCACCTTTAGATTTTCATCATATTTTTTTCTAAATGAGATTAATAGTTTTCTCTTTTTCTGTTTTGTCAATTCCTTTTTAGTTTCATCTTCATTTTCACTTTCTTCCGAATCAATTTCAGGCACATCCAAAGCATCAATGTCTTCAATACCTACATCTCCATATTTCAAAAAATCCACAATGTATTTTTTCTTTTCACTGTTTGTAATAGCATCCCCAGCAAATCTAAACATTCCTTGATGTCCTAATCCACTGATTATAATTGTTGAGCCGATTGCATTAATTAAATCTTTAGATAACTTTCCAAAGCCGAAAGTAGCGAGTGTTGATAAAAACAATGAATTATTCCTAAAAATCTCATTTTCCTCTGTTTCTTCTTCAAATAGACTGACTAATTTATATCCTTCGTTGTAATTTTTTTTATCTAATTCAATGATTTTTTTTCCTTCTCTAATGAATAATGGAAGTTCTCTTTTTTTTGGGCTAGAATAAAGCCATTCAGAATAAATTTTTTCATCATCTACTTCAAATCCATATCTGTATTTAATATTATTATGCCAAAAAATTAATTGAAAAAAACTTGGTTCATTTTCTGTTTTTGTTGATAGTCGGAAAGAATCTACTAAATATAAAATATCTTCATCTTTAATTGAAGTTTTAATAATTCTAATAAATGTAACTAATGCCTTAATAATGTTGCTTTTACCGCTAGCATTTGCGCCGTAAATAGCTTTAGTCTTTAAAAATAAATTAGAGTTTTCATCAATAACATTATTGACATCAATTTCTTTATTATGAGATTTGATTTTTGCAGCTGATAAATTTAAAGTCTGAATTTCTTTAAATGACTTAAAGTTACCAAAACTAAATTCTTGAATTTTCATCTTATTTGATAATTTGTAATTATTATGTAAATATATGAATAAGAATTGATTTTTCCACGAATTAATGTTTTTTTTATAATTACCCACAACGTCAGTCTGTGAAAAAACTTCCGTTTATTTCTTTCAAATATAACACTTAATACAATATAAAAGGAAGAAAAGT
>NZ_JACRUK010000105.1 GCF_014305155.1 Flavobacterium muglaense
ATGAAAGTGATTATTTGGTGAAATTAAATCCAGTTATATGAAAATTGAGAATACTTTTTCAGCAAGCCCTAATTAGATGGTCAATATCGCCTACTGCATCCGCACCTACATTGTTTAAATTTGATAAAAAATAATATTTGATTTTTTTACCAAAATTCATTAAATTAGTTCTTACATCATATCTGTTTTCAGACACCAACCCATATCCTAACTGTAAGTTTCCAAACCATTCTCTTTTTGCATCGTCTTTTAACTTCAAGTTTAGTGCAACTTTATCACTATTTTCAACTCCTTTCAAATGTTTGTTATTAGAATAGTGCTGATATAATTCTACTTTTTCTATTGGATTTGCAGGCATATTTTTAGTTAATAATTTGTACCCTTTTTCAAAAAAATCATCTCCTTCAATCATTACTTTTTCTACTTCTTGACCACCAATTTTAATCACACCGTCGTTAGATATGCTTATACCAGGTATTTTTTTTAATAAATCTTCAACAACTTGCTCGTTTCCTTGTGAAAAATCTTTAGCATTAAAAACTATTGTATCTTGTTTTATTATTATTGCATTCTCTTTCTCAATTATGACTTCATTAAGTTCAATGGTTTCATCTTTTAGGGTTATATTTTTAATAATATTTTTACCGTCCTCAAAAGATATAGTTTTAATTTCGGATTTGTATGAAATTGCAGCATAAGTAATTTCAAAGAGACCAATTTCATTTATATTTAGTTTATAACTACCATCCGTTTCGGAGTGCGTGTATGCAGTTACAATATCACTATTAATGGGTTTAATCAAAATATTTGCGTAACTTATTGGATTGTTTATGCTGTCTTTCACAATTCCTTGAATACTGGTTTGTGCAATTAAAGAATTGCCTAATAACAAAAAGATTATTAGGCAATTTTTAAATAAAATATTATTTATAATTTTCATTTTCTTTAATCATATTTTAATTCGATTGAATAATTTTCTGAAGTGCTACTTTCTAATGTCACCCCTCTTGGGAGTCTTTTAAGCATAATATCTGACCTTGATTTGTGTGCTTTTTCAATTTTATCTACATATTGGTTTAAAGTAATTTCATTTGCTTTTAATTTTTGGATAACATTAAAATCTATTTTTTCCTTTAATGGGAGTATTATTTTAGTTGCAGTCCAATGATATGTATTTTGAGAATCATAAATTTCGAGGATCAAACCGGGCAAACCATTAAACTTCCAAGGTCCGAATGATAGAGGAACTTTATATGTATACCAAGCAATATAATTTCTGCCTCTAAAATTAAGTGTTGCTTTATTGCATATAAAATTATTTATTTTTTTGACATCTTCTTTTTTAGTTGATAAAACCCATTTCATAACAGGTATGGTTTCATTAATTTTATATGCTTTTTCATCAATAAAATCAGTAAAATTGAGAGTTTTTTTTGCAATATCAAGTATATAGGATTCATCTTTATTTTTTACATTAATATGTACAGTAGTTTCATTGTCTTTATCCATAGAACTATCACCTTCTTTTTGAGAAAAGGTCTGAAATATTGCTTGACTATTTGTGCATTTAAGTGTCGTATTTTCTTTATAGATTTTCCCACCAAGAGTTGTTGTAAACTGATATTCAATTAATGATGCATATTTTGTATTTGTTTGGGCAATTGAGCCTATAAATGCAAAAAGAAGTAAAATAGTTGTTTTCATATAAATTGTTTTTGTTAAAAAAGTTGTGACCTATGTTTTCAATAGATCACAACTAAATTATTTATTTTATTGATCTAAAAACGCTTCTGCCATAGAATTGCATGATGCAGCGCAGTGTCAGTAGTAAAATAATAATTGTCTACATAACTATGACTACCACTGTGTGAATACACAGAAATATGACATCTTACACATGCTGATTTTTCAACTTTGGCAATTGAGATTGGAACTGTTGTGAATGAGAATAATGTCAGGAATCCTGCGGCTACTAAGCCAAGCATTAATTTTTCATCTTTTCTTTTTATTTTCTCTTTGGGTTTAAAAGTCAAATTCCCTCGTTATTTTATTTTTTCTTTGGGCTAAAAAACAATAACTCCCTCAATTCGTAGCTACGGAATATTTTTAAAATCAATTTTGAATTGTTTTTTTCTTAGCGAGTTCGTGTAGCTCGGGGCGGTATCAGTTAACGTCAGTCTGTGAAAAAACTTCCGTTTATTTCTTTCAAATATAACACATAATATAATATAAAAGGAAGAAAAGT
>NZ_JACRUK010000106.1 GCF_014305155.1 Flavobacterium muglaense
ACCCTTTTTATTGGATTTATTTGCACTTTGTTTTTAATACGCTCTAAATGTAGCCTTTGAAAACAAGCCTTTCTTATCGTTTATTTGAATTGTAAGAATAATCTATTGAGAATTGTAAGGCTTATGAGGGTTTTGCGGGTTTTTAAACATCTAACTTTTGTTTTAACCCTCTTTATAACGAAGATCGACTCCCTTTGCGGAGTTATTCTAATATATTAATCCTCTCCTCGCCCCTCTCCAAAGGAAAGGGTGACTGCACGGATGTTTATTGCGGATTTGCATTGAGGAATACTTAGTGGTTGTTCTGACACATAAGTTATCTAAGTTGGAATCAATAATGCTCTCCCCTGACCTCTCCAAAGGATAGGGTGACTGTGCGGATGTTTATTGTGGATTTGTATTGAGGAATACTTGGTGGGTATTATAACATATAAAGGATAGCGGTTATTCACAGCCTGCTTATATGACTAATATGTTTAAAATAGCTACTACTATACTATTCAAGCGCTACATGACGCAACTTTATAAATAGTCGATATAAACCCTCTTTCATTCTAGATAATCACTCCTTATATATAAGGAGTTAAAATGAAATCGACAGCACATTACCTAGACGCACTCTTCAAATCCAAATTTGTATCATAAATTTTATATATTTATTGAACCGAGAGGAAGCCTCTTAAAATTATTCAAAGGATAATCACCTTGTTTATCCTCAAATTTTTTATTGGGAAAACTTTTCTCTATTGTATCATATTCGGGGACAATTTCAGATCATAAACAAAACCAGGAAGAAGTTTTAAGAAAAAATAGTTTTCAAAAATAAAAAAAAATAGCAAATGAACGCTATCGACCTTTTAAAACTTATACATCTGATTTTTTGATAAATAATTTTCAAACAGTTTCCTCTGCTGCTATTACGTCCTCCGAAAACAAGCACCTTTACTTTGAAGAAAAAATAAAGTCACCTGTTGAGTTTGATACAGTACAACTAGCATCCGAAGGCTTTCCATATGAAATAACGATTCCGGATTTCCCCCTCAGAGCTAAGTTTGTCTATTTGCACATTAAACGTCATCATTGAACCAACAAAACTACTGGAGAAATCATTATAGCTTCGATAAATCCTATGTTTGCAAAGTTATAAATTCAAAAAGTATATTGTCCGATAGAAATCACATCATTCTTTTCTATCTTTTAGAGTCTGAACAGAATGTAAGGACTTATTTTCCCTGAAAACATTGGCAAACGCTTATCGATAGACAAAACCTCCCTATCTAATGGCGAACTCTTTACAATTATAACCAATAAAGCTGCCATAGGGAAAAAAGGAGCTATAGTTGCAATGGTTGCCGGAACTACAGCTGAAACGGTAATTGCTATTATTGAAAAAATCCCTCTGAAACAACGTAATCTAGTAACCGAGATAACCCTTGATATGGCAAGAAATATAGGCTTGATTGCCAAGAAATCCTGGGTCAATCACAAAAGTTGGGGAGGAATTAAATATTCCCGATATTTACGGCAAAAAATTGGCCTTGGAAAATTATATAGAACTACTTAAACTCATACTTCCTGAATTGATTGTAGAACACTTTGATTTGGTAAACACTAAAATCGAAAAAGAGAAAATGCACCTCTTCTTTGAAGAGAAAAATACTCCGCCAAAAGAGTATAACAACCGCCAACTTATCTCAAAGGGATTTCTAAATGAAATTACTATTCAAGATTTTCCTTTAAGAGGTAAATTCGTTTACCTACATATTAACAGACGACGATGGACCGATAAAGAATCTCAAGAAATTATTCAACGCGATTGGAATATTATTGCCCAAGGAACCCGCATGAATCAAGAGTTTGCGGATTTTTTAAAAGACATTAATAGATACTAAAGCAAACGATTGTCATACTATAGGATTTTTCTTTAGAGTCAATGGAAAGAAGCTTCAACGTCAATACAAGAAACATCTCAGTAACTTCTCTACTTGGAAACGGGGTGAACATGCTAATACCTGGCTAATATTCCCCGAAAATATGGGGCAATATTTATCCATTGACGAAGTGAATTTATCAATGGGAGAACTTTATACTGTTGTAACAAATAAAAAAGCAAAAGGTAAAAAAGGAGCCATAAATTTGAGGGCACTGAAAAACTACGCATATTTTGATTAACGTCGTTTTCTAGAGATTAAAAAAGCGCTTATAATAGGATT
>NZ_JACRUK010000107.1 GCF_014305155.1 Flavobacterium muglaense
AACGATTGTAGTGATGTTTATGAGGATGATTTTAAGTCAAAATAGCGACTAAATGAGGTTTTTTCACAGCCTGACGGCTGCAAGCTGGTAAATATCTAAACCAGTCGCATCAGGAAAATTAGAGCGAATTAAATTGGGTTTCAGCTCTTCGGTATAATGGCCTTGCCAAACTTGTTTGTAAGTATGAGGCGTATTTGAAGTAAAATTGTCTTTAACAATCCAGAAGTTATCTTTCACATAAATTAGTTGTCGGCTATAGTTAACGCCTATATTTTCAAATCCATTGTGGCTTCCTACAAACAGGTCAAATTGTGAGTTGGTTTCCCAAGCGATTGTTTTGGGTAAAGGCAGGTTTTTAAATTTCCCAAAACCGCTACCGCCTTCATTAGAGGTCCATTGTTTTCCTTGTACTTCATTATCAACCAAAGCTACGTTTTTGACCATGGAACTCTTGAAGAAATCAAAGTCGGTTAAGGAATAGCGCACTTGATAATTGGGTAAAATTACTTGGCCATTTGCTACAGCTTGAATTCCTAAAACATCGCCATGTTGATGATCTGGCTTCAAGTCGTCTACGCCATTACTAATGATCATCATTTTGTCTTTTTTGTCCCAGCCTTGACGCATTACGTAATAAGCTGTTTCGGGCAAAGCAACAGAACCGTAGTTTGGGTTTTGTTTTTTAATGTCTTGCAGTGACTCAAGTTGGTGTTGGTTTAAAAACCAATATAGGCCAGCGTCTATCTTGTCTTTGGCAAAATAACCAAAGGTAGGGTCTTCAAATAAAACGTACCCTAAAGTCATCGTTCCCTCGATGTCATTTTTTTCGGCCCAAGGCTCATTTGTGTCATCTTGGAGTACGGGGGCGGTTTTGTCAGGATATGAAATTTTGGCTAAACTGGTGAAAAGCGATTTTAGTTTGTTTTCAAAAGTAGAGTCAATGGCTATGTTGCTGTATTTGGCTAGTTGGTAGACAAAATAATAGGTTTCGATATCACTCATGTGGTAGTGAACCGAACGCTCAAATTGAAAACCGTCAGGATTTATTTCTTTGTCTAAATGTTCGTTCAGGCGCAGCATCGCTCTATCGTACCATTTATCTGTTCCTTCAAAATCTCTTAAAAGAATGGCTAGCATTGCCAAAGCCGACATGCCTCTTGTTTGATGATTACCATCTGTAAATGTGGCATTGGTTTGGTATAAGTTTTCGCCGTGTTGCAATAAAGTAGCAATTGTAGTCAATTGGTCTTTATCTGTATATGCTTTTTCTCCTAGAAATAGGTTGTGAATTTCTAACCAATTTAAAATGCGGTATCCAGATCTAAAGGCCTCGTAAGTACCGTTTCCATTTTCAATTTTTTCGTAAGTTTTGTTTTCTAATGCGGTATTTAAAGACTGCATTTGTTGCGTGAAATAGTTGATGTAGATGGGGTTTTTATTGTCATAAAAATAGTTGAAGGCAATATCAATCATTTTATGTTGCCTAGCTAAATGGCGTAATGCATAGGCGTTCACTTTTTGTCCGTTTTGATAATTAAAAGGAAGTACCCACGGTGAGCTTGCTGCAAATTTAGTCATGTGGTCTTTGGCACGTTCTAGATGGTCTTTTTTTGCTTCTGGAAATGTGGATTGGTATAAGGCAAAACGCTCAGGAACGGTTTTCCAGTCGTAATAAAAACGTTGCGAAAAAGCGGTTCTATAGTAGCTGGCTAGTGCTGCTTCGGTATTTGGAATTTGTTTTTTTAGATCGTCTTTTAGGTGATTGTATAAATCAGTTGTTTTGATAACGGTTTCGCTAGGCAGGTCTTGTGCAAAAAGGCTAATGGAAACAAAGAAAATACTCAGGATAAAAACGGCTTTTATTTTTAACATCGTTACTTTTTTTTAGTTTTTAAAGATAGAAAAAAAATAATTGGTTTACCAATTTAGCTATTTGTGATATGATGATGTTTGTAGCATTAGTTGTAAATGAAACGGGATTGTTGTTTTTTAAGGGAAGTTATGGTTTTTATCGAAAAGGGTAACTGTTCTTTTGAACTGAGGCTTGCGTGAGGGATAGCAGCGTAAATCCTTGTGGCGGCGGGCGTTTATGCCGCCACAAGATTGCAGTGTATATCCGAGGGCACTGAAAAAGTGTTTCTAATAAATTAAGACCTAAAAAGGAGTAGATATCTATGGATTTCTACTCTTTTTT
>NZ_JACRUK010000108.1 GCF_014305155.1 Flavobacterium muglaense
CTTTTCTTCCTTTTATATTGTATTAAGTGTTATATTTGAAAGAAATAAACGGAAGTTTTTTCACAGACTGACGTTATCGGCAAGGCTATGACGACACTGCAAACAAACAGCAACTGACTAAAATTAGAAACTTAAGAATAGCTTAAATGGCAAAAAATAAACCGAAAATTGAACAGTATCACTTACATAAAGACCAGCCTGAAAAACTGCAATTTGAAATCTATTCTTTAAGCGACTATCTAACAAAAAACAAAGGACATACAGAAAAGCCACACATTCATAGTTTCTATCAAATTATATGGTTTACCAAAGGTAATGGTATGCACTTTGTTGACTTTAATGAATTTAAAGCATCAACAAACAAAATATTTTTTATCTCAAAAAATCAAATTCATTATTTTGACAACTTTTCAAGTTATGAAGGTGTAATTATTCATTTCAACGAAAGTTTTCTTATGGATAATGAAAGTGATATTGACATTTTTTTAAAGTACAACATTTTCAACGACTTTGAAAGTGAACCTGTATTTACAATTCCTTCGGTTGCCATAGAAAACTTTTCACTTTTAGTATCGAATCTTAAAAACGAAATTGAAAACCCAAATAATTTTGCTCACAAGGATTTTCTAAAGCATTTTCTAAAATTATTTTTAATTTCAATACAACGACTCGGAAAAAGAAATAATTGTAAAAATCCTTCAATAAACAATCAACAGAATATTACACTTTTAAAATTCAAAAAATCTCTTGAACTAAATTTCAACAGTATTCATTCGGTTAAAGAGTATGCTAACATTCTAAATATTTCTTCAAAAACACTTACAAATCACACAAGAGAAACTGCTCTAAAAACGCCATTGGAACTCATAAATGATAGAATAATCCTTGAAGCGAAACGACTACTTTCCCATTCAAATTTTAATATTAATGAAATTGGTTTTCAATTAGGATTTGAAGACCCATCATACTTTGTGAAGTTTTTTAAAAAGCAAACGAAAAAGTCGCCAAGCGACTTTAGAAAGGCAATTTCCTAAATTTACCATTCAATTTCCTATTTGTCCATTTTAGGTTATGTGTTGACATTGCACCTTTGCACTGTCAATAATGACATAACAATTTAAATAAAATATAAAAATGACAAAGTTCAAAAGAAATCTCATTGTTTGCCTTACTGTAATTGCAACTGCTTTTACTTCGGCAACATTCGCACAAAAAGCCAATAAGCAAGTTGCAGGTGCTTATTTAGAAATCACACTAAAAATAAACGATGTTGACAGAGCTAATGCTGTAGGAGTTTATTTAAAGTACAAACAACCATTTCTGAAACAAATAAATGGAGCAGTTTCAAAAGAACTGTTAGTAAGAACAGATGATGTACAGGTACTACACGGATTTAAAACACAAGCTGATGCAGAAGCCTATCTAAAATCAGACTTGTTTAACAATGATGTGGTTACTGCATTGAAACCTTATCTACAAGCTTCACCTGATGTAAGAATTTATCAAGTATTCACCAACAAAAAGTAATAAAATGACAAAAGCATATTTAGAAATCAGTTTGAACATAGCAGTTGAAAACAGAGAAACAGCAGGCGGAATTTATTCAAAATACAAACAACCTTTTTTAGACTCAATTAAAGGTGCATCTTCCAAAGAACTATTAATTAGAGACGAAGATGTGCAAGTTTTACACGGTTTTGACACAGTTGAAAATGCAAACGCTTATTTGAAAAGTGAATTATTTAACAATGATGTAGTAAAAGAGTTAGCACCACTTTTAAGTGCTAATCCTGACATTAAAATATATTCTGTAGCATAACAATAATTAAGAATAAGAAATAAAAGGTTGTCAAATTAAATTTTGACAACCTTTTTATCATTAAATTTGGTGTAAAAATAAATGACAAAAAAAACGGCTGAAAAAGCCCAGCCGATAATCGAGTAGACGGCTCCGCTAGGAACTAACGGAGTGCGCCTCTCACACCACCGAGCGTACGGGTCACGTACTCG
>NZ_JACRUK010000109.1 GCF_014305155.1 Flavobacterium muglaense
TTTTCTTCCTTTTATATTATATTATGTGTTATATTTGAAAGAAATAAACGGAAGTTTTTTCACAGACTGACGTTAGCTGCAACCGTGCGATAAAACAGAGAAATAGTGCTATAAATAAAATATAAAAACCAATGGAAGATTTAAAATTAAAATTACAACAACTACATGAACGAGTTGATTCTTTAAAAGACCAAATAAACACAGAAGAAGCGACTAAAAATGCTTTTGTAATGCCTTTTATTCAAATATTAGGTTATGATATTTTTAATCCAACAGAAGTAATTCCTGAATATATTTGTGATATTGGCACTAAAAAAGGAGAGAAAATAGATTACGTAATTAAAAAAGATGGCGAACCTATTTTAATTATTGAATGTAAAAAATGGAATGAAAATGTTGATGCTCATAATTCTCAACTACATAGATATTATCACGTTTCAAAATCTCGTTTTGGTGTTTTAACAAATGGTCATATTTATAACTTTTATGCCGATTTAGAGAAACCTAATATTATGGATGAAAAACCATTTTTTACTTTAGATATATCAGACTTGAAAGAAACAAGTTTAAAAATTTTACAAAATTTTTCTAAAAATGGTTATAATCTTGAAGAAATTTTAGATTCAGCAGAAGGATTAAAATATATAAAAGCAATTAGAAAAGAATTTGAAAAAGAAATACAAGAACCTTCAGATGAAATCGTTCGCCTTTTAGTAAATCGATTTTTCAATAAACCTTTGACTGCTCCAAGATTGGTTGCCTTTAAGGAATATACTAAAAAAGCATTTTCTACTTCAATAAATGAAACTATAAATTTTAGATTAAAAAATGCTTTAAATATATCTGAAACGGTTCCTTCAAAAGCAACTGAACAAACAACTGCAATTGACGAAAATGTAGAAACTCCGAAATTTATCACAACAGAAGAAGAAATTGAAGGCTCACAAATTGTAAAAGCAATTTTAAGAGAAGTGTTACCTTCATCAAGAATTGCATTTAGAGATACGCAATCTTATTTTGGTATTTTATTAGATGATAATAATAGAAAACCAATTTGTCGATTACATTTTAATTCTGCAAATAAATACGTTGAACTTTTCCATAACGGAAAAGATAACGGTGAGAAAAAACTAATTTCATCTTTAGAAGAAATTTATGACTTTAAAACTGAATTATTATCAACAATAAAAACCTACGAATAAAAGAATATAAAACGGCTACAGCTAACAGCCATTTTGAGCTAGCTGGAATTTAGTGGAATTACCGTTTCGCATCAAATTTTCGTTAAGCAGAAAGTTTAGCGGTTACGAACTTCCAGCCATCTCAAACTGGCAAAACGTTACCATATATTTTAAAAAATGACAAGAGAAGAATTGAATATTAGAATATCAGAATTACAAGAAATACAAGATAAAAAGCTTGAAAAATTTTATGCGTGGATAAAAAATTTAATCACTTTGTCTGTTGGACTTTTTGGTATTTTAATATCTTTCAAATCTGATTTACCAATGTCTATGGTTAAGTCTATATTGTTTGCAATTTCTATCTCATCACTCGGATTCGGAATCCTTTTCGGTTTAATAGTTCAATTTTCCGAAGTGAGTGTTTTAGATCAGTTAAAGAGCAGTCGCGTGAAACGTACAATAAAAGAGTTGGACGGAATAGCAACCGAATCAGATTTCGACGTAGTAACCGAATCAATATTTTATAGAATTTCAAAAGTTTTATGTGTATTATTTTATATAGTTTCATTATTTTCTCTAATTGGTTATTCTATTTACGATTTATTAAAAAACATATGGTAATCGAGTAGACGGCTCCGCTAGGAACTAACGGAGTGCGCCTCTCACACCACCGAGCGTACGGGTCACGTACTCGG
>NZ_JACRUK010000011.1 GCF_014305155.1 Flavobacterium muglaense
ATTGAAGACTAGCAACCGTGCAGACTTTAAGTCTGCTAACCAAATCTATGGACTTTCAGTCCATAGTGGTTTAGTTAGAGATACTATTGTTTCTCCAAAGTTTTCATTGAAAGCTAGAAAGATTATTCTAGAATGTGGAAATTTAGTTTGGTCTGAAATTAATCCTGATATTTTTGGATCAATGATTCAGGCGGTAGTAAATCCTGCATACCGTAGTGGCTTAGGAATGCACTATACTTCGGTACCCAATATCATTAAGGTAATTGAACCATTGTTTCTTAATGAACTTCGAGAAGAATTTGAAAAAAGCAAAGGCAAAATCAATCAACTAAGAAAATTAATTTATAGGATTTCTAAAATAAAAATATTTGATCCCGCTTGTGGTAGTGGAAATTTTTTAATTATAGCTTATAAAGAATTAAGAGCTTTAGAAATAGAGATTATCAAAGAAATTAATGAACCACAAAGTACCACTATTATTGATGGTAGCCAATCTAAAATACATTTTACAAAAGACGGTCATCAAGTAGTCGCAAATGCACCACAAGCAAGAATGAATTTTAACGGACGGCAAACTGAAATTTGGTTTACCGAAGTAAAACTATCTCAGTTTTATGGTATTGAGTTGGATGATTTTGCTCACGAAATGGCAATTTTATCTTTGTGGTTGGCAGAACATCAAATGAACAAAGTATTTGTCGATGAATTGCATGATTATGGTAGGGCGAAACCAATTTTACCGCTAAAAGAAGCAGGTCATATTACCCAAGGAAATGCCACTAGAATAAATTGGGAAGACGTTTGCCCAAAAACAAAAGAGGATGAAATTTATATTTTAGGAAACCCACCTTATTTGGGGGCTAGACTTCAAGACGAAAAACAAAAAACGGACATGAGTACTGTTTTTAATAAAATCAATGGCTATAATAACATGGATTATATTGCCAGTTGGTTTTATTTAGGTGCTAAATATATTGAAGGCTTTAATTGTAAATGTGTTTTTGTTTCTACAAATTCTATATGTCAAGGTGAACAAATAGCTTTAATATGGCCTAATATATTAAATGATAAAATTGAAATTGATTTTGCTTATCAATCTTTTAAATGGACTAATAATGCAAAAGGGAATGCAGGAGTTACAGTAATTATTGTTTGTTTGAGAAATATATCTAATTCTCAAAAATATTTATATATTGAAAATCTTCAAAAGAAAGTATATAATATAAATGCATACTTAATTGAAGGAAGTCAAATAATCATTAATAAAAGAAGCAATCCTATTTCAAATTTACCACCAATTAATTTTGGTAATATGGCAAATGATGGAGGTAATTTATTGTTATCCGAAGAAGAAAAGCTAACCTTGATTAGTAATAATCCTGATTCAAAAAAAATTATAAAAAAGTTTGTCGGTTCATTAGAATTCATACGAGGAAAAGAAAAGTACTGTCTGTGGATAGATGAACAAGATGTTGAATTAGCATACTCGATTCCATTTGTTAAATCTCGGATTGAAGCAAATTATCATTTAAGAAAAAAAAGTAAAAGAGAAGCAACTCAAAAACTAGCAGAATATCCATATTCATTTGGAGAAAAAAGACATTTAAATACAGATTCTATCATAATTCCAAGGCATTCATCTGAAAATAGAGAGTATATTCCGATTGGATTTTTTGACTCAAATACAATAATAGCAGATTCAGCATTAGCAGTATACAATGCCCAACCATGGATTTTTGGATTATTGACTTCAAAAATCCATATGATATGGATTAAAAATATTGGTGGAAAACTTAAAACTGATTATAGATACTCAGCAGGTTTGTGTTACAATACTTTCCCATTCCCAACCATTACAGACAAACAAAAAGAAATTATCAATTTGCATGTTTTTGAAATACTAGACGAAAGAGCCAAATATTCTGAAAAAACATTAGCGCAATTATACGATCCGGATAAAATGCCTGCTGAATTAAAGGAAGCCCACCATCAACTGGACCTTGCCATAGAACGATGCTATCGTTTGAAACCTTTTGAAAATGATGTAGAGCGTTTAGAATACCTATTTAAAATGTACGAAGAAATGACAGCTAAAAATAGTTTGTTAGTAAAACAAAAGAAAATCAAGAAAGTAAAATAATCAGCATGGAAGATAATAAACAAAATATTATTATTTACAACACTCCTGATGGTAAAGTATCAGTAGCTTTATATGCCAAAGATGGTTCTATCTGGATGAATCAAAATCAATTGGCAGAACTTTTTGACACCTCAATCCCTAATATCAGTATGCATATCAAAAACATATTGATAGATGGAGAGTTACAGCAAAATTCAGTTATTAAGGATTACTTAACAACTGCTTCCGATGGTAAGAATTATACAGTTACTTTTTATAGCTTGGATATGATTTTGGCAATTGGATTCAGGGTACGAAGCAAACGCGGAACACAATTTAGAATTTGGGCAAACCAAAACCTAAAAGAGTATATGATTAAGGGGTTTGTTATGGATGACGACCGCTTAAAAAATCCTGATGGCAGACCTGATTATTTTGACGAATTACTGGCAAGAATTAGAGATATTCGTGCCTCCGAAAAAAGATTCTATCAAAAAGTGAGAGATCTTTTTTCATTAAGCAGTGATTATGACCCTACGGATAAGGCAACGCAAATGTTTTTTGCCGAAGTTCAAAATAAATTATTGTTTGCGGTTACTAATAAAACAGCTGCCGAATTGATAGTAGCAAGAGCCAACCCTAATAAGCCTAATATGGCATTGCAGTCTTGGAAAGGTAATATTGTTAGAAAACAAGATATTTTTATTGCTAAAAATTATTTAACTGAAGATGAGTTGGATACACTGAACAGATTGGTAGTAATCTTTTTAGAAACTGCTGAATTGAGAGCCAAAGGCCGATTGGACATTACCACAAAATTCTGGAAAGAAAATGTAGATAGAATTCTTCTTTTTAATGATAGAAATATTCTTCAAGGAGCTGGTAAAGTCAGCAATAAGCAAATGGAAAAAAAAGTGGGCACTCTTTATGAATCATTTGACAACAAACGTAAATTAGAAGATGCTAAAAATGAAGATGCTGTTGAAATAGAATCCATCGAAAAAATAATTAAGAACCGTAAAAAATAGTCATGCCAGATATCGTTCACGTAAAATACAACCAAGCAGGGAAAAGCAAAAAAACGAATGAGTTTGGTATGAGGCAAATGCAGGAAAGAGCTTTTGAAGCTCGTACTGCACAATATCTATTGATCAAAGCTCCTCCAGCATCAGGTAAATCAAGGGCATTAATGTTTATCGGTTTAGATAAATTAATAAATCAAGGTATTAAAAAAGTTATTGTTGCTGTACCTGAGCGTTCTATAGGTAGTTCATTTTCAAATACCAATTTAATAAAAGATGGCTTTTTTGCTAATTGGGAACCAAATGACATTTACAATCTTTGTACTCCAGGTGGTGAATCGAGCAAAATTAAAGCATTTAATAATTTTCTCGAAAGTGATGAAAAATTATTGATTTGTACACATGCTACACTCCGAAATGCTTGTGAAGGTCTTGATGAAAAGGTTTTTAATGATTGTGTAATTGCTATTGATGAATTTCATCACGTTTCAGCGGATGGTAATAATCGTTTGGGTGAAGTATTACGTTCCATAATGGCAAAGTCAACCTCGCATATTGTGGCAATGACAGGCTCTTATTTTCGTGGGGATAGTGTACCAGTATTATTACCTGAATTAGAAGCGCAATTTACTAAAGTAACTTATAACTACTATGAACAATTAAACGGTTATGAGCATCTAAAATCTTTGGGTATTGGCTATCATTTTTATCAAGGAAAATATACTTCAGCAATTGATGAAATATTAGACGAAAACAAAAAAACAATTGTACATATTCCAAGTGTAAATTCAGGAGAATCTGAAAAGGACAAATATGAGGAAGTAAACAAAATTGTAGATAGTCTAGGAGATTTAGAATACCAAGATTCAGTAACAGGGGTTATGTTTGTTCGTAGCAGAAAAACAGGAAAACTTTTAAAAGTTGCCGATTTAGTAAATGACAATCAAAAAGAAAGAGATAAAATTCAAGAGTATTTAAGAGTTTCTAATAATCCTGATGACGTGGATATTATTATTGCGTTAGGAATGGCCAAAGAAGGCTTTGACTGGCCTTATTGTGAACACGCATTAACGGTTGGGTATAGAGGTTCGTTAACAGAAATTATCCAAATTATTGGAAGATGTACTAGAGATAGTGAGAATAAAACACATGCACAATTTACCAATCTAATCGCTCAACCTGATGCACAAGATGGTGAAGTAAAATTGTCGGTTAATAATATGCTTAAAGCTATTACGGCTTCCTTATTGATGGAACAAGTATTAGCACCTAATTTTAAATTCAAACCCAAGTTTCCAGATGAAGACGAATCTGAAGACGATGATGATACAATTAGAATTAGAGGCTTTAAAACGCCAACATCACAAAGAGTTAAGGATATTGTAGAATCAGACATTAACGATTTAAAAGCTAGAATTCTTCAAGACGATAAAATGATTAAAGCCTTGCCAGGCAATGTTGACCCAGAGGTAATTAATACGGTTTTAATTCCAAAAATTATTCGTGAAACCTATCCTGATTTAACTGAAGAACAAGTTGAAGAAGTAAGACAATTTGTTGTAGTTGATTCTGTAATTAAAAATGGAACCATAGAAACGCAAGGGGATAAACGTTTTTTGGTTGGTGCTAGTCAATTTATAAATATCGATGAATTAGATATTGATTTAATTGATACTATAAACCCTTTTCAAAAAGCATTTGAAATTTTATCTAAATCGGTTACAGCATCAGTTTTTAAGGCAATTCAAGAAACAATTGATGCTACAAGAATAGAAATGACTGAAGAAGAAGCCATTGTCTTATGGCCCAAAATAAAAAACTGGGTAGCACAAACAGGAGAGCAACCAAGTATTCAAGCATTCGATCCACAAGAAAGAAGATTAGCAGAAGCTATTATATTTTTGAGAGAACAAAGACGTAAAGCAAAAGCAAATGAGTAAAAAGAAAATAACATTAGATGATATTTTTAATGACGATGAATTTGGACTATTAGAATCAAAAGCTAAAGTTTCCAATATAAAATCAGAAGAGGAGCGCTTAATTGATTCGTTTCAGGAAATCAATGCCTTTTATCAAAAAAACAATAGAGAACCCAAAGCAGATGTTTTTGTAGTATCTGAAAGGAGTTTAGGAGTTGTTTTAAAAGAATTAAGAAAGAACAATAAAAAAATAGAAATCTTAAAACCGTATGATACTTATGATTTATTGGGCAATGTAATTGTAGAAATTAATTCTATTGATGATATTTTGAACGATGATGAATTTGGTTTATTAGATACTGATGATACGTTAGAAATATTCAAACTTAAAAATGTACCAAGTTCTAAAGACAGAGAAGAAACCGATTTTGTTGCACGTAGAAAACCAATAAAAGAGAAAGAATTTGCATCTTATGAAACTGCTTTCAAAAAAGTACATCAAGAATTAAGAGAAGGTAAAAGGAAGCTTAATGAGTTTAAAGACGTAGAACAAAATCTAGAACAAGGGAAGTATTATTTATTAGATGGTTTATTATTGTTTTTAGAAAAAGACGGTATTGAAGATAGACAAATCAAAGATAGAATAAGGAAAGATGGCAGGACAAAAATCATTTTTGAAAATGGTACAGAAAGTAATATGTATTATCGCTCCCTAGCCAAAGCATTATATGTTAATGGAAGAATTGTTTCAGATACAGATTCAGAAGCAGAAAATGAATTATTCAAAAATGCCAATATTGCAAATGAAGAAGATTTAGAAACAGGTTGGATTTATATTTTAAAATCCAAATCAACGAATAAGAGCATATCTGAAATTAAAGATTTATATAAAATTGGTTTTTCAAAGGTTGATGTAAGAGATAGGATTAAAAACGCTGCTAAAGAACCAACCTATTTAATGGCTGAAGTTCATATTGTCAGTACCTATAAATGCTATAATGTTAATCCACATAAATTCGAACAATTGCTTCACAGATTTTTTGCTGAGGTTTGTTTAAATATAGATATTCATGATGACAAAGGAAGAAGGATAACACCTAGAGAATGGTTTGTTGTTCCGTTACCTATAATAGATAAAGTGATTGAATTGATTTTGTCTGGGGAGATTGTTGAGTATAAATATGATGTTTATAAGAAATTAATAATGAAAAGAGAAATTTAATTTTTTATACATTGATATTGCCGAACATAAATTAAAAGACCTTTTCTAATTATAGCAAATAACTATGGATGAATTTAAAATAAATGATGATCACACAGCTGGTCCCCAACTTATAGGCTTTGACTATCAGTTTTTATATTTTATGTACTTAACATTAGATTTAAGTCATGGACAAAAAATAGGTTTTGAAATTTTAGATGATATTCATATTGAATTATCTAATGGTAATATTGAATTATTGCAAACAAAACATACAATTCAAAAAACAGTTAAGGGCGAGAATATAAATTTAACTGAGAGAGATTCAGATTTATGGAAATCAATAAATAACTGGATTTTATTCATGGAAGCATCAGGAAATATTGATAAATTTCTAGGTCAAACATCGTTTAAACTTGTTACAAATAAATCAATTTTAGGTAACCCTTTTTTAAACAACGTTTTAAAATTTAAAAAGAAAGAAATTAGTATCAAAGAGTTTTCTGACTATATTGTAGATTTATATAATAATACCTCTTCGATTGATATTAAAGCTCAAATTGAAAAATTAAAAAAGCTAAAGCAAGCACATAAAGCAAAGTTTATAAATCAAATTCAAATAATTTCAGAACCTGAAAATATAATAGACTTGATTAAGAAAAGGATTCATAAACAAATAATGAAATTAGATAGAGTTGATGATGTTTATAATTCGTTATACTCAAATATGCAAGAAGACAAATTTCTGACAATTATAGGAAGGGATAAATTTTCAATAAGTTTTGAACATTATTCTAAGCGTTATGGGAATTGTTTTGATTTTGCATATGAAAAATCCATTTTGCCTAGAAGAGAATTGAATTTAATATATCCAGAAGATTTAAAGTCACAGACTTTTATTAAGCAGTTAATTGATATTGGAGAAACTTTTGAAGATGATTCTGATGAGATTTTAACATATACCACCTCTATGCTTAAAACTTTCAATTATTTAAATGATTGGAAAGAAAATGGGGATATTTTATCAACTCAAAAAAACGAGTTCGATGCTGAGGCAGTTTTTATTTGGCAAAGAATATTTAAAGATAAATATCGAGATTATAAGTCCAAAATTAATACTGGGGAAATTGAATCTGATGATGAGATGGTAAGGAGAATAGCTATTGAATGTGTTGATGAGGTTAGAAAAGAAAAGTTACGATTAAAGAATGATGAGCTAAATGAGGAACTAAGTAATGGTCAGTTTTACATTCTTTCAAATGAACCACGAATTGGATGGCATATTGATTGGACAAATAAATATAAAAAATGAGTAATAGTTACTATGTATATAATAATGAAGCTATTTCAGCATTAGTTATAAAAAAATACCTTGAGTTCTCTAAAAGTATTGATATATCTAGATTATTTATAATTCTGCCAATTCTACTTGATGATAATTTAGTCGAAAGATTATTAAATGAAAATTTCGATAATATTGAAAGCCTAATCGATAAATACCCTTCTTTATTCAGTAGTTTTAATGACAAATATTTAGAATTAATTCCTATTACTATTAATTCATTTACATTATTGAAAGAAATGAATGATGTAATAATTAAAAATGGAATTATCAGTTGCGTGGAGGGCGGGTTGGTCAATTTTAATGAATCTTCTATTGGAGATAGAATAATTAAAATCTTTTTTTCAATTAGGCCTTTTATTGAATTGACCAATAAATATGATACTAGTTCACTTTATAAAATTTTAAAGATTAGATTATGAAATTTCAATTAAATAAAATTAAACTTTGGTTTAAAAATAATTCTGAACCTAAGGTATACGAATTTCAACCTAATAAAGTAAACGTTATTACTGGTGGTGCCACAAAAGGTAAAACCAGTTTTATGAGTATTATAGATTATTGTTTGCTGTCGAATAAAAGCAGGATAGTAGAAAAGACTATTAATGAAAATGTAGAATGGTACTCAATTGATTTTAATATTAATGAAAGAAATTTTTTTATAGCTAGAAAGTCCGGAAATAGCGGAAGCGTATCGGCTGAAGTTTTTTTTTCAGACAAAAATGAGATTGTTGATATACCAGTTCCAAACATCACAATAGAGGAACTGAAAGATATTCTAAATAAGGAGTTTTTAATAGATGATAGTGGAGACTTATATTTAGCCAATTATAAATCTATTAGTTATAGATATTTTTTACTGCTTAATTCTATTTCTGCAGATATTATAATCAATTCAACAAATTATTTTGATAAGGCATATTATGAAATTGATTCAGATGAAGCTTTAAGAGAAATTTTCTTAATGGCTATTGGAGTAGATAAAATGCTAAATATTAAGAACAGAAAAAAATTAGAGGAGCTTAATTCACAAATAGCAACCGTTACAAGAAAAATAAATAAAGAGAGAAGGGCAAAAGAAAATATAGAATTATCACTACGTTCATTATTTACAGAATGTAAAGAAAATAATTTGCTTGATGTAGATTTTGAATTTAAAGGTGAAGAAGCTATTGATGTTGTATCAAAAATTATTAGTGAATATGTTGCTCTGGCGGATAATGAAAAAACGTTTAATAAACTTGATAATTTAAATAAGGATAAAAGAAAAATCAATAGACAAATTAATTCTATTGAGAAATTCAAAAAGGAGGTTTATGATTATAATAGAAACTTAAATAATTACACCGATAGTTTAAAGCCAATAGAATATATAAGTGAGAATTACAATGAAATAATAAAATCTCATGAAGTGTTAATTTTTATTAAGGAATTAGAAGCTTCTTTATTACAGATTAAAGATAGTTATACTAAATCAGATTTTAAAACTTTTACATATCAAGATCAATTAGATAAATTTAAAGAGGAATTAAATAAAGTACAGACTGAGATTGATACTTTACCCAAAATAAAAGCAACAGTTTCAAATGAAGCAAGTAAATATATTTTAATTGGAACTTTAAAAAGTAAATTAAATCAAATTATCAATGATAAAAATAATGTAGTATATACGGATAACAAAATTCTTGAGACTTATACTAAAGAAGTATACAAATTAGAAGATATTATTAATGATATTGATAGTAGTAAACATATAATGGGAGATGAATTAGATTCTTCGATTAAAAGAAATTATAATTTAATTAATTCAATGCCGGAATATAACGACTATGAAATAAGATTTTCATTAGATGATATGAATTTGAAATTAAAAAAACCGGATCAATTATTTGAAATCGAAACTACAGGAAGTTCCTCTAACTATATGTTTTTACATTTATGTTTTTATTTGGGACTACATGAACATATGATTAAAGTTAGTGAAGAACATGTTCCTCGATTTTTATTTATTGATCAGCCTAGTTTTCCGTATTATTCAGGAGAGGGAGCAAAAGTTAAAAATGATGATAAAACAAAATTGATGGATGCTTTTAATTTGTTAAATAAATTTATGAAATATATTGTTGAAGAGTTAAAAAGTGACTTTCAAATTTTTATGGTTGAACATGCTCCTAAAGAATATTGGGAGAAAAACAATTTAGAGTATTTTCATACTGTTGCAGAATTTACAGATGGTGTAGGTTTAATTCCACATTATGCAGTTAAAGAAAATAATTAGAAATGAATGTAGCAATTGAAAAAATAGATAGATTAATTATCCACAATGTGGGAAATAAATCATACGGTGAAGGAATTAAATTTTCACAAGACGAAACAAATTTTGATAATTCAGAATCCAATATTCTTAAACTAATTCAAAATGTATTTAAGTTTGATTCTTTATATGAATTTTATTTTACACATGATTTAAATTTAAATCCTGTATATAAACTTGTTAATGTTTTATTTGAGGATAATACAAAATTTTTAGAAGTTTCGCAGACTCTAGTTAGTCATCTATACAATCAAAGTACACATCCAAAAATAAAAGGAGGCGATTTTTATGTTATTTATTTAAAGGACTGTATTATTAATGATGAAATTGTTGATGGCATAGCAATTTTAAAATCTGAAAACAAGGACACCTTTTTAAACGTCAAATCAAACCCCAATGGATTTGAACTAGAAAGTTTATTAGGTATGAATATTAATAAATTGGACAAAGGGTGCTTGATATTTAACACTGATAAAGAAAAAGGTTATCTGTTATCAGTAATCGACAATACAAACAAAACTTCAGATGCTCAATATTGGTTTGATAATTTTTTAAGCGTTAGAGAAAGGAAAAACGAATATTATAATACTCAAAATGTTTTGTCATTATGTAAAGAATTTATTTCTAAAGAATTATCAAATAAATTTGAAATAAAAAGAACAGACCAAGCAGACCTTTTAAATAAATCGGCAGCTTTTTTTAAGGAAGAAAACGTTTTTGAATTTAATAAGTTTGCTAGTGAAGTAATTGAAAAACCTGAATATATTGATAGTTTTAATACTTTTAAAACTAATTATGAAAAGGAAAAAAATGTTGATGTCAAAGATAACTTTGAAATTTCAGAAAAAGCCACAAAAAAACAAGCACGTTTTTTTAAAAGTGTTTTAAAACTTGATAAAAACTTTCATATTTATATTCATGGAAAAAAAGAATTAATAGAAAAAGGGGTAGATAATAATGGCAAGAAATTCTATAAGATATATTTTGAGGAGGAAAGTTGAAAAAACAAGATAGGCGTAAAAGATGATCAAAAAGGTTTGGCAAAGGATGTTTCAAATATCGGTCATCGTGGCAATGGTAATTTTCAAATTCAAATAGAAAATGATAAGGATTTGGAGTATAACATGAGTTTAATAAAACAGGTGATTAAATAATTTATCGATGAAAATAAGTATAAAAAACGAAATATCTTATTTGGAGATTGAAAAGGCTTATAAAGTTTTAAAAAAGTCCTCAAATGTAGATTTATATATTCCAGCAAATATTACTGGTAAGCAACTGGGGATTTATTCAGAGATTATTCAATTAATAATAACATGGAGTAGATTAAGCACAGGAAAATTATATATTCATTACAATTCTACAACATTAGAACTTGAAGATAAGATAGATGTAATGTTTAATCGTTATTGGAATTTTGTTGCAGGCTGTATGGGATATAAAAATGGTATTTATTTATTAGACCAAACAGAAGTTTCAGCTATAGTTGCCAAAGTAATTAAGGAAAGAACAAAATTTTTTAAATTAAATGAAAATTGGAAAAAAGGAACTAACAGTTTTATTCCTTCAGTTCAGCATTCAGCAAATCCATTTCCTTCAGCTTTTTATTTTTCTAATGGAACATTAAAATCAAAAAAAGAGATTATAGAATTATCCAAAAATATTCTAATTGATATTTCTAAAAGTTATATATCTGGTACTTCAACTTTTGTTTTAGAACATTATGATAAATTAATTGGAGAAATAATTTTTGAATTAATTGAAAACACTCATTATTGGAGTCAAAGCGATTATTCAAATAAAACTTTTCCAACAGGATTAAGAGGGTTAGTTTTTTCATCTCATCACGGCAATAAAGAAACTTTACTTAATAATTGTAAAGACGACAAACCTCTTTATGAATATATTTCAAATTTAATTACAAATAATGTTGCTGATAATGTTATTGTTGAAATATCAGTTTTTGATTCAGGTTCAGGTTTGGCAAGTAAATGGTCTAAGAAAGATATAAGCGACTTTAATTCTAAAGACGTAATATATGAAGCAATTATTGATTGCTTAATAAAAAATAACACAAGTGATAAAACCAGTAGTTATGAGAGAGGTTTCGGATTACATAATATGATGAAATTGTTAGGCGATCGAAAAGGCTTTCTTAAATTAAGAACAAATGGTTTAAAACTCGTTAGAGATTTTCAAAAAAAACCTTTTAATGGTTATATAGAGAATAATCGAGAAGATTATAAATTAGATGATTGGCATAGCATTCAAAATAAAGCAATTCCAACTTATAAAACAGAAGGAACAATGTTTTCAATTTTTTTACCAATTCAAATCAATTAATTTATGAATATTACTTCATTCAAACATTCAAATAAATTACATTGGTGTATTGCAATTTCTTCTTGTGATAATAATCTAGACCTTGAAACAGAAATAAAATCATATTTGAGTATTAATTATACTCCTGAAATAATTTATTTGTTACGACCACATAATGAAATTCAATACGAAGTAATAAAGGAGAGGATACCAAATTTCGAAAATATAAAAATAATTGAATGTGTATATTTAGAAAATGGATTAATAATCAATCTTGATGAAAATGATTTAATTGCAGAGGAAATATATTTTAAAATATCAAATTCTATTTGTTCACATTTTTTAGTTAAATATGATTCCATTTTAAAAGCTGGTTTAGAATCTTATTTTTTATTACCATCGGAAGTATACGCGACACATTTTATTAGAATTGGGAATATTTTTAAGGAAAGCCAGGATATAAATATTTTATCGATTTTTCTATTACCATATTTTAAGAACAATGCTGAAATTATTTATTCAGATACCCCTACAATTTTTCCTTTAATTTACTCTTGTATTCTTTATAAAAATATATCTACTTCGGTAGTATATAATCCACGAATAAAATTATATTCTTCTAGTAATGTTACAAGAGATGATATTGAAAATATAGATAATTCTTTATTTATTGTTTCTACATCTATTAATGGGTCATTACCAAATAAATTAAATACTCTTGGTATTGATTGGTCTAAAATTGTTGTTTTATTCGGTTTTGATAAAAGTAAACATCATAATTACTCAATAATGAATAAACAAAATTCATTAGAAATATTAGGAAATGAATTTGTATCTAAAAGACCGGATGAGTTCAAAAAAGCATTTCCTAATAGAACATTTGAAATTAAATTTGGAGATGAGCAATTTATACCTTCTCCACCAATAGTTTCTAAATTTAAAATAATATTGAAAGATGCTCCAGATAATTTAAGTGATTTAATGTTTAATTATCTAGCTTATGATTTTGTAAGCTGTTACAAAGGCCAAAATTCTTTAGGTAAAACAAGAGATATTTATATTGATGTGAGTAAATTATTTATTGATATAAATGGTAAAAAATTAAATCATTTTGAAAAGAAAACTAAAAATTTAATAATTAATCAACTTCCAATAAACATAAAAAGTATTATATATGTAGATGATGCTGAATCAAAATATATTGCAGATAAAATTCAAGAATATTATCAGGATGCCCATTCTAAAACGGTTGAATCAGTATTTTATAAAAACTTAAAATTAGATGATACCTTTGCAGAACCATCTTGTTATTTAGTTTGTTCTTCTTGTATTTCAAATGGTAAAAAAATATCAGATGTAAGTAGGAAGTTAAGAACTCAAGAACATTCTCAAATAATTTATTTTAATGGTTTTGTTAGATGTATTGATGAGAAAGCATATTCTAATTTAATGAGTAATATTAAATATGGTAAGTACAATGATTTTTCAACATATAGTTTTATCACAATAGATAAAATTTTATTACCGAATGAAGATAGTGATAGTATTAGTTGGGAGTTTGAAAAAGATTTAATTAAAACTTTATTATTTGGCTTTGATGATTTTGAAACGAAATCAATTATGACAAGTGAAACCAAAGAATATTTTGAAAAAAGATACAATGAATTAAATGATAATAAAGATGGCTTAATCAATAATGTTTATTTGAATAAATCAAATGGAAATAGATTAGTACTTAATAAAAATTTTGCGTTTTTTAAATTTACAAATTGGAAACCAGAGGAGATTCAGCAGTCTAAAGTATATTTTTCAATTTTATCGGTACTTCATAATTTTAGAATTAAAAAGAATATAAAGCAAACAATTTTTGAAAGACATATTTTTGATCCTGAAAATTTTAATAGATATAACGATGGCATAATACAAGCTTCATTTTTAAGAGCTGCAACAAATAAAGAATTGAATTATGAAATTGATATTAATTCAAGTTCATTAATGGCAACAATAATAATTGGTTCTATAGATGAAAACACAAATAAAGACACTGCTCCTTATGAGTTTTTAATGGCCATATGTATTGGTAAATTAACATTACATAAAAATGATTTGATCTCAATTTATGAAAAGTTTAAAGATTTTCCAGATAATATTATTGAGATTTTGCTGAAAATTATTCATTCAAAATTTTTAATATAGTTAATATGTATTTTGATGAATAAACTCAGAAAAAAAATAATCAGGGATTTAAAGTTATATCCTTTTAGCGACCGTTTTGATATTAATTATCTAACAGGATTTATTTCTAAAATTTCTGAGGAAAAAGATTTTAATTTATTACACCCTTTTTTATTATTGGCATCAGATTTTAATAATTTATTTCAAGAATCTTTTAATCAAATAAAGTCCACAATATTATCTTCTAATTTAGATTATGATTTACTTACAGAATGTCTTATTTCATCCGCTAATAGACATTTTATTGTTGTAAGTAAAATATCTGGTGTTGAAGGTAATGAGCATAATTATGAAGATTTTTTTAAAAAGAAAATTCAATCTGTTGATACTTCAATTGGGGATATTGATGCTAGAGCTGCTTTAGAAACTGAAATAGATTCATTAAATATCTTATTTAGTTATTTAAAATATTTTAAAGAAGAATTAAAAACTTCATTGGAAGATGAAAATGATACAAGTAGAGTTGATAGTATAATTCATATGACTCTAACAGCCAATTATTATAATGTTATAAAAACTAGTTATGATGATTCAATTTTTAATAATGGTTTTTTAGAAGTAAATAAAAATAAACTTCATTTTAAATATTTAAATAATGATGAGTTGTTTCTTGGTAAAATTGGATATTTCCGATTAAATAGAAATTTGAGTGCCCATCATATTATATTAAAAGAAACATTGGAAAAAGTAAATGATGTAAGGACATTTTTTTCATCATTTTATAATAACAAAAATGAAATAAAAAGAATTAAAAAAATAATTATTAAAGAAGGAGAAATTTTCTTCACATTAGCTTCAGGTCATGATAAGCAAGAGTTTTGTAATTTTATTTTTTTAGAAGAATCTTTAAGAACCTATTATGAGTTTGTTTATGATGTCCAAATGCCTAAATCAGAAGGTTTATCATTAAAAGATTTTTTAATCCTTTTTAATATGTTACAAAGTTTATTTAATTACTCTTTGAATTTAGTTGATGATGATGATAGTGTGATGAGAATTAAAGAGTTTGGTAAATTCCCTTATAAAATAAAAACAGAATCATTAAAATCATACTTAAAATTAAAGTCAAAATATTCTTGTAAACAAATTAATTATTTTCTAAATCTTTTAACAAATAATATTGATCAAAGAATAAATTTTTGGAACTATCCATTATTTAAAAAAAATGGGTATTATTTAGCTCCATTGTTAAGCGTTTTAAATCCATTAATTTTTGTTTTATCTGATAGATGGTTAGAAGATAGCGGTTTTGATATAGAAAAAAGAGGTGTTTTTTTTGAAAATCATATAAAACAAAAATTATCAAATGCATTAAATGAAAAGAGATATTTTTTTAAAATTCCTAAAATCTCAAAATTTATAGTATCAACTGATGTTTTTGAAGAAATAGATTTAATCATTAATTTGAAAAGTATTTGTATAATCGCAGAAGTTAAATGTATTAAATACGCATTAAATCCACGTGATGAATTTAATGCTCTAAATCGTTTACGAGAAGGTGCGACTCAAGTAAATAGAAAAGCAGATTTTATACGAAATAATGCTACAAAGTTTATAGATAAAATTGGAGATATTTCTACCAAACCAATTATAAAAATGGTACTAACAAATTTCCCGAGTTTTAGTGGTTATGTTTTAGAAGGTGTACCAATAGTGGATTTATATTTGATTGAAGCTTATATTAGATCTGGTAGGATTTCGAATCATCGGTTAGTTACTAATAATGGTAAAATTATAGAAAATAAATTAGAAGATGAGGAAGTTTTTTATAATAATGAAGATGAGTTTTGCGATAATTTGGAAGGTTTTCTTTTTAAACCAGATTACATTGAAAAGTGTAGAAATTATTATGAATTAGTTGCGAACAAAATATCAGTAGAAAATAGCTTTGATATGTATATTGATAGTGTTGAATTTAAAAATATTTAATATGTGCAAGAAGTTGGTCCCTTAAAATATTATTCAGATAACGCATTTATTTCTTTGCTTGATAGCGACAAACAGAAAAAAGAATATACAGGGATTAATCCAGATGTCAAATTAGAAACACGTTTGATGTTCTATGATTTAATTCTTTTGAAAGTCTAATTTCCATAAGAATATTTACTTTGAAAAGAATACGGGCAATCAAGCGGTCTCTCTTCGGTCGTTCCCTTTGTTCCGTTCGGCTGTTACAGTCGGTCAACCTTATATTTCCATAAGAACATTTTCGGCAAATAAGCAATTAAGTAATTCTATTCAATAGTTAGGTTTCCCTCCATTCCACAGACACTTCACAGCACAATAAAATACAGCAGCTTGAAAATAAGCAGCTATATTTTTTGCACTGTTTCGTTCCTCATCTTCACACGGTCTCTTCCTGCGTTCGGTCGGGCTTATGCATCCACAATACCGCTTCATTTCGTTACACTCCGCAAGCTACGTTTCACTACATTCCAGCAGTATTATGTCTGCCGCCCTATATTTTTTCAGCGGTTGCTCCTTCGCACAGCCATCGGGGTTGGCTCCGTTATCACTTTGCCCTAAATCAAGGAACGCCAAAGGCTATCTTATATTTTTTCCCCGCCGTTTCACGCTCATATCTGCTTCGTTTCGCTCCGTACCTACGCTCACCTTTCGCATCTATGGTGGCAGTTCGATTGCCGCAACACCGCCTCTTCGCTCCTCGAAAAACAATAATTTCCGCTATCGCTACAATTATCATTTTCTGCGGTGCTTGGGGGTGTTTGATTGCCGATTCCAAAAGAAACATCTCAAAAGGAGTATAAACAAGAAACATCCTGCTACAAAAAAATAAATAAAAAGAAAGTAAAGGTATGCTACGGTTTCAAATAGTAAAGTTCAAGCCCTACGGGTTTTTGAAAAAATCTCCACCCTTACATTTCCAATTCATAATCCGACTTTACAAACACGATTAAAATATGCAAGAATAGTTGGGTAGTATTTTTTCAAAAAAACTTGACTTCATTTGAAACCTTCTCAGTAAGGACGACTTTCTTTTTTTTCTTTTTCTTTTGAAATAATAAGAAAGTAGGAGAGGATATAAACAAAAAAAGCCTAATCAAATGACTAGGCTTAGATTTATTTAAAATTCCGATTATTGTTTTATAATCCGCTGACTTGAACTAATGCCAATGGATTAAAAGAGCCATTTTTCAAAGGATACATGCTGCCATTTACTTCTTGGAAGAATTCTATTCCTAAAGCAAGAAATAATGGTTTTGTGCTTGCAGGGGTAACGTTATTTGTTTGATTAATTAAAGCAGTTCCATTGAAATCCCAAGGCAAAATAAAAGTTTCAGAAGTTGAAGAAACAAAAGTTTCTGCTTCAAAATCTACTTCAGCTCCTGCAGAGGTAATTTTAAAATGCGTTGTTCCACCTGGGGCAGCAATCATATTTGCAGGAACAAATGAATCGATACTAACGGTTAAAGCACCTGAGGCTCTGTCTATATTAGCTGTATAAGGAGCAAACAGGCTAGTTCCTAATTTACCTCTAATATTAAATTCAAAACCAGTAAGTAATTCGGCTTCTCCATCAATAACATTTCTTAAACCTCTTTCGCTTGTTGTATCGGCTTGTATAACCTTTACCATAGATTGTGTAAGTCGACTTACTACTCTGCCATCTGATGAATTTAATAACAACGTTCTTAAAGCTGTTCTTAAAGTTTTCCCTGCTTTTCCTGCTCTTCCAAATTCAGAACCATTTTCACGTGTTCTTTGAAACGCAGGATCGTTTTTAATTCTGTTTGCGTCTAGGCTCCCTTTTTCACGTGCTAAATGCCCGTCTTTAGTTTTATAAAAAGTAATATCTCCGATAGTACCTTTCAATTTGATAATTCCATTCTGTCTTGCCATGATTTACACTATTTACGTTGTTAAATATTTAAGTTGTTACAGTGGTTGTTATTTTTGTAAAACACTGATATTAAAACAAATATCTAATAATTATATGGGGTTTTTCAGCATTTTTGAAGTAGTAAGGCGCAATAGAACACAAATGGCAACAAATGACAAAGCTGTCTCATAAAGTTGAATGTATTACTGTACTTTTAAAGTATAAAAACGTTAAAAAACAAGAGCTTTTGATTTATTGAACTCGATTAGCAATGTTTAATGTGTTATAAAACAATAGTAAAGGCATAGATAAAGTATGAAAAACCAAAGTAAAAGAATATGTATTTATCCAAAGGATATACAGCGCATAACAGGCAAGAGTTACAGGCAAAGCACTAGAATATTACAAAAAATAAGAATAGAGCTTAAAAAGCTTGATAATGAGTTTGTGTCAATTGAGGAGTTCTGTAATTATACCAGTTTAAAAATTGAACAAGTCGAATCTTTAATTATTGGTTGATTAACATATATTAGTATCTAATAAAAGCTTTGGTACGGCATTAGATACTTTGTGAACCGCTTAGAAATAAGCGGTTTTTTTATACCCATTATCTATAATTAGATTTGGCATATAAAATTTTTTTTACATCATCTTCATCTAATTGATAGGTGTCGCTAAAACTGATTTCTCTCAGTTCTAATGCTCTATCTTTCATATATTCGAAATACTTATTATGTTGACCTACTTTTAAGGTAATTATTATAATTTGAGTATTGTTTTCAAATTCATGCTTAATATCATTTACATAAAAGAAGTTAATTGGTATTAAGGCACTAACAAAAGGTAGGCTTATGTTGTCACCAACTCTGGGCAAATGAGTTAAGTGATCAACGGTGAATTGACAACTATAATCAAAGTATGTTATGTAGAAATGATATAGTACTTTTTTAAAACTTATATTTAATTTACGCTCATAGGTGAAAATTTCGGAATGCATTTTCAATAAAAGCTTTCTTAAGATATGTGATTTTAATCCTGTCGCTTCTTCAGCCTCTTTCATTTTAGGGAATGAAAGGTTTAAATCTTCATCTAAATAGTCATTAGCAGTTATAAATGATATTATGGGTAAGTACTCATTTTTACCTTCAAAGAGCTCGTGTAGTTGATCTCCAATGTAAATAAAATCTCTTATGATTTGTTTTACAGATACTTGTGTTTTCATAATTACTGTTTTGAAATAAATTTAGTAATTATTTTTATAAAAATTGTGGGGATAATGTGGGGATATTAGGGAAATAAAAAACCCTAACGCCTTTGTTTATAAGGGTTAGGGTAATTTTCCTGCGGAGAAAGAGGTTCTTTCTCTATATCGCTTCATCCCAATGGATTCAATAGTTTGCAAAAATATATTTTTCAGGGTACCAACTAGGGTAGCAGATTTAGAACTTTAATGTACATCAGCATACAAAGATATGAGTTATATCTTAATATTTTATCCTAATGTTAAATCTTCTTTTTCTACTGAAAAAATATCTATTAAATATTTTTCTATACTTGGAGCAAGGGTCTTATAAAGAGATAAGTTCTCTTTTGGTACATCTTCTTCAGAAATACATAAAAAGTGTATTACAGCTATAGGTACATTTAAAACTTCACTAAGCTTTTCAAGAGTGTCTGATTGGGGTTTGAATGTACCGCTAATAATCTGTGATAATGCGGTAGGACTCTTGCCAATTAATTTAGCTACTTCTACTTGTTTAAAACCTCTTTTTTTGATTAAAAGTTTAATTACTTTACCTATTTCCATAATAAATTATTTTTATTGAAATATAGATGCAATACTTACTGCTGTAGTAGTTACTGCTTCCATTAATTTAATTCCTATTAGAATTTGTTCTTCTTTTGTTTTTGCTTTAGGGATTTCCTCCTTTAACAATATTAACAATTCTCTAGTAACATTATTCATCTCTACGTTTAATAGAGCATTATCTATTTGAGACGTAATCTCTTTATTTCTATTTTTCATTTCTTTAATATTTTGATTTTAAAATCTAAAATATTAAGGTTTAGAAAACCATCATAAACCTTAATTCGCCTAAGCTGTTAAAGAATATGAATGATGTTCGTCGTCTAGGTTTTTGAAATAAAAACTATTTATTTTTCTAAAAAAATCTCTTTTATTTAATGCACTTTTTTTAAGACTATTAGATATTGATATTATAATTTTATTTAAAAATTCTAATTCAAATACAGAGCGGTTGATTGTTTCTTCTAATTCTTCAATCTTAGTAAAATGAGTCCAAAGAAAATCTTCTAAACCATGGGTATATGTAAAATCGAAACCCCCATTGATAATGAAGTTTTTTAAATTTTCTAAATGATGTTGGTGACGAGTTAAGTCACGGTCGATTATTCCTTGCGTAAACTGATAAGAATTACTATATCCTTCACTATAACTAATACTTCCATTTAAAACTTTTTCGACTTTCTGACTTATTTTGTTTTTTAATAGATTGTTCTTTGCTATATCATATTCAGCAAAAGAATGTAAAGTTTCATAATATTCTAATTTTTTAAAACTACTATTAAAATTAGCAAGTTTAGGAGGATAGTTATTCCAAGTATCAGATGTGTTTATTTCTGGATAACTTGAAAAATATGATAATTTTAATGGCTTACTACACTCCTCAAAATATTTTTGTGTACGAATAAACTGTCGTAAAGTAAGCATTGTATTTGACATTCCACCACTATTGACTGATGTATAAAGGTCTAAAGGATTGTATGTGCTTTTTTTAGTATTTACAACTGCATTAGCCAGATTTTGACATCGAGAAAATAAATTATCTGATTGTTCAATTTTTAAATTTATTGAATTGAATTTTTTACAGACTTCTGAAATTTCGCTATATTGAGATTGAATTTTCATTATATTAGAAAGTTTCTCAGTTGCTTTTAATTGAGCAGTAAGCTGGGATGAGAAATTGATAATATTTTTTAAAGAATCATTCATGAGTACAAATTTAAGTTGAACTTAAATTTAAACCTAATTTATTTTGCTTTTATTTTAAATTTAACATTTAGCTTTGTTTTAAATTTGATAAATGTAGGTCTTACATTGAATATATTTAAACTATTCTCCTACATTTACAATTGTTAAATTAAAAATACTTTAAATGAATAATGGTGACCTTTTAACTCTTATAAATAACAATAATTATCAAAATCATATAACAATTGAAAATAACGTTTATGATTTCTGTAAACTCCATTTGGTTGATGAAAGTAATCTTGAAGAATTAATAGGGTTTATTAGAAAACATAATTTATATATTATAATTCATATTAATAAAGAGTTACTATTTCTAGATAAATTGTTTGATTTAATAATTAATTTATCTAATTGTATTTTTTATAAAGAAATAACGTTTAAAAATTGTGTTTTCCAAGAGAAGGTCGATTTTCGGCAAGCAGAATTCAAAGAGAAAGTTAGGTTTAATGGAAGTAAATTTGAAAAAAAAGTAAGATTTCACGAAAGTATTTTCAGTAAAACAGTATCATTTAACAATACTACATTTAAAGATTTAGCTGATTTTTGGAATGTTACATTCAATGATGTACAGCGTTTTTATCTTACAGATTTTTTAGGAGTAACCATTTTTTCACATGTTACTTTTAACCATCAGGTTCAATTTATATATAACAAAACATCTAAGGATACGATAATTAGCTTTGAAAATGCCGATTTTAAACAATCCTTAGATATTTCCAGAGCAAATTTTTGGTGTAAACTGAATTTCTGGAGTGTAAAAATTAATTACCTTCCTACTGAATTATGGTTGTACCAAACAGATGAGATTATTGAATCACATGATAATAACAGTCAAAAAGCTCATAAAGTCTTAAGAGAATCCTATAGAATCGTTAAAGATGTTTTTTATAAAGAAGGAAATAATATTGAAGCTATTTCTTTTTATAGCAAAGAAATGTCTGCTTATGGTAAAGAATTAAAAGTAAATATCGAAGAAAGTAAGATTGAAGAACGAACTTCTTTATTTTTTAATAAAATTTCAAATGATTTTGGGACAAGTTGGGCACGGGGTTTACTTTTTGTTTTTGTGACAACGATAATTTTTTATAGTTTATTTTTAATCTTTCTATGGGATGAAATTTATTATCTCCCAACACATAAAGGTTTTGCATCATTTTTTAGGCATTTTTTTGAATTTCTAAATATTGCAAAGTGGGACATTAAACCATTTGGTATAACTGATTATAATTATTCATATATAGTTCTATTTATAGGTAGGATTTTTATAGGCTACGGTTACTATCAAACAATACAAGCATTTAGAAAATATGGTAAATCCTGAATATTTAAATTATGATACAAAACACAATAGAAGGTAACGCAAGTTTTTTTTTAAGTTATGATGCATTTTTAAGGTCATTTAAGCGTAACATTGATACACCTTATTCTTTCTTACTTGGTGCTGGAGCATCAATTAGTTCAGGAATTCAATCAGCTTATGACTGTATTTGGGAATGGAAAAAGGACATCTATTTGTCGAAACATTTAAATTCATCAGAGTTTTATAAGAATTATAAAAATGAATCTGTAAGAAGTAGCATTCAGAAATGGCTAGATAACGAGGGTATATATCCAAGTCTTGATTCATCTGAAGAATACTCCTTTTACGCACAAATAGCTTATCCAATAGCAGATGATAGAAGGAAGTATTTTCAAAGTCTTATTGAGAATAAAGAGCCATATATAGGATATAAAGCTTTATGTCTCCTTGCTAAAAATGATATTGTTAAAGCAGTTTGGACAACAAATTTTGATGGTCTCACAGTTAGAACTGCTTTTCAAAGTAGTTTGACACCAATTGAGATTACTTTGGATAATGTTGATAGACTCTATCGTAACCAAAGCAAAAGAGAACTTCTTTCAATTGCGCTCCACGGAGATTATAAATATACCAAACTTAAAAACACAGAGAAAGAGCTGGATTCTCAGGACGAAACCTTTTCTGACCATCTGGGAAATTACCATGTTGATAAGAATCTAATTGTGATAGGATATAGTGGTAGAGATAAATCTTTAATGAAATCTTTAAATGACGCATTTACTAAACAAGGAACTGGGAGACTTTATTGGTGTGGTTACGGAGATAAAATTAATGATGAAGTTGAAGAACTTTTAAGAAATATAAGAAGTGCTGGACGAGAAGCCTTTTATATACCCACTGATGGTTTTGACAAGACTCTTATTCATTTATCAAAGTCAGCTTTTGAAGATAATTCTATATCATTAGAATCGCTTAATTCGATTCTTAAATTAGCAGGTAATGAAGAATTATCAAAAGCAGAATTTGGTCAATCAATAGCTAGAGCAGATAAATATTTAAAAAGTAATTTACATGCAATAGTCTTTCCAAAAGAATTATTTCAATTTGAAGTTGAATATGGAGATAATAAGCCTTGGGCATTTTTAAAAGACAAAACTAGAAATACTGATATTTGTGCAATTCCCTTTAAGAAAAAAGTTTTTGCGCTAGGTACATTATCAGATATATCAAATGTTTTTAAGAAAACTGAAATTAGAAGGGTTCCCATTTCGAAATTTGATATTGATAATGTTAGCGCATTTAGGTCTTTAATGATTCAAGCTGTCCTGAAGCACTTTTTAAGTTATGGACTATTTGATTCTAATTTAAAGGATAAACTTTGGTTAAGAACTAGTGACAAATCAATTGGAGATAAAAAAATTCACAAAGCAATTTACCTATCTTTTTATTTTGATAATAACACTAAATTTGGTTATTTATCTTTCAGCCCAACTGTTCATTTGACAAGTGAATCCGAAATTTCAAAGGAGGTAAAGCAAAGAATAAGCAAAGAAGTTTTAGAGAAATTATACAATGATAAATTTGATGAAATTTTAGAATATTGGAATAGTATTTTGTTTAAAAATAAAAATCTAAAATTTGATTATCCATTAAATTCAGGAACTGGTTTTGAATTTCAAATTACTAAAAATACCGCTTTTGCCGAAATAATGGTGCTTGATAATAATTACAGAGCTTATAAACCTTCAGATTATAATAATAAGCTAACACAATTTAAAGGTGTTCAGCATTTAGAGCCTCAGCTAATATTTCAAAATAACATGTCAAATTCTCAGGCTAAAGATTATCATCCTATGAGAGCATTGACAAATCATAAACCTTTTGATAGTAATTTAAACGGAGTAATTTATTCAAATGAAATTAATATAGCTGTTATTTGTGGCGAAAATTATTCTGAAAAATTATATAATTTCTTGAATCAATTAAATTTAAAGCATCCTACAGATAATATTAATCCCGATTTCTTGATTGAATATCCAAGCTTTGCTTCGGCATATAATTTACCCATAAATATTCCATATTTTGGAGATGCTGATAAATGGATAAATATCGAATTAGAGAAATCCAATAGTGGTAATACGGATAGTGAAAATGCAATTAAATTGGCTAGATTAATAACTTCAAAAATTGAACAAATAATTAATATTCAGAGTCAACATACTATTGTAATCTTCATACCAAAGGAATGGCAGGCGTTTGAGAGCTTTCAAGAAAAAGGGGAAACTTTTGATTTGCATGATTATATAAAAGCATTTTCAGCTTCTAAAGGGGTTTCAACACAGTTAATTAGAGAAGAAACCTTAAGTGATAGATTAAAGTGTCAAGTATATTGGTGGTTATCTTTATCTTTTTATGTAAAATCATTAAGAACACCTTGGATATTAAATAACCAAGAAAAAAATACTGCATATGCTGGAATTGGTTATAGTATTAAGAAGAACTCAAATGATACCGAGGTTGTAATTGGTTGTAGTCATATTTACGATTCGAATGGTCAAGGCTTAAAATATAAATTATCAAAAGTTGATAATTATTTTTTAGATAAACAGTCAAATCCTTTTATGTCTTATAATGATGCCTTTCAGTTTGGAGTTTCAATTAGAGAGCTTTTTTATAATTCATTAGATAGGTTACCTGAAAGAGTTGTAATTCATAAAAGGACAAAATTCACAGAAGATGAGATTAAGGGAATTACAGCTAGTCTGAATATGGCAGGTATAACAAAAATAGATTTAATAGAAATTAACTACGAAACTGAAGCTCGTTTTTTATCTATGAATGTATTTAATAGTTTATTAAGCATCGATAAATTTCCAATATCAAGAGGAACATGTATTGTAACTAATAGATTTGAAGCACTATTATGGACTCATGGTATCGTTCCATCAGTAAGGAATGCAAATTACAGATATTATTTAGGAGGTAGGAGTATTCCTGCTCCTATAAAAATAACGAGACATTATGGAGAATCTGATTTGAATACGATTGCAATTGAAATTTTAGGACTAACAAAAATGAATTGGAATTCGTTTGATTTGTATTCCAAATTACCAGCAACTATTAATTCATCAAATCAGATTGCTCGTATTGGGAAACTACTTTCAAGATTTGAAGGTAAAACATATGATTATAGGTTGTTTATTTAAAAAAACACAAGAAATCAACTTGATGATTTTAATATATAGTTTTTTTATTTTTCTGTTTTTTTTGCAAGTTTATTATATTATCTGCGACACCAGCAAGTTTATAAAGTGTATTTCTTATAATTATCACTTCTACATCAGTGTAAAAAATTCCATTTTTATTTAAAATTTTCTTGCATTTTGTAATTGACAACATCTATTTGGTTTTGTTAAAAATCCAGTAACTCACTCAGTGGTATTTCAAGTCCTTTACATATTTCAAGGAGATAGAGATATGTAGGGTTAAATTCGCCAGCTTCGACTTTGTGAATAGATTGCTGGTCTTTTAAAATACTCAAACCAAGTTTTGCTTGTGATAATCCACGAGCCATCCTCAATTGCTTAATACGCAATCCTAATCGCTTCAACTCATTTGTATTATCTATAGCTTCCATATGAAGCCAATTTGAGGATAATGCTTAATTTTTTTAACATACTATAATATGTTAATTGAATTTTTAATTATGTTTGTGGGAATTTTAGAAGCAACCGTTAAATTGAGAAAATTTGGCGATAACTAATTCTTAATTTTTCGGATATTAATTAGCTATAGTTTTGCAGTAAAATATTACTTTATAAAAGAACTAATATCTTCGTTTGGGTAAATAGTCATAATGGAGATAAAGTAAAAAAGTTCAATGTTTAAAATAAAAAATCATAAAATATAAATATTCAATACTATAAATGAAAAATAAAATAAGCTCAAAACAATTATTCTTTGTTTTATTAGTACATTTTTTGAACATATCTAGTTCAATAGCACAAACTGTTAATACTAATGGCAAAACTGATTTCTCAATCCATGAAGTTAAACCAAAAGAGACCATATATAGTGTTTCAAATATGTTTAATATAGGTATAGATGAATTGATTGAACTCAATCCTGAACTCAAAGAGAAAGGGATTCAGTTGGGAATGCTTTTAAAAGTACCTGTTAAAAAAGAAGTTATTAAAAATGAAAATAAAATCCCTTTAAAATCAGATAATTTAAAAACTAAGAGCTCTGTACAGTTAACAAAAACAGATAATATTAAAGTATTAAAAAATTATGATTTAATTAAAGATGGATTGAAAGGTCGTGTAAAATCAATTGAAATTAACTTTCAAGAAGGAAAAATAGTTAGAGAATATAATGAATTTGGCAAACTTAAATCGATTGTTTTAAATGACAATTTTTATGATAAAATTGAAGATTTTGAAATGACATATTCTCCTAAAGAATTTGATGATGAGTTTTTGGTTGTACTTCCATTTGGTAGATTGAAGACTACAATTCATGTGGATAGAGGTATGCAAACTTCTGGAATTTCCCCTAAGAATTTAGATTATGTATATGATTCTGAAGGAAAATTAATAAGTGTCAAAAATATAAACTTTGAATATGATAACGATGGCAACCTAATAGAAAAAAAATATTCATATGATGATAATTATTTAAGTAACCCTGATTCTAGGTCAGCTATCAGTAAAATAAAATATAAATGGAAGAATGGGAAATTAATTTCAAAATATGCTTATAATGTAGTTGGAGATAGATACCATGAATTTTATGACATTGAATATATAGGTAATCAACAAATAATAAAAGTAAGTACAAATAGTAAAGATACGCCTCGAGAAACAATTACTATTACAAGAAACACAAGTGGTCAAATTATTAATAAAACACGAGTAAGTCACCCTAATTATTTTGGAGGTAAGCCAAGAGATTATTATACTAAATACTCAAACAATTACCTATATTCAAATGGATTTATAGTCAAAATTGGGAATACGGTAAAAGTAGTTAGAGATACCCATGGAAACATTCTTCACATAGATAAAGATAATTATAATAGAAATCAATATGAACATGATACAGAATGGTCATATGAATATGATGAGTATGATAACTGGATAAAAAGAACTGAATACAATGTAAAATTAGGAGATATAAAAATAACTAAAAAAACAGGTGAGATTACTCGAAAAATCACTTATTATCAATAATAAATATTAAACATATGAAATCATTATACATTACACTTTCTCTTATTTTACTATCCATAAATAGCTATTCTCAAATCGAAAAAGTTGAAGACCCAAACATTGTTAAAGATATTAAATCCGAAGAATTAAAAGGTAATGTAAAAAAAATAACTGTTTCAGATTATAAAATTGTTGAAAAATTTGGAGAAGCAACTGAAATTAAAACTATAACTACAGAAATAACCTTTAATAAAGATGGGTTTTATTTGAGCAAAAATGTGGATTGTGTAGCTGATGATAGGCTAGTTTCCATTCTTTGTGACTCAAAAAAGAAACTTTATTTATACCATGAGGGGAGTAATTGTGTTTCTTATTTTTCATGCACGCAATACGATTTTGACTCCTATGAGTACAAAACTGAATGCATTAATGGGTTACTACAAAAAATTACATATAAGTACAACACTAGTTATCGTTTAAATGGAGAATATAGAGTTTTTTATCATGATAAAAAAAAGAATCTTACAAAAATTGAATTCTATGATAAACAGGATAACATTTCTAAAATTTGGCAGTATTCATACAATGATAGTAACAAGATAATTGAAAAAAAAGAGTTTGACAGCAATGGAAATTTAAATGAAAAATTTGTTTTTGGCTATGACACAAAAAACCGATTGATTTTTAAGGATACTTATAAATTAAGAAACAATCCACTACAAAAAGATTCTTCAATTAAATATCTTTATGATATACATAACAACTTGTTAACTTGTTATAATTATGCCTATAGTCTATACAAATCTGCAATGGAGTCAACAGGTAGTATATCTTACAGTTATAAATACGATAATAATGGAAATATTGTTGAAGAAACACAGTCGTTTGGTAAATCTGTAGATACAAAAATTAAATATTATGGGTATGATGGTGCAGGTAATTGGACAAAATCAGTTTGGTATTCAAGTAAAAATAACCCCGAAAAAAAAGTAATAAGACAAATTGAATATTAAAAATAAAAACATGAAAAAAAACATTCTAAAATCACCAATATACTTTGTCTTATTCTCATTGATTATTATAAGTTGTAAAGACGTATCTACGGTTAATTCAATTTCTAATAATTCTGAAGACAAGAAGATTGATAGTAAATATATTGCTTATCTTCAAAAATATGAAGACCCAGATTCACAAGGGTCAGATAAAGTTAATTTTCAAAAAATAGGCAAAAATGTTTTTTGGGTTACTTATTATCATGAAGCTGGCACTAAACAAGAATATTATTGGAAAAATGTAAATAATTTATTAGTTCCATGTTTTATATTTGAATATGGCGGAATGGATTGGGATTCTAATTTAGAATATTATTTTGAAGATATAAAAACAGGTAAAAAGAAAGAAGGAAGTGCTACAGAAGCTGATATTCTTAAATTGAAAGAAAATTTCATCAAAGAGAATTTTAAAAACATTTAGAAAAATCATAAATTTAGAAAGATTTTTAGAAAAATAAACAAGTATGTTTTATATAAAATTCTTAAAAAAATATTTTAAAAAAATCTGCAAAAAAAATTTTTAGCGAACAGCATCGAACCCCACTATATCTAAAATACCCACCCCTCCCCCCAGGGCAGGTAACTGGAGGGAGGGGGGATTGAATTCAAATCATAGAAAGAGTCAACATCAAATCTTTTACCTTTTTTACTGTGTTTGGGGAAACATCATAACCTTTGCTTTTATCGCTTGCCAGTTTTGCCATGTCTCTAAGTGACATTGTAGGATTTGATTTTATCACCTTAACAGCTCTGTTGTGTTTTGCCAGTGTTTCTTCAGGAGTGTCTTTTGTTTCTTTCATTCGCCCTTTATAGGCTCCACGTAATCGAGCTTGAATTATCCCTTCAGCCTGTCTTTCAAGAAGTGAGGCTTTTTCGAGCGAACTCAGCTCACTTAGAATGGTTGTTATAAGATTAAATACTGGATTGGCTTTTTCATTTATCATTGACTCAAGCCCTAAGTTATCAATCTTAACAATCACTCCCTTGTCAAAGAAAAATTTAAGGGTCTGTAATACATTGATAGTAGACCTTCCTGCACGGTCAATTGCATGGATTGAAACGAAATTCACTTCTCCAGCTTCAACGGCTTCAACAAGCTTTTTCCCAGCTGGTCTTTCTGCAAATGGTATTGAACCGCTGATTGTATCAATAAATAATATTTCATCTGGATGGGATTTTGCCAGTTGGCGTAGGTTAGATTGTTGAGCCGTACTTTGGCGAATGTATCTCGCTTTTTTCATAATTGGATTATTTAGGTGAAATTTTGAAAAAGTGTGCATTTTTAGGATGGTGTATTTTGCACAGTTTAATTGGTTGATATTGTTGAGTAATGATTTTTTATAATGTGAACCGTATGGCTATAACCTAATTTTGCACAGGACTGAAGGTTACTTACCTTCAATCCAGTCCAGAATATCTACAAGCATATCGCAATACACATCATTTACTTCTTTTATAGTTTCTCCTTTTTTACTGATGAATGATATTGTGTAAGTGTCAATCCATTTTAACTGTATTCTGACAGTTCCTTTGTGTTTGAAACCTGAACATTGGAATTGTAACCCTCCTTGATATTCCTTTGATTCTGGTAATGCAATAAAGTTTTTAGAACCATAAGCCATTAAAGCCCATTTATCAGCATATTTAATTTGTTCAATGATTGTTTTAGCTATTTCCATTTTTTTTACAGTTATAAAGTGATACTTGATTAATACACTACAAAGTAAAGTAATATTTGATTAAAAAGCAAGTTTTGTTTAATTTTTTATTAAATAAATTAAGTCTTACTTGATTTATTTTCTATATTTGTAAAAAAAATATTAAAATGGGTGTACTACGATTAAAGGAAATAATGACATTAAAAGGAATGTCTAGGGATGAATTATCTTCAATAGTTGAAGTATCACCAACAACTATATCAAATATCTCAAGTGAGAAAAATTTACCAACGATTCAACTCTTATTAAAGATAGCTGAAGCACTTGATGTTGATATTAGGGAATTGTTTATTCCAACCAGAGGAACTTCTATAACTCAATTGGAAGTAGATGTAGCTAAGGAATTAATTGAAAAAGGACTTGGTATTTTAAATGGAAATATTTAATTATTAAAAATTATCAGATATTTATAATTAAAGCACTTTATGGAAAATATTAAAATTGGTAAAAGAGAAATAACAATTGAAAAATTTCAATTTGAACACACCTATAGTGGCTTAATAATTGGTTCGCCAAACGAAGTTATTAATACCAAAATCTTGTCTGATTACATAAATTCATTAACTAAAGGTCATCGTAAATCTATTTTTCATTATACTAGCAATGACTATATTTCAAAAGACACATTAAAACCAGTCATTTATTCTGCATTTTTAGAATCGGACTCAATTGATGATACCGAAAATCAATATGATGGTAGCAGGCTAGTTGTAAGTTGGTTTGGTGAAGAACAAATTGATAAATCAGTTAAACAAATTATTCAGGAAGGGTTAGCAGGTTTTAAATATGACAAACTCGCTGAAAATTTCAACTTTTAAAGAAATATATGTACACAGTTGTGTCCGTGATAACAATGTTTTCTATTCAAAAATTTTACCACTGGTTAATACTGAAAGTTTATTAAGGAATGATTTGAAATTAGGTGGGTATTCTTCTAGTCCATTTGATTTTAATCTAAAATCATCTATCCAAATATCGCATTCCCAAGAAGTGCCGTCACAAATAAAATTATTTTGATATTCCTTTTCCCATGATTTGCAGTAACGAGAAATATACTTGAAAAAATTTAGTTTTCTTTCCTCTGAAATTACTAAATTGGAATCAATAGAATCGGATTGAAAAATGGCAATATGTTCATATTGATAATCATTTATGAATATTGGGTTTATATTGGAAATAGTTGCAGTATCTCCTGTTTGAGCCCTATATAAGAACAATCCTTTTTTATATTCTAAAGAGTAACTTGACCCAAAATAACCACCTATTCTAAATTCAAATTTTTTTATTTTCATTATAATTAATTTGATTTTCCCAAACATTTCCTTTTGCATAATTAATTAATTCAATTCCTTTATCAATATATTTGTCATCACTTGTCAATTTGTAGTAAGCTGTTTCCTTCATTCTTCGAATAAACAAACTTTTCCAAATCATTAGATTATAATTTTCTTTTTTTGATAAATAAAACTTTACATATTCTAAAATTAAAAAACAAATTATAGAAATATACCATCGAGAAATCATCCCTATTCCTAATGAAATTAACGGAATAACAATAACAGAAACCAGTAAATCAATTCTTTTTGTTAAGTTTTTAGTTTTTTGCAATATTGAATATAAGTCTAATCTACCTTTTTGTTCGATTTCTTTATATTTTCCTTCAATTTCATCAATTTCATTTAACCTAGTATCAAAATAAGTTTTAGCAAAGTCTTTAAATTTAATAATGACGTTTTCTTGAACTGATTCAATTTTTGCATGACTATATCTTTCATCAGTAAAAGTCACAATCATATTTTTTATTTCTTCTTTATCAGTAGAATATACTCTAGCTTGATTTATAAAACTAAAAATATCTCTTCCTCTATGTTTAAATTCAGAGGTTCTTCTTTTTATAAAACTGAAAAAATTATCATAATCAATATCATCACTATCATTTGATAATGGATTATGTATCGCAAAAAGTTGAGAAGGCAAAATTGTTGCTGGGATAAGTATATTTTTATCGTCTGACAATATTTTGTTTAAACCTCTATCAGTTGTTAAATAAAATGACTTTACTTCTGAATAATTGAAGTTGTTATTTCCCCTTCTTTTGTTAACATACAGTACATTATAAGCATCAACTTCAGCTTGTTTATTTGAATATCGGTATGTAGTTATTTTTTTTCTCTCTTGAATTAATTTTTTTGCATAAAGAACAATCTCGTAAGGCTCTAATTTTATATTATGATTAGCTTGTTCAATATTCAAATCTGAACATATTTTTTTGAATCGAGATTTCATTAGTAATCCATATTGTTCTGGACTATTAACAAATTTTAAATTTTTTAATCTACTATACTGCACAATAAAATCGTCATTAAAAAAATGAGGAGCTTCTGCAACTAACTCTTGAATTATTTCAATATTTTTTGCTTGCTCTGCTTTTGATATTTTATTAATACTTGAATCTAATGTGTTATTCAATTCTTGAAATGTTCTCAAAGAATATTCAAAAATCACACCTTGTTTTATGCAGGATTTAATTAGTTTAAGTATGGTTTCCATTCTCTCTTCACCTCCAACACCTAGCATCCTAAAAATAATGTTGGTGTCTAAAACATATGTCTTATCGTTGTATATATTTTCTGAAAATTGTTTAACTCCCTTTCCAGATGTTAATATTGCAAATTCAATTGCTTTCACAAATTGATTATAAAGTCTCCTATTTTTTATAGGGTCATCGAATTCGAGAAATTCATTAAAAATATTTAGTTCTTGTTGCGTGAAATTATTTTTAATAATATCTGGGACAAGTGATTCAAGGTTTAAAGGGTTGAAAGCATATATGTTTTCATAAATTGATTGATATAATATTTTTAATATTATATCTTTAAAAATTAAATCATAATTATGAAACTTTAAAAACTTTTCAATAGAAGGTTCTATTGAGAATTCAGAAATATTTTTTTCAACCTCGTCAAACTTTTTAGGTGTTAGTTTTATTAATGGTTCACTTTCAGTATTTGTTATATCAAAAGAATGCGAATTAGTAATCAGATTGTCAAAAAAATCTCTTTCTATAGATTCTTTACTTTTAGTAATAGTAGCGTTAAATAATTCATCAGCTTTTAGGTTTTCATTATTATTTTCATATAGAATTTCAAAAATAATTGAAAGCACAACTCTTTTAAAGTCTTGGTTGTCTCTATCTTGTAATAAACATGCTAATCTTAAAATATTAATATTTTCCTTCATATTTATGAACTTAAAAAATTATTTACTCAAAGCATAATCCTCAACATCAGCTAATTCAGTAGCAACAATCATTTTACTACCAATAGCATTAAAATGTCGTTTACCGCATTTGATTTTAGCTTGTTCTTTCGGTCTTAAATCAAATAGACCTGTACTACCTTTGGATTCCACAACAAAGTACAATTTTTCATCATCTTGGTCTTTCCACATGATAGCCCAATCTGGGTTGTAGGTTCCAAGTGGAGTATCGATTTTAAACCAATCTGGTAGTTTAGCATAAACGGAAATATTGGCACTGTTTTCAAATTCCTTTGCCAAATTAGATTCTACATTGGAGTCATAAACAACATAATTATAAGGTGATTTTGAACTCTCCTTCAAATTACTTTTCATATAGCCAAATAACTCTTTATTTTCAAAAAGCTCTTGTTCGTAGTATTCAGCATCACCAATTTTTTTGTAACTAATACCATCAATGATGTGTAAGTTCATTTGTTCATTGATAATATCAATACAGCCTTCAATAAATTTTTGAGGATTGATTTTGAAGTAATCCAATTTATTGATTCCAGTTAAAATGCTTACAATTGACTTTCTGGTCAGCTGGGTCTCATTCTGAAGATAGCTTACAATATCTGGCAATCTTTCTACTTCATCTTTGATACTTGTTGTTTCACTATTAGGACTTATTGTAGCATCAACTCCGCCAGCATTAATAGAGATTGAAGCTTTGGTATAAATTAGTTTTCCTCTAGTGATTTTTAAACGGTCATTGATAGCATTAATACATTCTTTAACTAATGAATCAGAATCAAAGTTAACTGAGAATGTAGTTTTAAATTTTACTTTTTCCCATAGTTCTCTAAACTCTGGACTGTCTAAAATTCTTTTATTTACGGTCACTAATTTTTTATCTGCTTGGTTTTTTATTTCAAGTCTTCCAGCAGTTTCCTTTAATGTGTTGATGATTTGATTTAGAACATGTTCCTGTTCTTTGAATTCCTCTGGAATTACAACCGTTTCATCCTTTAAATCAATTTTAAGCTTGTCTTGTACTTTTCCTTTAGCATCAATATAACCTTGGCTTATAAGATGTTTGAAAAGCTCTTCTGATTTTTCTTGTCCTAAATAAACCGTATCATCTTCATTAATCTCAACAACAATATTTCCAAAACTATGTTTTTCAAGAATACCGAATTTAATCCCCGTTTCTTTTTCAATCTCTTTCTGGAAATTATCCACAAATTCAGCATAGGTTTCTGTAGCCATGACCGTTAAAGTGTTCACTTCATGCCCATATACACGTTCTCCTGATTGATTTACGCACAAACGTAAACCACGACCTATTTCTTGTCTTCTTCTAATTTCGGAACCACCAGCATCTTTCAAAGTACAAATCTGAAATACATTTGGATTATCCCATCCTTCTTTTAAAGCGGAGTGAGAAAATATGAAACGTAATTTTGAATCGAAACTCAAAAGCATTTCTTTGTCACGCATGATTAGATTATAGGTGTCTTCATCTGCATTGGTGTTTCCTTTGGTATCTTTAAAGTATTCATATTTATCCTTAGAATTACTTTTTTTTGATTTTTTATCAATTGAGAAATAACCATTATGAACTTGATTTACGGCAACTTCTGCATCATTTAATTCTCCAAATAAACTAACGTATTTTGGTTTTGCTATTAGCTTTAAATATTCTTTTTCGAAAATTTCGGCATATTCACCATTGGCAACATTTCCATCTTCATCATATTGACGGTATTTGCCAACAGAGTCAATAAAAAACAATGAAAGCACTTTGATTCCTTGAGGATTCAATACTAATTCTTTGTTTAAATGCTCCTCAATGGTCTTGCGGATTAAAGCTGTTTTGATTTGCTTATCATCTACATTTCCAATGGCTTCACCAAGCTTTATAACTTCGTCTTTACTGGTAAAATCAATATATTCATTTCCAGCTACGGCATAAATATCTTTTATAATGTAGCCTTCGTATTCTGCTCTATCGGTAATTTGTTCTAAATCTTCATTTTGTTTTACCAGAACCGTTTTTCTCGAAATACTTCCGTTTTTAAAAATATCCAGTTCCAACTTTGCTACTGGAAAACCCTTTGAGACTTTTACCTCAACCAATCTTATATAAGCATTGTTGTTAATTCCTTCTGTTTGAACAGAACCAACTTCAATTTGTTTAACCAATTTCTTTTCATAAGCATCTACTGCATCCAGCTTATACATCATGTTTATTTTCTCGTCCTTGCGATGCGTAGCGGAATATTTAACTATAGCCAAAGGATTCAAGCTCTGGATGGCTTTCTTTCTGATTGGTGTACTTATTGTAGTTTGCGGTTCATCTATAAAAACAACTGGGTTGGTATTTTTAATTAAATCCAATGGTTTGTATCCTAATGAATCATTGTATCGATGGATAATATTTGCTGTTTTCTTTAAATCATCAGGATTATCAAAGCTTTTTGCAAATGCATCAATATTGATAACCATAATTTCCAAGCGGTCATTGGTAGCAAAATCTCTAACCTCATTTAGTTTACTAGAATCATAAACAAAGAAATTGTAGTTGATGTTATCATACAATTCTCTTAAATGTTCTTTGGTAATTTGTAATGATTTGTAAACCCCTTCTTTGATTGGGATAGAAGGAACTACAATGATATGCTTTGAGAAACCATACTTTTTATACAGTTCAACTATGCTTCTCAAGTAAACATAAGTTTTACCTGTACCTGTTTCCATCTCAACAGTAAAATCAAGATGTTTTCTATCTATTTCAGCTCTTGTTGAAGGTTTTAATCCATTGGATAATTGTATTCTCTGTGTGTTTTCAAGAATTTGTCCTTCTGTTAATAGTAATCTGTTACCATAACCCATATCAGTAAACCCAATATTTTGCTGTTTGGCTAAAAATTCTGGAGAATATACCGTAAAGTTAGAATCACATTTTTCTTGACCACTAAAAATATCTACGATGGCTTCAATGGCTTCTTGTTGGTAGTTTAACGTACTATCAAATTGTATTTTCATATTAAATACTCTTAATTTCGTTAATACCAAAACGTTTCAAGGTTTGAACTGAGTTTGTTTTCTCTACATCACCAAAACCTGAGTCTTTAAAGATTACTCTACATACTTCTGGATTTAAGGCTTCTTTCCAAGCTCCAATTCCTTCGGCTACTTTATTGGTGATTCCATCAGCAAGACAAATAAACAAGGCTCCAAAACCAATACTAAATACTTTTTTACCTTCAATGATTTTTTCTTCGATTGGTAAGGTTAAATCCAGACCGTATTTTAATAATATTTCAAACAATACATCTTCTTCTGTACGACCAGTTTTAATGTTATCTTGAGAATCAAATAAATTATCTACTAGATTATCTGGATTGCCATCCCAACCTTTAATGTTAGAACTGTCTAATTTGAAAACTTTGAAACCTAGGTCTAAATTAGCAATTGCTATTTGTAATCTATTAATTTCTTGTTGGTCTTCTTCCAATAAGCTGTTTTTTGATTTTAGCTTTTCTATTTCTGCTAATTTTTTTGCAACAATTAATTTTCCTGCTCTTCTTATTCGTTCTTTTCCAATTTCAGCAATATTAGTATAACCCTCTTTGAAGGCTTCGCTTTTTTCGTCGATTGCTTCAGGAAGTTGAACTTGAATATATTTTCTTTTTCCACCATCTTTTGAATTAATTTGCATTACTGCATGAGCAGTAGTCGCTGAGCCTGAGAAAAAATCCAAAATTATATCATTAGTTTTGTCACAAGAAATGGTAATAATCCTTTCAATTAGTTCGAGAGGTTTTGGAAAATCAAATATTTTTTTTCCATTAAATAACGTTCTCAAATCTCTAGAAGCTTTTTTATTTCCTTCTAAATCATTCCATAGTGGCGAAGGTCTTTTTGTTCTTCCTTCTAAATAATATTTAACATATGGCCACCAAACTGTAGAATCATCTTTTTTTGTTTTTTTCCATAAAATTAAACCTTCTTCTAAAAATCTCTTAAATGTATTATTTTCAAAACGCCAACGACTTTCGTATCCACCAGGTCCAATTGGATAAACTTCATTACCATCAGGGTCAATAACTGGGTAATACATATTAGGTCTATCAGTTCTCTTATCACTACTTCCCGTCTTTCTCATTTGGTCATAGGCATATTTACCTTTCTCATCTTCATTTTCAAACCTTTTTAAATCATGTTCTGTTAAAGGGAGACCATTAAGTCCTCTGTTTGAGGTTTTTGAATATACAAGGAAGTAGTCAAATGAACTACCTAATCCTTCGCTATCTTGTCCAGTTGTTTGTCCAGTTGTTCTTACAATACAGCCAATAAAATTTTCTTCTCCAAATATTTCATGAGATAGTTTTTTTAAGTTTTCGACTTCTTTATCATCAATTGAGATAAATATTATTCCTTCTTCATTTAGCAAATTTCTTGCTAAACTCAATCGAGGATACATCATATTTAGCCAATTGGAATGATAACGACCATTAGTATCTGTATTAGTAGAAAGCTTATTACCCTCATCATCAATTTGTCCAGAAATTTGTTGGTAATTCTTTAAATTATCTTTGTAATTATCTTTATAAACAAAATCATTTCCAGTATTATATGGTGGGTCAATGTAAATCATTTTTACCATGTTGTTGTAGCTTTTTTGCAACAATTTCAGTACTTCAAGATTATCACCCTCAATATATAAGTTTTCGGTGGTATCCCAATTTACACTTTCGTCTTTAGCTGGTCTTAAAGTTCCTGTACTTGGTTTATGCGCTTCTCTTCGTGCTTGAGCTTTACCAGCCCATGTAAAACGGTAGTATTCCTCTTCCTCTTCAATTTCCTTTCCCAAAATATCTTGTAACACCTTAAAATCAATTTTGCCTTCTGTAAGTACTTCAGGAAAAAGCTCTTTCAGTCGTGCAATATTATCATTTACTATATCTAAACTTTGAGTAAGTTCGTCTCCTTTTGTAATTTTATCTAAGCTCATAGTGTGTTTAATAATGTTTTAAGATGCTCAATTTCGTTTCTTTTCTTCTGGATTTGAATGTTCAAAGAAACTCTCGTATTGAGTTGGGATTCTTTTTTTATTTGGTTTGACAAAGTAAGGATTTCTTTTTCTATTTTTTGAATAGTTTCCAAATGTTTTAGGTCTTCTTCAGTTCTTATGGAACTACGTTTATTGAAGGTTCCTGTAACCATTGCAGTTTGAAATTGCACAATAGCATTGGAGTAACTCTTATAGGTAGTTTCCAAGTTGGTTTTGTCTAAAATGGCAAAATCCAAGCCTTCAAAAAAAGCATTGACTAACTCATTTTTGTATAATTTTGATACATTGGGTGAGTTGATAAAAGTCTCAATTGTTCGTTTTGATTTATCATTTTGATTGATTTTTTTGTCGCAAACGTTTACTACAAATTCATCTGCATTTTCAATTACCAAAACAATTGGATAGGGAATGTGTTTTTGGAATAAATTAGTTACTTTATCAATCGTTCCTTTGATAAGATTTCCTGATAGCGTACAAGTCATTACTTGAATTTCTTCAAAAACATAGGTTTCATTTTGGAATAGAGCAATATTAGTGTTGGATGGTTTGATACTCGCCAACCATTCCATTGTAACAATTTCGTTCAATGTTTTTTTATCAGCAGAAGTCAGCTCAAAGTTTCTAATAAAGAAAGCCTTGCTTATTTTCTTACTGATAATTGCCCTTTCAGGTATATTTAATATTTTGTTATAGTTAAAACTCATTCTTTATTTAATAATCAAATAACTGATTAATTCTAGATTTTCTTCCTGACTGATAACTGAACTCAACAAAGTAGTTCCACCCGCTGTAGCCAGTGAATCTAGTCCTACTTCTTCCTGTACACCAATCACTTCTTGAATAGCAGTTTTAAGCAAATTAGCGTAGGCATCCATCTTTTTGTTAGCTTTAGTTTCTTTGTCAAATTCGGCAATTAAATCTGGAATGATTTTATCATTTCCCATAGCTAATTTTCTAAAATAATCTAAAGCCGTTTTGGTTTGAGAAGCTTTGATGATTTCGGCACCATCCATACTAATATAAACCAAAAAGAAGGGATATAAGATGTTGTTTTTAAGTTTAGAAGCAAAGTCTTCACTATTCCCTTTTAAACAGAAAATAACGCCTTGTTTTACATGCTCTAGATTTGACTTAACTATAGCGTAAGATGCTTTTGGTATGTGTTTCAATTCTTCTAATTCCGAATCGGTGCTTTTCTCTAAATCTATTTTAAAATCATTAAAAGTTAAATCAGTAATTGATATATTTCCGTGAACATCCTCAAGGTCTATAACTTGATTTTGTAGTTGTTTCAATTGTTGTTTACGATAATCCAAATCCTGCATTTCACGGCTATTTTGAGAAATAATATTATCTTCACCAGTAGCCGAAACATCTAGCATCACCATTCTCCCCTGAACACGAGCCACCAAATCAATAAAACTATCCAGCTCCATACTTGGGAAAAAATTTACCAATTGGATATTATCATTTTTAGACCCAATACGGTCAATACGTCCAAAGCGTTGAATAATACGAACAGGATTCCAGTGAATATCATAGTTTACCAAATAATCACAATCCTGAAGGTTTTGCCCTTCAGAAATACAATCGGTACAAAACAAAATATCGATTTCATTTTTTTCATCAGGATAAATTTCAGCTCTCTTTTTTGAGAAGGGAGAAAAGTTAGTCAAAATGGTATTCAAATCCGTTTTGCACTTTGGCATATTGGTCTTATTGGTACCTGAACCTGTAATCAAAGCCGAGTTTAAACCATGTGCTTTTTTTAACCAATCGTGTAATTCGTTATACAAGTAATTTGCAGTATCGGCAAAAGCAGTAAACACAATTACCTTCTTGTTATTATCATTGATTGGTTTATGCAGTTTTTCTTCAATAATAGTTTTAAGCTCCAACAATTTAGCATCACGTTCCACATCAATCAACTTGATGTTTCCCATTAATTTAACCAAAACAGCTTTATCCTGTTTCAGGTCTTGTTTCCAAGCAATATTGTCTAAATCTTGAATCAATACTTTGGTTTTACCACCAACCAAGAGGTCTTCTAATTCGGTATCGTCAATATCAATATTGTTGATGTCTAAGTCAAGATTTAAAGTTCCAGATTGATGATTCTCTATTTGTTTTAAGTTGGAATCTATAAAATTAATTAATTTCTCAACCGTTAATCCAAAAGAATGAATGGAACTCTCCAAACGTTTTAAAAGGTTTACACGCATTAAATAAATCAAACTCTGTTCACGGTCAACTTGCCTAAAAACGCTTCCAGTACCTGTTTCCATGTCGTATTTAGCTTCGTATTCTTCTCTTTTATCGGCTCTTACATAAGCTAGAGGTGTATAAGATGCTAAAGTAAGGGTACTAATTTCATCGTAAATTTGTCCAATATCGCTAAATTGATTTTTAGTATCAATTTCGGGAGTTAGGGTTATTGGTACTAATCTATTTGGAAAGTTACCAATATCTGACATATCGTAGTATTTCTCAATATGTTTACGAGACCTCGCAATGGTTAACATGTCTAATATTCTAAAGTAAGAACCATCCAAGCTTTCCATTAGTCCATTGACATCAAGATTGTTCGGGTCTCCATTTTTATACCATAAGGTAAATTTTCTTTGTGCATCTTTCATCACCTGACTGATACTATCAATCCCATATTGACTAAAATAGCGGTCATTTCCTTCTGTAATAAAAGCGACTTGATTTTTTAAATCGTTCATTTTGTTATTTACGGGAGTAGCCGATAACATCAATACTTTTGTTCTGATATTCGCTTTTATCACCTGATTCATTAAACGCTTGTAACGAGTCATTCCATCCCTTTTATTGGGATTATTTCTGAAGTTATGGGATTCATCGATAACAACCAAATCGTAATTTCCCCAATGAATAGTCTCTAAATCAATATCACCTGATTTCCCTCTTTCTCTGGTCAAATCGGTATGATTTAAAACATCAAAATTTAAACGGTCTTCTGCTAGAATATTTCTTTTATCGTTTAGGGTATAAACTGTCCAGTTTTCTCTTAATTTTTTTGGTGCAAGTAATAAGACTCTTTGGTCATTCCTTAAAAGATAGTATTTTATAACTGCCAACGCTTCAAAAGTTTTTCCTAAACCAACAGAATCAGCAATGATACATCCACCATAAGTTTCAATTTTATCAATAGCACCAATTACAGCATCTTTTTGGAAATTGTACAGCAAACTCCAAATTTTAGAATTTTTAAAACCTGTTTTTTCTAACTTTTCATCGGCTCTTTCATTTACCGTTGAATAATGAAATATTTCACGAATACTGTACTTGTAAATTGCTTCTGCTGAAATAGTATTGGTTCCTTTCTCTAATAATGCTTTTACTGCATCATTCAAGACTATCTTGCTACTGTTCCAAGCTCCATTGAAATAAGATAGATACTGATTTTGGGTATCTTCAATATTATTTATAAAAATTAAATTCTCATCATTGATAGTTCCCAAACATACTGAATCAAGGTCTAATGGTGTTAAGAAGAAACAATTAGAAATCCCATCATTTTCTACAATCAGAATATTTTGATTACCAATTCCACCTTTTCTAATTTGAATTTTATCATCAATCAGCCCAAGTACTTGGTTTATTCGGTACTTTCGGTCTAATAAAAGATTTATTTTATTTTCCTTTTCATTTTGAATAAATCGAAAATCATCTTCAGCATCAAAATTATTACTCAACAGTAAATTGATTTGTTTTGACTTTGAGAATATGTCAACTAATTCAAATAAGGCGAATGCAGTAAAATGGTTGCAACTTATGTAAATATTTGAATTTGGAGTGATTAAATTCTGAAGTTCTTCAAGTAACAATCTACTTTTGTTGTCTATAATATTCATTATCAAGGTTTAAATTGAGAATAATTTTTTGGATGTAAGCATATAAATGTAGTGTGTTTTGTATGTTTTTTTGAATTTTTTTATCACTTTTTTGGTGATAAATCCCTAAAATATTGATATTTAACATATTAATTTAAAACAAATAAAATGGAAAATGCAATCATGTTACATAATTTGACTCCAGAGGATTTGGAGGAATTAATTAGAAAAGTTGTAAAAGAACAACTGGAAGAATTTAGAAAGAATACCTCAACAGAAAATCCTGATGAATTATTAAATAGGGAGGAAGCATGCTTAATGCTAAAAATTAGCTTGACGAGTCTCTGGAATTGGACGAAAAAAGGAAAATTAATGGCTTATGGAATAGGTAATCGAGTCTTTTATAAACGTGGAGAATTGATTCAAAGTTTAGTTAGAATTAACTGATAAAAGGTGAGATTTTGTAAGTAGAAAAATTTTATTTTCAGAATTTGTTGAGAGTTTGAAGACATTATCATATTATTAGATTGAGTTTTTGCTAAAAAGGGCTTTAGAAGGGGTTTAATCGATGATTCTGAATGTGAGTCCATAGAGCGTTTACAGGTGCGTCTTTATCCCTAATGGTACCAAAAAACAGCTATAAACTTCCTTTTTGGTACAAAAAAAAGATAAATAAAATCTTGAAGTAGACATTCTAAAAAGGCTATTTAAGGAATATGGTGAGAGATTTTTTGATGCACGGTGTTACCAAAATGTTATTTCAAAATTTATGAACTGACTAGATAAGGCTAAATAACTAATTCTATTTAACCTTATTCAGTCAGTTAATTTGAGTTTTTTAATCTTGAATCATTTGGTGAATATTTGCCAAAACTTCATCTGTAATTATAATCCCCTCATAACCATTACTATTTTTATCTTTATGAAGGTTTTTAGCAAAGGCGATGAATTTTTGAAAGTTCATTGAAGTCGAATTTGCTTTTTGAACGAAATCAAGTACATCATCTGGCTCCTTATATCCTAGATGTTCTAAAATAAAGTAGATATTTACTGTATCTCCTAATTGATAAGTAATTAACATATCTTCAAATGATTTACTGTTTTTAACTTCTTCATTTGAATCCTCGCTTTGAGCATTAGTTATTGCTGGAAGAGGGTGATTTTCATCCTCTACAGTTGCATCGAAATTTTGCATCGAAATTTCTGGAGCCAAAAAACTTTCAAGTTTTTCAATGTTTACCCTAATTTCATGTCCAGAGGTACCAGTTCTTTCATCATAATCTTTTTTAATCGCCTTGAAGAAATCAAATTTGTTTAATGTTGTTATAACAGACCTCATTCCACCGTATTTCATTCCGAACTTTAAAGCTAAAGTATTATTCGTTTCGAAACATATTTTCCCATTCTTTTGCCACCCAATAATGTAGGATACGAATAGTTTTTGCGTTGAAGATAGTTTTGTTGTTGCTAGTAAATTGTAATCTACTTTCACGAAGCTTTTCATTTGTTTTTCTTTCATGTTTATTTATTTTTTAAATTGTATTTATTTGTTTTTATTTCAGTAGGAGGTGTTCTTTTGACAGCAATAGATGTTGATTTAACAACTGTGAATTGTGTTTAAAGAGCAGGGAATTTTGTTGGAGCAGTAGCAGGGATGTTGAATAAAGCTCTATCTACATAGATTATTACTATATTAATGTAAGATTAAATAATAAAATAAATTAATATTAATATTAATTACTAGATTCATATTCAACATGTTAATGATAAATTATTTATATTTTATTCTTTATGTTCTTTTAGATTAATATCTATTATTAAACTCAAACTGATTGATAACAGAAACACTTCAACGGATTTAAATTGCGAAGCAATTAACCTTATCGAAATTGATTTAAGGAAAACTAACCTCAACTCAATATCCTGCGGAGCATTTGTTTTTTCCTTTCTAAAAGAATAATATCAACGTTGCGAAGCTTTGCTACTTTTAATCAAAAACACATCTCAACTAAAAGAAAGTTTTGGCTCCGCTCAATTGCCACCCCCGAATTCCGCTCAACCCCCTCCAAGGGTTTAATTATTTTTTAAGATTGTTTTCAGGAAATTCTCTTATTATCAAATCTTCTGGAATTGCTTGGATTTTATCAATTTGTTTAAAGAAAAAAGGAATGCCTTTCTTTTTACAATCATCTCTGAGTAGTCTTCCCCAATCGGTATTAAAAGGTCGTTTTCCGTGTCCACTTTCACCACCATTGATAACCCAATCAACCATGTCTAATAAGACTCTATCCGTTCCATCATTAGCTTTAGCCATCAAATCTACTTTCTCCAATTGCGGTTCAATAGAAAGAAATCTTTGACCTGTTACCTTTGAGAGCTGAACGATTAGTTTATCTGCTGTTTCTTGGTCTACTGGTGAAGTTCCAAACATTACGTTCTCAGGTGGATTTTCCTTCCAACTCTCAGGAATGTATTTATTGATATTTGACGGTCTTTTGGTCAATAGTAAGAACATCAGATTGGGTGAATTAGGAACAATCTCATTGAAGAATTTATCTCTCAACTGTCCTGTGTTCCAGAATTCATTTTCTTCTTCTGGATATGGATTCCCTTTATGGTCTACTAATGGCATTGGTTTTTCGAAAATGTCCATCATAGAACCCACAAAGACTCTATGGATTTCATTCTGCTTTTCTGCCTCCTTTTGGAACTTTTCAATTTTTGACCAAACATCTTTAATCATTCTTCTAGGTTTATCATTACCCCAGACATCATTTCCAACTCTTTTTGCAAAGGTTAGTGCGTAACAGTTGTCACATCCAGCGTGTACACGAACGCAACCCCACCATAAGTTAGCCGTGTGATTTGTCCATTCTATTTTGCTATTTTCAGCCATAATTTTAATTTTTAATTTGTTTCTATTGATATTAATTAGGACACAAGAAGTCCTGTACCCAATTGCTGGGTGAAAAGTGATTTCGTTAAATTATTGAGATGATTTTTAGAAATTATTCGACAAGGTTGTTTTGATTTTACTTAAACTTGTCATGTATCTTATTAGAATAAAGATTGTTGATATGAGATTTTTATAAAATCACAACGTTTCTATTTGTTCTAGATTTAAAACTTCTTTTGGAGAATCTGCTTGACCTCTGATTTAAAGTTTTATCTTTTGTTAGATAATCCTTCATCGATAGATTCTGTTTTAATTGGTAAGTAGTAACTACCATAAAATTTGGCTCATTCAACTCTTTTGATTGTTGTAAAGATTTTCTATTAGCCAAATATGCTATTGAAGGCTTAACAAAAATTTTGGCTAATTCAAGTTCTCCTTTTGAAACAGCATCATTTTCTTTTTTCAGTAAGTACTCAATAAATGTAGTTGCATATAAGAATTGCTTAACACCAGCATCAACGAATGAAATTATTGTGTATCCATTGATTTTAGCCTTGATAACTTTTCTTCGCACTCCAATTATCTCTCCAGTACTTTTATCGTATTTATAGCCTTTATTCAATGCGATTTCGCATTTTTGATTGTTAATTGAAAGTCTAATTTGTTTTGCTTCAGCTGATTTTAATGAATTTTTCATGATTTTAAAATTTTAAGTTAAGACAGTTCTCTTCCCGTCCATTTTCAAATGAATTTTTTTTGTTTTACTATTTTTGTGATTGTTTGCTTTCCAGATTAGGAAAGGCTTTAAAGTTTATGCGCTTTGATTTAATCGATTATTCATCAAATCAAAATTGCTGTTCTTGACTAAAATACTCTCTATCTCTGCAATCGGATAATAATAGATGTCTCCAATCTTTGTAAAAGGAAGTAAGTTTTTATCTCGGTAACTTAGGATAGTATTATCACTAAGTCCGAAATACATTTTAAGGTGCTTGTTTCGATAATATCGCTTTGGAGATTGGACATTGTCAATTTTAGTTTTAAGCTCTTCTAGTAGCTTAATAACTGGCTCGAAGGTTTCGTTTGTTTCTTTCATAGTATCAATTGTTTTATTTTGATACTGCGAAAGTCTAAAAAAAAGTTTCCAACAAATTTTTGTTGTCAACTTTTGTCAAGTTTTTAGTTTTGTTATTTTTCAAATTTAAAATCTTCGATTGTGGTAATCAGCTTCTTAGATAGGTTTTCTAAGGTTTTATTATTAGACTTAAGTTCATCTCTATCTTTACTGTTAAACTTTGAGTATTCACTTTTAATATCAGTTATTGGGAATGATTTACCATAAGCTTCATTATTTCTAACTTCGGTAAAACTGAAGCTTTGCTCAATGAAAGTTTTTCTTTGAGTTTTATCCTCAAATTTTAGAAGATTTACTTCTTCTAAAATATATAATAACATCAATGACTCTTTCTTACTTAAATTGAAAGTTGCTCTGCCAGCATTATCTTTTTCATGTTTTTGATTCGACTCTGAGAATGTATTATAATCAAAATCTGTGCTTATTATGTAATCAAAATTGGCGATTTTTGTAATCAAATCTTGTTTTAGATTTGTTAAAACATCTAGTTTTGAATCAATTAATTTACATACAATTGGAACAGACTCAGAGTAAATTGGATTTGATTTGTTTGGTTTCTTTGATTCAGCTAATTTTATTCTAAATTTATTATAAAGAATATGTAAATCTGCACCATTTTCATCTATTAGATTAATGAATTTTTGCAACAATTCTACATCACTTTTTTCTTTTAATTGAATAAGGAGTTTATGATTTAATTCGGTATGAGAGTCTTCAATTATTTTCAATTGTGATTCTAATATTTCTTCACCATCTTCATAATATTCTTTTAAATCAGAGTTTTTATTAAATTCTCCAATTTTATTTATCAGGTCTTGAATTTGAATTACATTCATGTTTTGAAATATTGCAATTTATAAATTGAAATTAATTACCGCTAAATAACGGAAAATCTTATACATTTATAGCAACAATTACAATAAATTATTATAGAGTATATCTAAAACAGCTTAGTCGATAAAAAAGGAACTTGCAACTTTTAATCACAAGTTATTAAATTTAAAGAATTACATTGAAGTACCTATGGAAGAAGAAAACTATTATAACATACAATCGATTATTGAAGATGTTTTTAGAGACCAAACCTTTGAAGGTGAAGTTTTTTTTTATGATGAAATACCAGATTCAATTATATCAGTATTTAATAAAAGTTTAGATATTGATTTTAAGGAAAATATTGAATATCTACTTTTTTACAATGACTCAATAGATGAAGCAGGCAAAGATGGAATTGCGATTGTAAAAAAGGAAGAAAATTATTATTTAATACTAAAAGAACATAGAAAATATCCTGTCATATTTTTTCTGCATTCCGAATTTGAAATGTGGGAAATTAATAGCTTTAGCTTAGATGAAGTTGGTTATTTATTCAGCATTACTACTGACATAGAGGCTAAAGTTATTAATGGAAATCGACATTATGTAGTTGATGATATGAACGGTACAGAACCTGTAAAAAGAAGAGTATATACCTTTGAATTCTATAATAATAGATTTCTAAGATTATTAATAGAGTTATGTGAACAAATAGACAATGAATTAGGTGAATAAAAAAACAGAGCCAATTGCTCTGTTTTTTTATTCCATAAATTTATACAAAGTTTTGACATAATCCTTTCATGTGTTGTTTTACAGTACCATCCAGCAATTTTGCATAATGCTGAGTTTGGGTAATCCGTTTATGCCCCATAATCTGACTAATTACCTCCATTGGAATATTATTAGCCAAAGCAACTGTGGTTGCGAAAGTATGTCTTCCAACATACCATGTCAAATTTTTATCGATGCCACACAAATCTGCAATTTCTTTGAGATAAGCATTCATGTTAGAATTACTTCGATTTGGAACCAATCGGTTTTCCTCTCCACATTCGGGGTCGTCTTTGTATTTATCGATTATGCGTTGCAATGGGGGAATAACTAAAACATTGGTCTTTACGCCTGTCTTTTGTCTTTTTGTTTGAATCCAACTGTCTAAATCGTTATCTAAGCTAAAATTACCTTGACGTAGGTTCATCACATCAACTGGAGCATAACTGGTATAGCAACTAAATAAGAATATATCTCGTGTTACATCCAATCTTCGATTTGAAAATACTTTGTTTTCAATAGTTCTCAATTCTTCAAGTGTTAAAAACGTAGTATCAATATCTTTTAATTTACCATCATAAATTGAAAAAGGGTTATTAGCTACCAGTCCAACTGTTATTGCATGATTAATCATTGAAGAAATGTTTCTTAGGTATTTCACAGTAGTATTATTACCTAAACCTTTATTCTTACCATGTATTCTTTCAAATCTTAAAAACTCATCCAGAGCATAAACAAATTGTCTATTGATTTTGTCAAAATGAATATCTTTCAATTTATGTTTACAATAGAGAAAGTCTTTAATGACATTTGCCATTCTTTCATATTTTTCAAGTGAACCTTTGGCACGGTCTCCTTTAGTTACTTGTTTTTTAAAATATTCATTATGTTTCTCAATAATTTCCAACAATGTGATTTTATGTTCAGTCTTTTCGTTGAAACAATAGTTTTTTAGATATAAGGGAGTTATTTCTTCGTTATCTGGGTTATTCCTGATTAGCTCATTGTATTTACTCTCAATCCCATCTACTAATGATTTTAAATAGTTCTTCAGGTTAATTTCATTGTCGATTCTAACCACGTTTCGGAGGTTGTTGGTTTTAGACCAACGTTCCTGTAAAATGTATTTAGATGTTGAAAAAGTGGAGTAGAGACTCCCTAAATAAATTTTGGCATAAATTGCAGTTTCACCATTCTGATTTTTTTTGTCTCCTTTCAAATAGAAGCTCACTTTTAGTTTTTTCATATTTCCGTTTTTAATTAGTGCAAACGTACTATTGAAAGTTTCCAAGCCCCCGTATTTGTTAACAATTGTCAACTTTTTGGTACCCTAACTTGAGGGTTCAATCTAAGGGTACCAAATAGGGTACTTGTCGGATACGATTTAAAGTATAAAATGAAAATGACCTCATTTAATGATTTAAATCAAAACGACTCGTAAGTGCTGTAAAATATAGGATTTTGTAAAGTAAGGAAAGTATTGAAATGTAAAAAGCCCCTCATTGAGGGGCTTTCAGCGGAGAAAGAGGGATTCGAACCCCCGGACCTGTTACAGTCAACAGTTTTCAAGACTGCCGCATTCGACCGCTCTGCCATTTCTCCAGTCTCTCGCTATCATTGCTGATTGCGAGTGCAAATTTAAACTTTTTTTTGATTTAGAAAACATAAAATCATTTTTTTTTATTTTTTTTTAATCAAGATGATCTAAAACATTGATTTAACGGTTTAATACCTTAAAAATGTATCACCAGATTTAATTCCGAGTGCAAGTTCCTCTAGATTGGTGTTTTCGAGCATGAAAGTCAATTCATTTCTAATGATTTTAAATTTGTCATGAACAGGACAAGGATGTTCCTCAGAGCAGTGACTTAACCCTAATCCACAACCTGTAAAAACACGATCACCATCAATCGCCGATACGATTTGTATTAACTTAATTTGGCTCATACCTTTTTTAGGGATTTCAAAACCTCCACCAACTCCTTTTATAGAATGGATAATATTATTTTTGGAAAGTATTTGTAAAATTTTGGCTGTAAAAGCTTCAGGAGAATCTATTTTTTGGGCAATGTCTTTCAATCCCACTCGGTTGTCCTGATAGGATTGAGAAGCTATAAAAATAGTGGCGCGAATGCCGTATTCACAGGTTTTTGAAAACATAATTTGTTTTTTTCAAAATTACGAAATAAGTTTTATTCTAGGTATTAAATAGGATAGTTTTGAATACTAACTTGTTTTCTTTTTACATGACTTAGTAAATTTCCCGTTATCATCAAAAGTCCCGTTGCTAATGGTACACTACCAATAAATAAACTTAGATAGTAATTTGGAAGTATTCCCATGTCAAAATACAAATACAACCCTTGCAGAAATAACAAGATCTCGGTAGCTACAAAACCGATCAAAAAAACTTGGATTCCCCATTTATGAAAAGCGTTTTGAATATTTAAAAATTTATTTTGCAACGCAAATCCAAACAAGAATCCTGTAATAATCCCAAGCATCGTCAGATGAATATATCCAATAACAAAATTCCTAATTTGGTGAGACATCTGCGCCAATTCGGGTAATAAAACAACCAACTGTATGCCGATTTTTAGAACCAAAGAAAACAAAGCAAAACCGTAAACCGTTTTTTCTAAAGTAGATAAAGTAGCCAAAAACACTTGTAATTGTGATCTAGCGTTTTGAATAAAAAGTACAGCAGCAGCCAATTGTAGCACGACACCAACAACATTTATCCAATAAAAAATAGGATTGGGGAGAAACCAACTTACCGGCAAAGCCAAAGTCATTATCGTTGCAATAACGAATAAGGTGTAGAACAAACGGAATTTTTTTTCGTCAATTTTTAATTTTATTTGTTTGAAAAACAAAGCTAAAACAGCGAATAAAAACCAACCATTAAACTGAAAATGTAGAAAATACTGAATGCATATTTGATAAAAAGCACTCGATTTACCCAATAGTCCAACTGCTGGCCCCAAACACCAAACTCCGAAAGTAGAAAAAACCATAAAGAGTAAAGCCGTGCGTAACATTGTTTTTTCGGACATTGTAGCGGGTCTTGCTTTTTTCCAAATCAGCCGTACGAAATAGTAACTGCAAAAAATATGTAAAGTAGAAAAAAGGATAGAAATAAAAGCATAACCATGAGCGGGAAAATCGAGCATCATGCCAACCACAGCCAGTTCGGTAATCCAAAATAAGCGATTGAAAATCCGTTTTTCTTGTGTTGCTTTTGGAACAAAATGATAAACGATTAAACAGTACAACATCATGTAAACCCAACCCAACATGGCAACGTGAGAATGGCCATGCATTAAAAACTGAAAATTCACGCCTTCAATAGGAGACACATACATCCAACGAAGGAGTAATCCCATCAACGAAGCAATGAAAAAGTTTGCAAAACAAATTACTATCCAATGTTTTTTCATAATCAATCTATAAAAGGAGCTCTGATTTTTTACGGAAGTTTAAAATAAAACCATTAAGAAATTAAGGGTATTAAGCCTTAACTTTTCTTAATTTCTTAATGGTAAAAATATAATTTTTAAAGCCAAAATGCATCATCATCTTTTTCAACAAAAGCTTCTTCGGTATGAATTTCTTTAATTTTTGCCAATTGTTCAACGCTCGCTTCTTTTTGAATTTCTCCAAATAACACGCGCTCCTCAAAACGAATGTGAGCTTCTAATTCTTTATCAATTAGACTAAGGTTTTCTTTTAAATCGGTCGTAGCGTTGAATAAATCGTTGAGGCGGCTATGTTCCGATAAAGCTTGTTGAATCAATGGATTATCATTGCCAAAAATCGTGAAAATATACTTTTCTTCTAATTCAAAATGGGGTTTTAAATGATTGTCAAAAAACCAATCGGTATACGATTTAATGCGTTCTAGGGGAACTTCTTTTTTTAAACCAGTGCGTATTTTCCAGCATAGTAATAAACCTTGATGATGGTCGTGGCTTAAAGGCTGTAATTCAATTGCTCTTTTTAATGGTTTAGTATCGCTCATGACATGTTTTAATTAATGGTTTATAAATACAATGGAATAATCACCCTCTAAAATGTATTTTTATTTTTTCTGTCGAAAGGTTTTCTTTTTCTAATTCTTTAAAAGAATAGCCTAATTTTTCAATCGTAGTCGTTCCGTTTACAAAATGCTGAATGTAGTAATTTCCAGTATATCCTGCTTTTTTCAAATAAAGAATCATTCGTTGAATATGTTCTTTCTTTAATAAATCGGAATGTACCGTGGTACGAACTTCAAATGGCAACTTACTTTCAAGCAATAAATGTAGTGACTTTTCGAAAGGGACAAAAAGATTCGATTGTGTTATTTTTTCGAAATGATCAGGCAGGGCCTTAAAATCAAGAGCCACGTAGTCAATCAACTTTTTTTCGATTAATTCCTCAAGTACTTTCGGTTGTGAACCATTGGTATCTATTTTGACCAAAAAGCCCATTTTTTTGATTTCTTCAATAAATAAAACACTTTTTTTGTGAAGTAAACATTCGCCTCCGCTAAAGACGACAGCATCTAGTAATTGTTTCCTGCTGTTCAAAAATTCTAAAGTTTTTTCGAAAGAAATACTGCCTTTGCCAAAAACAATTTCGGGATTGTAACAATATAAACACCGCATATTACAGCCTGCAAACCAAAGGATGCAAGCTGATTTATGTGGGTAATCGAGTAGGGTAAATGGAGTGATGCTATAAATTGGTTTAGCAACATTTTCCTTCTGTAAAATGGGTACGTTGTTTGTGTTCACCTTTTTTTCCTATGTTAAAACTTTCTACAGGTCTGTGATACCCCATGACACGAGTATATACCAGACATTTTGTTCTCAATTTTTGATTCTCTTCTAAAATCTGATTTGCTGCTGTTTTCATGTTTTTTTTGTTTTTTTAACGTTTTTTTGTTTTTTTTACCATTAAGAAATTAAGAAAAGTTAAGTCTTAATGAACCTTAAATTCTTAATGGTTTAACTTTTAAATTAGTTAACTTTAAACTTTTCCCCTTTTCTTCAATCAAAATCTCATCACATTTAGGACAATATTCATGTTCGCCGTTCAAATAACCATGTATGGGACATACGCTAAATACAGGAGTTACCGTGATATAAGGCAATTTGAAGTTGGAGATTACTTTTTTTACAAACTGCTTACAAGCTTCAGGCGAACTGATTTTTTCACTCATATAAAGGTGAAGTACCGTACCGCCAGTGTATTTGCATTGCAATTGATCTTGCAACAACAAAGCTTCAAATGGATCTTGGGTAAAATCTACTGGAATTTGAGAGCTGTTGGTATAATAAATATTCTCCTCTTGACCCGCCTGAATGATGTCGGCATATCGTTTTTTGTCTTCTTTGGCAAAACGGTAGGTTGTCCCTTCCGCAGGAGTTGCTTCTAGATTGTAAAGATTACCCGTTTCCTCTTGGAACTCTTTCATTCGGTTGCGAATGTGATCCAAAATACCAGCAACAAATTCTATCCCAGTTTCAGAAGCAATGTTGTCTTCATTTTGAGTAAAATTCTGAATCATTTCATTCATTCCGTTTACACCAATGGTCGAAAAGTGATTTCTGAAATGTTGTAAATAGCGCTTGGTGTAAGGGTACAATCCACGGTCATACATTTCTTGAACAAATACTCTTTTTTTCTCCAAAGTCGCTTTTGCAATATACAAAAGATGATCTAACTGTTGGTATAATGCTGCTTTGTCGCCTTTGTATAAATAACCTAAACGCGCCATGTTTACAGTTACGACACCAATACTTCCGGTCATTTCGGCACTTCCAAACAATCCATTACCACGTTTCAATAATTCCCGTAAATCCAATTGCAAACGGCAACACATACTACGAACCGCATTGGGTTTATAGGCGTTTTCGTTTTCGATTTGATTACCGTTTTCATCTATAACATATTGACTACCAATGAAATTTTGAAAATAAGACGAACCGATTTTTGCTGTATTTTCAAAAAGCAATTCGGTATTTTCACCATCCCAATCAAATTCTTCCGTAATATTCACTGTTGGAATCGGGAAGGTAAAAGGTTGTCCGTTGGCATCACCTTCTGTCATTACCGTATAATAAGCTTTGTTGATGAGGTTCATTTCTTTTTGAAAATGTTCGTATCTCAAATCTGTCAGCTTGGTAACCCCTCTTTCTTTGGCACGAACTAAAAGGTCATAATTAAAGTTACTTTCGAAAAAATGCAAATCATTTTTGGTCGGAATCTGGGTTTTCAAATCTTCGGGAACTATCCAGTCCAGAGTGATATTCGTAAAAGGCGATTGTCCCCAACGAGCAGGAACATTCAAATTATAGACAAAACTTCGAACTGCTTTCAGTACATCATCAAAAGTCAAATCATCTGCAAAAACGTAAGGAGCTAAGTACGTATCAAAGGAACTAAAAGCTTGCGCACCTGCCCATTCGCTTTGCAAAATCCCAAGAAAATTGGCCATTTGGCCTAATGCTTCTCTAAAATGAGAAGGAGCTTTGCTCTCCACACGTCCTCGAACTCCGTTGAAACCTTCATTCAGTAAAACACGCAAACTCCAGCCAGCGCAATAACCCGTTAGGCAATCCAAATCGTGAATGTGAATGTCTCCATTTCGGTGTGCGTAGCCTTCTTCTTTGGAATATACCTTGTCTAACCAATAATTTGCAATCACTTTCCCAGCAACATTATTAACCAATCCCGCGTTGGAATAGGAGGTATTGGCATTGGCATTGATGCGCCAATCGGTTTGTTCGATATATTCTTCAATGGTTTGCGTACTATCTACATAAGTAGTGTCGTCGTTCAAACCGTTTACATGTTCTCTTTGTAATTTTCGAGTGTGGCGAAACAACATAAACGAACGCATGACTTCGAAATAGTTATTCTCAAAAAAAGCTTTTTCGATTAAATCCTGGATTTCCTCAACAGCCCAAACTTCTTTGGTTACCAATATTTCACTTACACTCTCAAAAACACTTTCATCAACAACTACAGAGACACTTTTGAAACTTTTTTCAATTGCATCTTTTATTTTAAAAGATTCAAACGGTTCGTATTTTCCATTTCTTTTGATAACGTAATTTTCCATAGTTGTTGCGTTTAGTGTTTTTTTATAAGTTTCTAAGCTTTATTTGTTCACTCAAAACTTAGAAACTCATTAACTTTCTTTAATTTATTGAGCGGCAAATTCTTTTTCTAAAGCCTCTGCTTTTGGGAACAGAATATTGTTTTCCAAATGGATGTGTTTGTGTAAATCTTGTTCAAATTCTTGTAGCATCGCAAAAGTCACTTTGTAGGTGTTACAAGCATCTGCTGGCGGAGTGTAATTGTTGGTTAATTCTACAATTTTAGCAAAACGATCTCCTTCTGCTTCGTGCTCAGCCATCATCATCGCAATCGGATTTTTAACGGTTCCAAAGTGTGGTTGTGCAATTAATTCATCAGAAATTGATGCGGTAACCATTTTTTTGATGAAAGGAAATAACATCAATTCTTCTTTTTTCATGTGCTGTGCTAGTTCTCCTGCGCAACCTTTAAAGAGTTCGTTGATTTCAAACAATTCAGGATGACTTGCTCCGTGAACTTTGCATAATTTATCCAAAAATTGAAGTAGGGTAGGCGTTTTTTCTTCAACATAACGATGGTGTGTTTTTTCGATATAATCAGCTAAAAGATCTAATGGCCATGCATTAAAATCGATTCCAGAATCACTTTTAGTATTCAAAATAGCTTCAATTTCGACTTGTAAATCTTCTGGTTTTACGGCTTTTTTTTCACAAACTTCATCCACAGTTCTATTTCCTTTGCAACAAAAATCAATGCCGTATTTTGAGAATAAAGCGGCTGTTCTAAAATCTTTTGCTACATATTCTCCTATTGTAATTTTTTCTAAAGTTTCCATATTGTTGTTTTTTATATTTATTTGATTAAGCAAATTTAGTAATTATTTTTAATAAAAGACAATTTTATCCGTAATTAAAATTAATTTTATAAATATCTAGTTATTAGCAGTATGTGTTTGTAATGAAGTGGTAATTATAATAGGACAAAAAAATATAATGTTCGAATGAAATTCGATTTATAAAAACGTATTAGAAAAAAAGGATAAAATAAACTTGAAAAAATAATAAAAGATAAAGTTATCTTTTATATCTTTGCGAGATAATAAAAGATAATTTTGTCCTTTATTTAAAATCAAATTATTTAATAACTAAAAACAGATTATTATGCTTTCAAAATCACAAGCACGAGCATTTTTTCTGGGAGGAACATTAGTCACCTTTTTAATCTTTATAGGATTGACTATTTATTCGTTTATGCCCAGAAATGATCAAACGCATTACAGCGAGATTACCAAAGAGGTAGTGAGGGGAAAAGAAATTTGGGAAGCCAATAATTGCATGGGATGCCATAGTATTATGGGTGAAGGTGGCTATTACGCTCCTGAATTGACAAAAGTTTTAGACCGACGAGGTGAAGGTTACGTCAAGGCCGTTTTAATGTCGCCAGTTCCATGGGCACCAAGAGGACGAAAAATGGTGGCTTATAAAATGAGTGAAGCCGATGCCAATGCAATGGTCGCTTATTTTAAATGGATTGGAAAACTAGATTTGAATGGGTTTGAGCATGTGGTTTCGCCTTTAGCTAAAGAATAATAATTAATATAAATATTGTATCAACTCAACGATAACAAATAAATTTTACTAATATGAAATATAAATCACAAAAAGTAGCCTATTGGTTTTTTGCCTTGTGCATGCTACTCTTTTCCCTGCAAATCGTCTATGGATTTATCATGGGATTTGACCGAATAGGAATACAAGGATTACACGAAATAATCCCTTTTAACGTAGCTCGTGCTGTACATACCAATTTACTTGTAGTTTGGTTATTAACAGGTTTTATGGGAGCAGCGTATTACATCATTCCCGAAGAGGCGCAGCATGAATTAATAAGCGTCAAATGGGCTTATGTACAATTAATTTCCCTTGCCATAGTTGGTGTTGTAGCCATTGTAGGCTTTCACTTTAACCATTGGGAAGGACGAAAATTTCTAGAAATCCCTAGAGAATTAGACTATTTAGTAGTCGTTAACGTCTTGCTTTTCTTATTCATAATTATAGGAACTTTATACAAAGGAAAACAAAAAACAACCACTGCACTAGTTCTAGTAATGGGTTTATTCTTTGCCGCTTTACTATATATCCCCGGAATGATTTGGTTTGATAGCCAAGTAATGGATTCATTTTTCCGTTGGTGGGTAGTTCACCTATGGGTTGAGGGTGTTTGGGAATTAATCATGGGAGGTATTTTATCTTTCTTATTAATCAAGTTAACTGGAGTTGATAGAGAAGTTATCGAAAAATGGTTGTACGTAATCGTAGGTTTAACTTTTCTTTCAGGAGTTTTAGGAACAGGTCACCATTATTACTACATCGGAGTAAATAAAATTTGGTTAGTAGTTGGTGGAATTTTCTCAGCATTAGAGCCTTTAGCTTTCTTAGCCATGGCATTATTCGCGGTCAATATGTATAGAAAAGGAGAAAAAAGTCATCCCAACAAGATTGCTTTATTTTGGACTATCGGAGCTTCAATTGTTTCATTCATTGGAGCAGGTTTGTTGGGTTTTGCACACACATTACCACAAACTAATTTATACACACACGGAACTTTAGTAACAGCCATGCACGGTCACTACGCCTTTTGGGGTGCTTATGCCATGATCGTTTTAGCAATTATTAGCTATGCACTTCCTAATTTAACTGGACGTAAACGATATGCAAGTACACAAGGAATGATGGCATTCTGGTTATCAAACATAGGAATGTTAGGAATGACCGTTGCCTTTGGAGTTGCGGGTGTAGTACAAGTATATTTAGAACGAAAAATGAAAATGGACTTTATGGTCGTACAAGACGAAATTGCAATTCACTTTGTTGTTTTACTGATCTGTGCCACGATGTTTACTACTGGAATTGTACTATTTATTTATGATTTCATAAAATACGGTACACCTACAGATGAAGCTTTAATTGAAGATTAAATTACTAATCTGAGTTTGATTAATAGACAGCGGAAAATGTTTTGGGCTCCCGATAGCTATCGGGACGCGAAAAAAGTGGGTCGGTGATTTGCCTGTAGCTTTAGCTGGAGGATAAATAGTCAATAGTCTATTAGGCTTTAGCCAAAAAGTGCATGATTGTGGCTAAAGCCAATATTATAAATTAATTTCTTTGCCTCCAGCTGAAGCTGGAGGCAATTGAAACTACGACTGCTCTGAATAATTATTTTTTTAAAACAAATTACCAAATAAATATTGGTCAAACTCAGTTTACTAATTCACTTTTTTCTAACCGAAACCTTAATAATGCTATTTGTAGAGCTGCACTTCCATAAAATAGTGTTTTCGGTTTCGGTTTTTACATACTTAAAATAAAATATTATGTTAGTAGATATAGCTTTAGCAACACCTTATTACCAAGAAGTGGGTAAGGAAATTGCCGTTTTTAATCAAGCCTATAAAAATAAGATTCCCTTTTTATTAAAAGGATCTACAGGAACAGGAAAATCTCGTTTTGTAGAATTTATGGCGCATCAATTAGACAAAAAACTAATCACCATCAGTTGTCACGAAGAAACCTCGTCTACCGATTTGATTGGTCGATTTATCATCAAAGGAGCCGAAACCGTTTGGCTCGATGGCCCATTAACTACTGCCGTAAAGCAAGGCGCAATTATTTATCTCGATGAAATAGCCGAAGCCCGCCCAGATGTTATCGTTGCCATTCACTCCTTGACAGACCACAGACGAGAATTGTTTATCGATAAATTAGGAGAAACGATCAAAGCACATCCTGATTTTATGCTTGTAGCTTCTTTCAATCCAGGTTATCAAAGAGGGTTCAAAGAACTAAAACCTTCTACACGTCAACGATTTATTGCGGTTTCTTTCGAATATCCAGAAGCGAAACTCGAAACAGAAATTTTGGTTAATGAAACTGATATTGACCTCGATACAGCGAAGAAATTAGTAGCTATAGGAAACAAAATCAGAAACCTAACCGAATTAGGTTTGACCGAAACCGTTTCCACTCGTTTGCTAGTAAATGCCGCCAAGATTATTCAGAGCGGACATCCCAAAAGAGCGTCGGTTCACGTCGCAGTTGTAGAACCGTTAACAGACGATTTACAAACACTAGTTGCCTTGAAAGATTTGTGCGATTTGATGATATAGTAGGGACAACTCGCGAGTTGTGCGTACATCATCGTAAAATAAAAAAAATGGGATTTGAATTAGACGAATATTTAGTAGGGAAATTTTTCAAGCAATTGAAAAAAAGCAGAAAAATTGATCCTGAAGTTATAGCGAGAACCGTTACTCTAAATGATATCAAACCACGTTTGACAATCTTGGCGCGCGCATTGACGGGTGATCCTATCGATATTTATCCAGCAGAACGTGAAGGCGGTTATAAAAACAATAATTTTTTCCTTCCAATATCTTTTTCCGAATTAGCGACTGCCGATGAGAATCTTACTTTTTATCTCTTTCGAGTTGTATATCTCAGCATTCAAAAACGGTTGGAATTCAACTGGAAACCCACTGAAAGTGCCCAATCATTAGAACTATCACGGCAAAAAGCATTGGAAACATCCGAAGAAATTTTGACTGTTGTTTTCGAAGAGTTCTCAATCGATCCTGATTTCCATTCGAAAATAAAAAAATATTTTACCCAAAAAGCAACCGATAAAATCCCTGCCGATTATTCTTGGTTATACGGTAAATGGATGCAGAATAAAATCGAGTTAAACGGTGATAAAAAGCTAGAGAATTTTTCAGATAAAACCAAAAAAGCTAATGAGCCGCAACCTACAACAACTTTGAAAGCAACTGCTGTAGAAGAAGTAATTATGGTTGAATTAGACAAAAAACAACAAGAAGATTATGTGATGCTGCATAATTTTGAAAAGGTAGAAACTGCCGAAGAGTTCAACGGAGTTTGGCGTGATTTTGACGGTTCGGATGAATTGGAGGAACACCAAGACGCACTGGAAGAACTCAGTATGAAATTTACCGTTCGTGTAGATGATACGGCACACTCTGTTTATCAAGCGGATTTTATAGAAAACACCACCATATCCGAAAGTGCCGAAGTAGATGCCAAAGGATTTCATCTTTTGTATGACGAATGGGATTTTGACAAACGCCAGTACAAAGATAATTTCTGCAAAGTATATCCAAAATCACAACAAAAATCGGATAGCGGCTATTACCAAAGAACCATTAAAAAAAATGCTTCGACCCTAATGGGATTGCGCAAAATGTTGACAAGCGTGAATAATAAAATGCAGCAGCAAAAACGTCAAACCCAAGGAGAAGAATTTGATATTGACGCCATCACGGATTTGTATGTAGATGTGCATGCTAAACGAACTCCTTCGGAAAAAATATACATTTCGAATCGAAAAAAAGAAAAGGATTTATCGATTCTGATTCTTTTGGACATCAGTCTTTCTAGTGATGGTTATGCTGCAGGAAACAGGGTGATTGATGTAGAAAAGGAGGTTTCGATACTCTTTGGAGAAATGTTAAATGAGTTCAATATTGATTTTTCAATCGACAGCTTTTATTCGAAAACAAGAAATTATTCGACCTATTTAACGATCAAGGATTTTGACGAAAAATGGAATGTAGCCAAACATAAGATTGGCGCCGTAGAACCCAGTGGATATACTCGAATAGGTGCGGCCTTGCGACATGCAGGTGCCCGACTCGATACAAGAAATACTAAAAATAAATGGGTGATCTTAATCTCTGATGGGAAACCCAATGATTACGATAAATACGAAGGAAAATACGGAATCAATGACGTAAAGCAAGCCCTTCGCGAACTCAATAACAGGAATATTAACTCGTATGCATTGGCTATTGAGGCTCAAGCCAAATATTATTTGCCTCAAATGTTTGGGCAAAATCATTATCAGATTCTAACAACTCCAGTTGAGTTGTTGCAGTCTTTGGTACAATTATACGAGAAAATTAAGCACCAAAAATAAAAACTAACCATTAAGGAATTAAGTTTCATTAAGATTAAAAATATTTTGAGGAATACAATGGAATCATAATTTTCTTAATGTCTAAAATGTTCAAAAAAAACGGAATCTGAAAAGTTGTTAGGATTTCTTTTAAATAATATAATAGCTAAATAAAATGAGCACATTAAAAATCGATTACAAAAACATCTTTTATCCGCCCGGAGGGATTTTGATGTGGATTATCATTTATCTGGAATTAATAACTTTCGGAATGGCCATAATTGCCTTTGCTTATTATGGACACCAAGAGCCAGAAGTATTTCATCAATCGCGTTTGCAACTCAATAGTACTTTTGGTGCTATTAACACTATTTTTTTATTGACTAGTGGTTTTTTTATGGCTACCGCCGTACACCAATTTAAGGAAAAAAATATTGCTAAATCATCATTTTATTTTAAGCTAACCATGCTGGGTGGTTTGTTATTTTTGATCCTGAAAAGTGTAGAATATTATCACAAAATTGAATCTGGAATTACCTTAGAAACAAATGTTTTCTTTAGTTTTTATTGGTTGTTAACTGCATTTCACTTGATTCATGTCATGATGGGATTGGTAATTTTGATTTGGACAAACTACGGAATGACCAAAAAAAATTCGGATACAGCTGTTGAGGATATTGAAGCCTGTGCCGCTTTCTGGCATATGTGTGATTTGATTTGGCTACTACTTTTTCCAACTCTTTATTTAATCTTTTAAGAAATGAAAAAATCACTATTAGTTACTTATGGATTGTTGATTGTATTGACGATAACTACTGCTTTAATTTCAAATTCAACTTCATTTTCGAATGCAGCTGTTGGTTTGATATTGGGACTTTCAGGTATTAAATTCTTGCTGGTTGCTTTTCAATTTATGGAATTAAAAAAGGCAAATTCGGCTTGGAAATACACCTTAATTATAGTTTTAACACTGATAATTTCACTTGTATTATTAATTTTTTAAAATCCTTAAAATAAAGTTAAAAACATGACTTTTATCATAATAAAAGATGTTTTTATCCTTTAATTTTGATTAAGAATAGAAAGCGAAAATAAAACCAAAACAATTCATATTATGAATAACATTAAACAACAAACAAAGAATGCTATTGTAGTAGTAGCTCTTGCTTTAGGACTTTTTTCTTGTGGTAAAACAGAAGAGAAAGATGCTAAATATTATGAAAGTATAAAAGTCGAAGGACAGCAAGTCGCTGAGCTTACTGCACCACCATTTGTACCAAAACCAGTAGGGGATCGAGCAGCAAAAAAGCTGATCGTGAACATGGAGATTAAGGAACAAGAAGGCGAAATGGTTGATGGGGTGAAATATACCTATTGGACATTTGGAGGATCAGTTCCGGGTAGTTTTATTAGAACTAGAGTTGGCGATGAGGTAGAATTTCATTTGAAAAACCACCCAGACAACAAAATGCCGCACAATATCGATTTACATGCGGTAACAGGACCAGGTGGAGGAGCAACTTCGTCACTTGTAGCACCAGGACACGAAAAAGTATTTAATTTCAAAACATTGCTTCCTGGATTGTATGTGTACCATTGTGCAACAGCGCCTGTAGGAATGCACATTGCAAACGGAATGTATGGTTTGATTTTGGTGGAACCAGAAGGAGGTTTACCTCCAGTAGACAAAGAATATTACATCATGCAAGGGGATTTCTATACTAAAGGAGCTTATGGAGAACAAGGGCACCAAGCTTTTGATATGGATAAAGCGATTAAAGAAACTCCTGATTATGTAGTGTTTAATGGAAAAGTAGGAGCTTTGACTGGCGAAAAAGCATTAACAGCTAAAAAAGGAGAAACAGTACGTATTTTTATGGGTAACGGTGGACCTAACTTAGTGTCTTCTTTCCACGCCATTGGTGAAATTTTCGACAAAGTACATATTGAAGGTGGTGAGTTGATTAATAAAAATGTACAAACCACTTTAGTACCTGCTGGTGGTGCTGTAATAGTGGAGTTCAAAGTAGAGGTTCCCGGAACATTTATATTAGTTGATCACTCGATTTTTAGAGCCTTTAACAAAGGAGCTTTAGGGATGTTGAAAGTAGAAGGTGAAGAGAATAAAAAAGTCTATTCAGGAACAATACAAGAGGGAATTTATTTGCCTGAAGGTGGAACGGTACAAAATATGCCAAAAGTAGCTGGAAAAGAAAAACCTATGGTTGCTAAAACTGTTGCGCAACAAGTTAGCGCTGGTAGAGAGTTGTATGGAAGAACATGTTTTGCTTGTCACCAACAAGAAGGACAAGGTGTTCCAAATGCGTTCCCTCCATTGGCAAAATCAGATTTCTTGAATGCAAATCCAGATAGAGCGATTGGTGCTGTGTTACGCGGATTGAGTGGCGAAGTTACTGTAAACGGTAAAAAATTCAATAATGTAATGACGAGTCAAAACTTGACTGATGAAGAAGTTGCTGATGTTTTGACTTATGTATACAACAGTTGGGGAAATAATAAAACTGTAATCAGTCCTACCAAAGTAAAAGCTATTAGAGCGACGCCAGCTCCAAAAACGAAAGAAAGTCATTAAGACAACCATTAAATAAATACAATAATTAAATAATAAAAACATGAAAAAGTATATTTTTTGCATTGCAACTTTAGGGTTTGCTTTACAAGGATTTAGTCAAAGTGCAGCCAAAGGAAAAGGAGTTTATGACAAGGTTTGCATTGCCTGTCATCAAGGAACGGGACTTGGAATTCCAGGTGCTTTCCCGCCATTAGCTAAGTCTGATTATTTAAATAAAGATACCAGCAGAGCCATTAAGGGTGTGGTAAAAGGATTGTCTGGTGCTATTACAGTAAATGGGAAAAAATTTAACAGTGCCATGCCTGCTCAAGCGTTAAGTGATCAACAAATTGCAGATGCATTAACTTATGTTTATGCCAATTGGGGTAATAATAAAACTGTGGTTTCGGCTGCAATGGTAAAAGCCCAAAGAAAATAATTAATTCAAAAGTCTAAAAAACAATAGCCATGTTAAAACGAAAAATAGGTTTGTCAATATTGCTATTACTACTAGCAACATCGCTATGGGCTCAAGAAACTAAAATGGTTATCATAGAAAGGGGAGCTTTTGTTCCCCTTTATGGTGCCGCAAATAAAAAACCGGTCGAAGTACAAGCTTTTTATCTTGATGTTTATCCGGTAACAAATGCCCAATATTTAGCCTTTCTAAAAAAACATCCTGAGAATATTCGTTCCAGAATGAAAGGAATTTTTGCTGATAAAAGTTACCTGTCTCATTGGGCTAGTGATTTTAATTATGGCAAGGGAAATTTAAGTATTGCACCAGTTACCAATGTTTCTTGGTTTGCCGCCAAGAAATACTGCGAATGTCAAGGGGAACGATTGCCTACCATGGACGAATGGGAATATGTAGCCATGGCCGATGAAAAAAGAATCGATGCACGTACTAAAGAAAGCTTCAATAAGTACATCATGTCTTGGTATGAAAAGCCTAATACTTATGCTAATCCTGTAGGGGAAACATTCAAAAATTATTGGGGTGTTTATGATATGCATGGATTAGTTTGGGAATGGACTGGCGACTTCAATAGTATTTTTCTTTCTGGGGAATCTAGAAAAGACAAGGATACAGACAAGAATCTCTTTTGCGGAAGCGCTTCTATCAATGCTACTGATTTGATGAATTATGCCGCTTTTATGCGATACGCTTTTCGAGGAAGTTTAAAGGCAAGTTACACCACTAAAAACCTAGGTTTTCGTTGTGCTAAGGATAAATAATCGGTTCCGAACAATTAAAAATTTAAAGAAATGAAAGCAAATAGTAAATTAACTAATAGTTTAAAGCTCGTTTTAGGATTGGCTATAATGCTGTTGTCACTTCAATCGTGCAATAAGAAAAAGGAAGAAAATAAATCGGGAGAGAATGCAACTGAAAAACCAGCTGTTAAACCTATTTCAGATTTATCAATCTATAATTTGCCATCAAAATGGACTACTCAAGATAATAAAAACATCGAGATGGTAGATCTAAAGGGAAAAGTGCTTGTAATGGTAATGATTTACACTTCTTGTAAGTCGGCTTGCCCAAGATTAGTGGCTGATATGCGAAATATAGAAGCTCATTTGCCAGAGAATATTAAAAAAAATGTCAAGCTCGTCTTAGTAAGTATCGACCCTGAAGTGGATACACCTACTAAATTAAAAGCCTTCTCTATCGAAAATAAAATGGAGGGGGATCAATGGTTATTCTTGCGCTCAACGGAAGAAAATACCCGTGAATTTGCAGCAGTATTAGCGGTAAATTACAAAAAAATAGCACCGATGGATTTTTCTCATTCAAACATTATTAGTGTTTTTAATGCCGAAGGAGAACTATCCTTTCAACAAGAAGGTATTGGTGTAAACTCGGATGAAACTATTAAAAAAATTACTGAAGAAGCAAATAAGCTAAATTAAAAAACTCATGAAATCATTAAAAATAATTGGTTTATCATTCTTAGGAATGATGAGCTTAAGTTCTTACGCTCAAGAATTTGACGCAAGTCTTCAATTGAGACCTCGTTATGAATATCGAAACGGATTTAAAAGCTTAATTAAAGATTCCGAAGATGCGACCTCATTTGTATCGCAACGTTCACGTTTAATTTTGAACTTTAAACAAGATAAGTTAAAAACTAAATTAAGTCTGCAAAACATACGTACTTGGGGTGATGCAGCCACCACTACCACAGCTGATAAAAACGGAGTTGCGGTGTTTGAAGCATGGGCACAATATGATTTTGATACCAACTGGAGTGCTCGTTTAGGGCGTCAGGTATTGTCTTATGATAATCAACGAATTTTAGGAGAAATTGATTGGGCGCAACAAGGACAAAGCCACGATGCGGCTGTTATCTCTTTTCATCCAAAAAATAATCAGTTGGATTTAGGGTTTGCTTTAAATGCAAATGCAGAGAATGTAGTAGCGCCTACAACGGCCTATACCACTAATTATAAATCATTGCAATACGCTTGGTATCATACGCAGTTTAGTAAAGTAAACATGAGTTTGTTATTTATGAATACGGGCTATGAATTTGCAAAAACAATAACCGACTTAAAAGTAGATTACAAACAAACCTTTGGAACCTACCTTTCTTACAAAGAAAATAAATGGGATACTAATTTAGGTTTGTACGGACAAGCAGGAAAAAGCAACTCAAACAAGGTGAATGCTTTTTATGCGGGAGCCAATATAGGGTATGCGCTAACAGGAAATTTGAAAGCGACTTTAGGTTATGAATTCCTTTCGGGTAAAGATCAAAATGATACTAGCATAGATTACAAATCGTTTACTCCTTTATTTGGTACCAATCATGGATTTAATGGTTTTATGGATTATTTCTATGTTGGGAATCATCAAAATAGTGTTGGTTTAAGTGATGTTTTTTTGAAATTAAATCTAACACAAAACAAATGGCAATTTAGCTTAACACCGCATTTATTCTCGGCGCCCAATACCGTTTTGGATGCTTCCAATGCTAAAATGGATCCTTATTTAGGTACTGAAATTGATTTCACTGCGGGTTATGCGCTTCAAAAAGATATTGTAGCTTCTGCAGGATATTCTCAAATGTTTGGCTCAAGCACTTTAGAACGACTTAAAGGCGGGAATGCAGGAAATACAAATAATTGGGTTTGGATGATGGTTTCATTTAGTCCAAAACTATTTACTTTTAAATAATAAATTGACATGTAAATAGCGGTATTGTGCTATGATTTTGTTTGCGTTATCGCTCGTTTAAAGAAAGTGATGTAACACCCACGGACAATATAAACAGCTCAACAACGCTTGAAGGTCCTGGTGATGAAATTATTATTATAACACTTCCAAAAAAAACTAAATAATAGGCATTAATTGCAATTAAATATTAATTTCGGGGAATGAAACTTTATATGTTGCGTTCCCCATTTTTTATTTTAATGCTTTTGTTTTCTATTGTGTCTTGTCAAGAGAGCGTGAAAACGAATAGCGATTCTTCAAATAATAAAGAGACTTCAAATGATAGTATAGCCGAACAATATTCCACATTAGGTGATACTTTTAGTAGTGAACATAAACTGGATAGTGCTTTCTATTACTATTTAAAATCGACAGAATTGCTCAAGGAAAAAGGTTCTAGCCCTTATATAGCCTATAATCTCGTGGGAATGGCACACATTCAGCAAACTTTTGGAGATTATTACAGTAGTGAGGAAACTTTGACCGAAGCCTTGCCCTACATCAATAATAATCTACAATATCAGGTGGCAGCCTATAATTTATTTGGCATCGCTGCCAAAGAATTAAAAAACTATGACGACGCCGTAAGTTATTATACTACAGTTTTAAAAACGGTAAAAGATTCTGTAGCTCGCGTGGCAGTCTTTAATAATATCGCTACTGTTTACCTAGAACAAAAAAAGTATAAGAAAGCAGTAGTACTTTTAGAGCCATTTTTAAAGTTGGATATTTTAGACAGCCTCCAAAATAAAAAAGCCAGAATTATGGACAATCTTGGATTTGCTTATTATAAAAACAAGCAAGATGCAAGAGGATTAACACTGATGAATGAAGCCTTAGTAATTAGGAAAAGCAACGCTGATTTCTATGGGAGTATTGAAAGCTATTTGCATCTGGCCGATTATTATCAAAATAAAGATTTTCAAAAATCAAAAGAAAATGCTTTACAAGCTTATCATGAAGCAACGAGGCAACAAAGTATAGACGAAAGGTTAGAAGCTTTGTCTTTTTTAATGAGCTACAATCAAGAAAAGGGAGTCAATAGGTATTCGTTGATGTTTGTAAATTTAAACGACAGCATTAAAAAAGTACGTAGCAATGCAAAAAACAAATTTGCTAAAATAAGGTATGATTCCAGGAAAGTGATTTTAGAAAACATCAAATATAAGGGGCTAAGGACAGCAACGCTTTTGCAACTTGAAACACAAAAAAACCAAAAGTACCTATCTGTTTTTGGACTTGTGATGCTACTAGCGGGAATTGGTTTTATAATCAATTACTATAAAAATAAAACCAAACAGGAACGATTAAAAGCAAGTTATAGTACTGAAACTAGAATATCGAAGCAGCTTCATGATGAATTGGCCAATGATGTTTTTTACACAATGACTTTTGCTGAAACTCAAGATTTACAGAACCCAGAGAAAAAAGAAACACTTTTAAATAATCTCGATAAAATTTATGCGAGGATACGAAATTTTTCTAAAGTTAATAGTCCGATTGAAACAGGAGAGCATTTTGAACGCAATATAAAGCAAATGCTTAACAGCTATAAAAGCAGCACTACCAAAGTTATTATTAAAAATGGAAACCCCATCGATTGGTCAAAAGTTGATGCCGAAAAAAAGATCGCTATCCATAGAGTTTTACAGGAGCTCATGGTGAATATGAAAAAATACAGCCAAGCTAGTTTTGTTGTCGTAGGTTTTGATCTGGAACTAAATAAGCTCAAAATTGAGTATTCAGATAACGGAATTGGTTTTGCAGAAAAACTAATTTTAAAAAATGGTCTCCAGAATGCGGAAAACCGTATTCAGACCATAAACGGAATACTTACTTTTGACACTCAAACCAATAAAGGTTTTAAAGCTAAGATTGTAGTTCCAAAATAATATGCCAAATATGTTTACAAAAGTTTTAATTGCAGATGATATAGATTTTAATGATATGGGTGCGGCTCAGACCCTCAATGAATTGGAAGTGTCTGAAATTCAATATGCAAAATACTGTGACGAAGCCCTGCTGAAGGTGAAAAAAGCAAACCTAGAAGGCAATCCGTTTCAACTCCTTATTTCTGATTTGTCTTTTAAAGCAGATCATCAAGTAAACCAACTCAATTCAGGGGAGGAACTCATAGCTGCTGTAAAAAAAGAAAATCCCGATATTAAAATAATTATTTTTTCAATTGAAGATAAAGTACACCGCATCAAATTATTGTTTGATGATTTACATATAGAAGGCTATGTTCTAAAAGGCAGAAACACCATTTATGACTTAAAAAGAGCGATCCATAAAGCTTACAACGAGGAAAAAGAAAACATTTCTCCTGAAATGTTGCATGTACTTCAAGACATGACCACTAGCGAAATTAATAATTATGACGTGCAACTGCTCAAATACCTCTCTAATGGAGTTTCTTTAGAGAATATTGAAACCTTTTTTAAACAAGAAAGGATTACTCCTAATAGTAAAAGTTCTATCGAAAAAAACATCAATAAACTCAAGATTTATTTCAAAGCCAACAATACAGTACATCTTGTGGCTATGGCCAAGGATTTAGGAATCGTTTAAAATTCAATTACAGAAAGCCTTGATTTATAGCTACTTCGTAGGGTGCTTGCTTAAAAAGTGTATAAGTTTAAAAATATGGTGTTTTGACTTTTTAATTAAAGTTGAACCCTTTTTTTAATATAGTTAAGAACTGGTTGAGGATTAAATGCCAATTTTCGATTGGCATTGACTGCTTTTTTAGTTGCTTCTCTCAGAGTCAAATGTACAGATTTTAAAACTGCTTCATCCGTAGGGAATGATAATTTGTTTTTGGTATATTTTCTAATCTTTCCATCAAGATTTTTAATTAAGTTTATGGTGTAAATTATTTTTCTAATTTCTACTGGAAAATCATAGAATACGGTAAGTTCCACCCAGGTTTTTCCCCAAGATTTAATAGTGTATGAATATTTAAGGCGAATAACTTTGGATCATATAAAATAACAAATGTTGCCGTGTGTTCGTAGAGTACCAGTAGAGAAGGAGGTCGAGTACCATTTGCTATTGATTTTCGAAGAGTCTTCAAAGGCAGTAATACTCTTTATTAAAGTAGACATTGATTGTGGGTCTTCGACAAACTCAGACTGACAGTACTTCAATAAGTTCACGCAAGTTTTAGTCGATTGACTAGCTCCCTCTTTTATTTGAAACAAATACATCCAAATCCCCAGTATTTATTAAGATTTAGATTAGCAACCAAGACTAGTTGTCGTCTAGTAATTCTGATGAGTATTGTGTTTTTTCTACCGTATTATTTTGAGATATTTTTTGAATAGTTGCTTGAATTTCAATATCATTTTTAAAAACTACATTCAATAATTGGATGATTTCTTTCGGACTAATGTCATTAGAATATCCTGTGAATTCAATCACTTTGTCTTGCCTTTGGTGCATTTTAAAACCGGCCAAAGGTAAATGAGATAGGCGATTAGAGATGTCGATATTGTTAATTTTTAGATGCGACTTTGTAAAGAAAATTACGGGATTTCGAGCTTCTAAGTCAATCAAATACGGAATGCCATCTACTATTTTTAGACTACAAAAATCGCCTGTTCTATAGCGAATTAAAGGTAAAAAGGGATTGCTGCCTCCTGTAACCACTAATTCACCTCTTTTGCCATTAGGCAGCGGCACATCATGGTGTTCGTCAAAAATTTCTAAGAATAAATCAGGCCGAATCACTTTGTGTCCAATTTCGGTAGCGTAGGCTATATTTCTACATTCCGTTAAGGAATAAACATCAATTACGGGGCATTTAAAATAATGTTCTAATTTGTTTTTTGTGCCTGTTGTGAGCTTCATCGCTGAAGAAATCATCGCCTTTGGCCTTAGTTCTGGTAGTAATGCTAACAATGCCATAAAAGCAAGGGGATCACCTGTAAGGATTTGTGGCTTGTATTTTTCGAGGTATTTTTTAGCATTATCAGGATGACTCCACTCAGACGGATTTAGATTAATTTTTAAGATGCCCGCTCCTCCCAAATAGGTCGATAAAGAAGCGTATGTCAATGTTTTTTCTTGGGCACAGATCAAAGCAATGGCTGTCGTATTTGAGCTTTCGGTGATAGAAATAGCAAAATCTTCCAAAACAGATTCTATTTGTGGTAACCAATTGGCTTGAGAAACAGCGTCAAAAAGCACATCTAACTTTGCGCCCGTTGATCCGGAGGTATAATACACCAACAATTCCTCTAGATTGGCCTCATTTGAAACAAATAAAGGAGCCTGTTTTCGGATATCGTCTCGATGCATCGTTGGAAAAGAATCGAATTGATTGCCTTTATTCTGGTAAAAAGGGACGGTGTCAAAGCACCATTGTACATAATCCGTTAGCCAAATTGGAGTTTGGCCTTCGTTCCAAAATAATTTGGTACTATAATAGTTCTTTTTATACGCTTTAACTTTTGATAGTTGTATCGCATTTAACCGATCTCCACTTTTAAAATTAAATTTTGGGGCAAGCGCATCTTGTTTAAGTGTGTTTAAAAAACTTAAATCGTCAAGCAACGGAAAACGTTCCGCGTCTGTTAATGCTATTTGAGGGTCACTACTCGCGTCCATAGGTATTTGCCGCTTCACGGGCTTTTTTTTCGGCCATCTCTCTTTTAATTCTCATTATTCTTTCATTTGCTTCGTATGATTCTCTTAAGACTTTTTGGCGATCGGCACTGCTCAGCGAGGCTAATTTATCTATGGCTTCCTCATCACTTTCGCCTTCGGGTAGAATTTTACAAGTGTATAATAACAAGCGTACCATTTCTTCTGCCCGTTCTTCGTCACTAATCCAGTTCTCAAATTTCACATAAAGAGCCGCTTCCGCTAAGGCTTCAAACCAAAAAGTATATAATTTGTCTTCTAAAAAAGGACAATTTATAAAGTTGGGATGACTCAGTAACCAAGTCGAAATAGCAATGGTTCGCCAATGATTATCTTCGATGTAGGCTAAATTATATTCGCTAGGGATCTTAAATTCTTTTTTTAAAAAGTCGTTACATACAATTCTATAGGTATCACAAACTAGGGCAATCGCATTTAACCCTCCTTTTTCCATAAGGGAAGTGGGTTTTAAAAAAATATCAGGACATTTTCTTAGATGAGTGACTAATTCAAAGACATTATAGTTAGACATAATTATAGTTTTGGTGTGAAAAGTCTTGTGCAAACTTCAAAAGTTCTGCTTCGTTGGTAACATAATACACATTCCAGCCCATTTTTTCTAATCGGATTACGAAGTCTTTTTCATAATCGGGATGCGAATGTAAGACCATTGTTCCATGTCCACCAGCATTTTTTAAGGCAAGTTCCGCCAATTCCCAATGAGTTTGTTTGTTTGGTGTATCAGAGTCTAGCATGCTAAAAATATCATTATCGGTAACGATTACAATATGCGACTTTTTAGTTGGTATTTTTTCAAATGGTTTTCGCAATCGTTCTATTCCATAGGCATAACCAGTGCCTAAATAGGAGGTTAGGGTGGTGAGTAAATCAGTTTCATCATCAATAAAGCCGTCGGTTTCCAAGTAACTTCCAGGTTCGCCAGAAAGACATCCCATAACCGAGGCTCCGGCACGTAAAGCGGATAGTCCTATAACTGTAGCGGCTAGTATTGGCCATGAAAAATTTTGCCGTGGATTCATCATCGAACCCGAACAATCGATGCCAATATATACATTTAACGGGTTTTCTGAAAGGCTATTATCTGCATCAGAACCGTAGGTTCGCTTTTGAGTAGTTAATCCAGGAATAAGTGTGGGAGATAAAATGGACGATTGCAACCAATCCACTTCTTCCATGGGGTCTCCAATATCCCAAGTTTCCAATCCTTCGGGCAAATCTAGGGAGACATTTTCTGAAATTTCGACAGGAAAATCAATCAAATGCGGTAAAGCAATTTCTTTGTAATAGCCATTGAGCAAATGCTGTTCATCTGCATTGGGATTGAGTTGTTTCATCAAATCAATGTAGTTTCCGGGTCCCATATACGCATTTCTTGGACCTTGTCCGCCAGCTTTGTTTTTTTCGGATACTAAACTTTCTTTTTTATTTTGATCGTCATCATCTTTTAAACCAATGGCTTCTTTTCGCATATCAATAATCTCGTCATAGCCTTCTAAATCGAGCGTCGTCATTCCTGAGATGTTCATAGCGCCCATTCCTGCATCTTCAGCATCTAACAATATTAAAATCTTTTTACGCGTTTCTTGAAAGCTTTTGTCATCCATTAAATACGGATAGAGCAACACGGCAAAACGACCGCCACCGTGCATCCAGTTTTTGGAATAACTTCGAATCAAATGGGCTAATAATGAGGCATCAGCATCTATTTTTTTACTGTGAAAAGACTTATTGCTTGCTAATTCTCCTCGATTTAAACGCCATAAATATTCATAAGTACGCATCATCAATGTCCAAAATTCAGAAAAAGTATCCTCTGAATTAATCGCTTTGTACACCTCAACCATTTGTAATTTATTGGTTCGCTGTAGTTTGTCGTTGATTAAAAAATCGGTATATAAATTAGAAACCATAGGCGCTCTGTCTTCCAAACCAGGCAAACCAAAGCGGATTCGATTCAATAATATGGCATTATCATATAAATTTGCTGGTGCAAAAATATGATGACCAATTTCATGTGCCAATACTTCAAGAGCATAATTGGTAATACCACGTTCTACAATTTCTTCTAAATTGATCACAATGCGATGATCGGTCAATCGTATCATTGCAAAGCTGCCCGTGAGTCCTTCTTTTTGGGCTTCTTGATGCGATAAACACCAAATGGGTTCTTGCAAACGCAACAAAGGATTCCATTCCAACTTTGCAGCTTGCCAAAGCGACTGCCATAACTTGAATGTTGTCTCTATGTTGGATTGATTATTCATTACTATGGCTGAATAAGTATAAAAAATAAGAGTTTTCCAAAGTAAAAGCCAAGGTGTCTTTGGTGACCACAACTGATGAAATAGTGGAGGGATCAATTTCCTCCTTGTATTTTTCTAGCCAAGTTTTCAAGATTTCAAACTGTTTAGAATTGGATAGAATATAAGAAGGAGCAACAGTAGTGGCAGGAAGAAGGACTTTGCCAAATTGGTCTGCAAAAAGGGCGTAACTATTTTTTGTATCCGTTACCAATAGATGTTGGTCTAGTTGTGCTAGTTTTGGTGGATGTTCAAAAAATCCCGTTGTGCCTTTAAAGCCGCCTTGTACCCCTTGAAATTGTGTACTGGTATCTGCCCAAGGAGTTTCAAAAAGCAGTTTGCTGTTTTTAGACAAACCGATGGTGTCGACAACGGTTTGTTGTAGGCTTTCAGCAAGCGCTTCGTAATCTGTTTTTAAACGAATTCGTAAATGTGCCAAACCGCATTTCCAAGCATAAATACGCCCTACCGTTTTAAAATCTTCGATGGTTTTAATTTCGACACTGCTAGATTTCATTAAGTCACACCATGCGATACTTTTTTCGGGTGCATGCAGCTGAAGGTTTAAAAGGACATCGTTTAATAAGGCAAGGACTTTTGTTGGAAATTTTACGATTAGGTTGGGCATTTGAACAAGCAATAGCCAGGCCGCTTTGTATTCCTCCCTATACCGAATGGCCAAGCCACTTCCAATTAATTTTAACGATTCTAGATACAACGCTTTAACGACTTCATGCACTTTTTCTGGGGCTGAATTTTCGTCGAAAGCAGCTTTTACAATAGGTTCAACAACTTCTACCATCCATTTGGCAATGGCTTGAGCGGGTAAGTTGCCATACTTTATTTCGCCTTCCCTGTACCATTGATTGTACAAGGTGCTATTTTGGCTTAATGCTGCAATAAGTTGTGGATCGCTTATTTTTTCCATTGCAGCCATCTTTTGTAATTGGTATAACGTTGATGTAGGTATTTTAATTTTAAAATATCATCTGCTCGATAGCCGTATAACTTTTTCTCTTCAGACCATACTTGTAGTTGTTTTTCTATAGTTAAAAGGCGAGAGTCAATTTCTTTTGATGAGATGTTTTCAAGTCCTTTTTTAAATTCCTCTTCCAGTTTTTCAACAGGGTCATTTCGATCCAAATCTTGGCTCACATATTCATCGCAAGACAAATCGAATAAGTTTCTTAACCAAACAATGCGATCTACTCTATAGACTTCATTGCCTACTTGGTCAAAAAAGGGCGATTCTAAATGAGGAACTAAGCTGTCGTGTAAAACAAAGGGCAGCACTTGTCTAATGTCTTCTAGTTCTACTTTTTTATTACCTCTAAAATAGGCCAATGATTTAGAGAACATCAACAAGGTCATAATTTTTCGAACGGATAAACCGTTTTTTGCTTGTGAACCTAAATCTTTAATAGGATCTTTTCCTGTTTCTTTTCTAAAAAGAGTACGCATATCCATACCAGACAATTTTGCGGTGTCTTTGGTCATGTATTCCAATCGATTGGAGGCAGGCTCAAAAAACTCAAATTGGCGACAAAAAAACTCGATGCGTTTGCGTAATTCGCGATCGATTTTTACACCTCTTATTTGTTTATTTACCGTAGTTAATTCCTCTTCGGTAAAAATAATTTCTTCGGGAATAATCGCTTCTGGTTTAAAATTGAGTTCAATACGCTGCAATAAATCGTCTATAAACCGCGTATTAAAGTGCATTGCTCTAATCACGATGTCAATTCGATCCTTTAAAGCTTCAATAACTTGATAGGTTCCGCCACCCGCATCATCATTGGCGGTAAGGTACCAGGCTCCTTCGGGACATTCATAAATTTGATCGAATATTTCAGCATAATTATCAGCCAAAACGGTTAATAACGCCGATTGTGTTCGAGTGGGTATTCGATTGTATTCATCAATAATTTTCACCCGCATGCTCAGCCATTTTCGCCAAGCAATTCTAATGTCTGAAGTTTTTTCGGCCTTTACCATATCTGAGGGCAAGGGATGTCCTAATAAATCGGAAATCGTCATTTGAGGTTGACCGTGTTGAATGGCCCGCATCACGTCTTTTTTGTCATATCCTGCCAATAAGCCCATCAATACCGAAGTCGCTGTTTTTCCACGACCAGGTCCACCAACAATGAGACACTTTCCTCTTGCCGCTAAATTCAATAACGGCATTAATACAAAACTTGAATAGCTTTGATCCGTAGGCAAATGAACAGGTACTTTGCTGTCTCCAAATAAAAACGTTTTGGGGTCGCCATCATTGAACTCGATATCGTAATAGGGACTAATAATGGCCGTATTGGTTATCCAAAAATAGGCTTGACGCAATTTTTCATCTAGGCTAATGGCGTCGTTAGCGTCAGCTTGAGGAGCATCACTGGAATAAAGATCTTCTATTTGAAATCTAGCATTGTTGTGGTGTTCCTCTTGTGGATTGGTGGGCGATTCAGGGACTTTCTTAAAAAAACCCATCGTTTTATTTAGTAAATCAGACATGGTTCTATTTTTGCTCTAAGTTAGGTTAAATTTATTGTTTTCTGTAGCAAACAATACTTTTGATACTTGTTCTATTCTTTCTTCAACGCTGCCTTTGAGTATGTAATACTTAAGATTTCTAGCGTTTAAATCATCAATTATTTGTTGTTGGAAAACGTTTCTTTTTACGTCGCCAGATCGATCCCAAGTGTCATCATAAGGAATGTCGGTATCGCATAGAAAGATAATGTCATGCCTGCTTTCGGCCACTTTTGCTAAATTTTCCAATTCAGGGAGTGCTTTGCCATGATAATCTAATGAAAATAAATAGGTAGTAATTGCATTGGTGTCGGAGAACAAAAATCGATTGGATTGTACTACCAAAGCATCTTCTCTTTCAATATGGATTTGGGCTATTTTTAAAAGATCGTCTAAGGTCAGTCTTTTATCTATTTGATGATTTTCCCAGTACTCTCTTCCGTATTCAGGCATCCATTGGGTATTAAAATGCGTGGCTAATTTTTCTGCCAGAGTAGTTTTGCCTGTTGAAGGAGCACCAAGCAAGACCACTTTTGTAATTAAATCGACATATACTTTGGGGTGAATAAAATTTTGGTACTTAAAAGGATCTTGTCTGATTTTTGTAGCAGAGATAGGAATGCTGTTCCGACTACTATCTACTGGTCTATTTATGGCATTCAAGGCAGCACTCATGTGTACGCCATACGGTTCACTCGAGTAAAAATGTGAAATGTTGCGATTGCCTATAACATGTGTCACATAATCTTCTTGAATTTTCATGATCTCAGGGGTGTAGCCGCTATCGTTTGGCGAATTGACACCTTCGATAACCGTGATTTCGGGGTATAGTTCCCGAATCCAACCCGCTCTAGTCGCCAAAGGAATATTTAGTATGGGATCGTCATAAATTAGCACGATCAATTCATCAACCTCTTTAATAGCGGTTTCTATTACGAACTGATGCCCTTTGTGAAAAGGAGCAAATTTACCCAATGTCAATCCAATTTTATGTTTGTGTTCCATGCTTTAATTCTTCTTTATATGCTTTCTTCCATTCCAAATAACCAATTATAGCCATGACCAAAAAAAGAACATATAATACGGTTGTAAAATACAGCCCTTTATAAGCATATACCGTAATGGCAACCACATCGACTACAATCCAAAATAGCCAGGAATCTAATACTTTTTTTATCATCAAATATTGCGCAACTAGACTTGTAATCGTTATAAAAGCATCGGCATAAGGATAGGAGGCGTCTGTTTTTGTTTGCATAATATATCCTAGGAAAAAGGATACTATAATCGTTAAACTAATCCAGAATCCTATGTTTTTCACCAGTGTTATGCGCAATGTACTTTGATTGGAGCCACCATATTTCCAGTTATACCATCCATATACTTGCAGAAAGATGTAAATAACATGCAAAATCATATCCGAATATAATTTTGCAGTATAGAAAACAAAACAAAAAACGGTTACTTGAATTAAACCAAAATACCAACACCAAATATTTTCTTTGATAGTAAAGTAAACGGCCAAAAAACCGAAAATTGAGCCAAATATTTCTAAAGTTGTATCCATAAAGTTGGGGATAAAGATATAATAATGTATTGTGATTATTAGGATCAAGCCCAAAAGTTATTTTAATTCAGTTTGACTTTATTTAATTTCTAAGATATTTCAGAATCAAGTCAAAATGATGTGGGCTAGAAGTAAAAACAAAAAACCCTAACTCACTGATTAACAGTTGCTAGGGTTTTAATTCTGCGGAGAAAGAGGGATTTGTATTCCTCTTTTTATGCTAGTGTTTATAAGGCTTTAGCTGTTATATGTTTCGATAGGTCATTAAATAGGTCACTTGTAAAAACCAGTAAAGAACATTAAAAAATATTTGATGTAAATATAATCAATATTTCTATATAATAGAATACTTTAGACTATTCTTTGAACTACTTAATGAACTAGTTATTAATGGATAAAGAACCGTTTTAGAGCTTCGTAGAAGCATCAAATCCTATCCGATAATACAACGTAAAACGTGTTCAATTTGTAGTCCTGAAAAGTCACAAAACTCTTCTATTGAAATTAATTGATGAGGCTCTTTGTTGAGGTTGTTTTTTACCTTAATTAAATACAATCTTGCCTGTCTATATGTTTTACCTGTAATACGTTGTACATCCTTTGGATAAATACATACCCTAGTGTTACTTCCTACCACATTTTTATATTTTAATACATTACCTATGCCTTTGGTATGCTTATGAGTAACCTCAACATACAATCAATAAGCTTCGATTTTATACAAAGTTATGGAAATCACTTTATGGATAAGTGATTAAAATAGGTAATTATTTACTCTTTAGTACCACTATTGACATTCACTTTTTGAAATTAGGTTTAAATGATGGAAACTTTGCTTTAAATCATTCGAGATTTAGTTGCAACGAGTATTCGGAATGAAGGAGTATTTAATGAGTTTTAAACTTAAATTTTAGAAATTATGGCAAGACAGAAAGGCATAATTAAATTGAAAGGTACTATCGGAGATATTACTTTTTACAAAACCCAAGATGGGCATTTGGCACGTGAAAAAGGAGGTATAGATGCCAATAGAATTAAAAATGATCCGGCGTTTCAAAGAACACGTGAGAATGGTTCTGAGTTTGGTAGAGCAGGTAAGGCAGGAAAGATTTTAAGAACGGCATTTAGAGCGTTGTTGTTGAATTCTGCGGACAGTAAAATGGTTAGTCGATTAACACAACAAATGGTTAAGGTAATCCAAGCTGATACCACAAGTGTTAGAGGATTAAGAAATGTAATTGATGGTGAAGCTGAACTTTTAGCGGGTTTCGAATTCAATATCCGAGGGAAACTAGGCACCAGTTTATTTGCGCCTTTTGTAGGGGCAATTGACCGAGTGACTGGAAATATTACCGTTGATTTGGCTTCATTTGTTCCGTTGAATATGATTGCTGCACCATCGGGAACAACACATTTTAAAATTATTTCCGCAGGTGCGGAAATTGATTTTGAGGCGGAAACATTTGTTGAAGCGCATTCTGAAACGGCAATTTTGCCTTGGGATATAAATGCTACTGCTGTAATTAGCCAAACAAATGCTGTTACACCAGCTAGCACAAAACCGTTATTTTTGGCTCTTGGACTTGAGTTTTACCAAGATGTAAATGGAGCAATGTATCCTTTGAAAAATGGCTCTTACAATCCATTATCGATTGTGAAAGTAGATAGCGGTGTTTAATAATTAGTATTCAGAGTTCAGTAATTAGTGATCAGTATGATACTTATATTAAATAGAACTTATTTCCCTGATGGAACTAATGGTAAACTCGAATGCGAGGGCAAATTCATCTGTAATACCATTGAATTGCCTTGGAAGAATAACGAAACGAAAGTTTCCTGCATTCCGGAAGGGAAATATTTTATAAGAAAGCGATACAGCAAGAAATTTCAATGGCATTTTGAAGTATTGGAGGTAAAAAATCGAAGTTTGATCCTATTCCATCCTGCCAATAATGCTTTGCAAGAACTGAAAGGTTGTATAGCTCCAGTAACTAAACTTTCAGGACCTGGATTAGGTCTAATGTCTCGAAAAGCTTTTGTCAAACTAAAAGAATTGGTTTATAAAGCTTTAGATAGCAATGAAAGTATCGAATTGATTATTCAATCTTAATTTAAAAATTATGAAAAAAATATTAAATAGAGCTTCAGCTCCCACACCAAAGTTTTTTAAAGTGCTTCGAAATGTTGGTTTGGCATTAGTTGCCATAGGAGGAACTATTTTAGCAGCGCCGATTGCATTACCCGTTGTGGTAACATCTATCGGAGGTTATTTGGCTGTTGCTGGAGGTGTTGTTTCAGCGGTTAGTCAATTGACAACCTCAACAGAAAAAGAGGATGGAGCACAGTAATTCGACTGTAGTTGGTACCGCTGGTGGTACATTTTTGAGTGTTTTACCGAATTTGCATTCGGAAGATGTTTTGAAAACTATAATTCTAGCCACGCTTGGAGCAATAGTAAGTTTTACAATATCTTTTGTACTCAAAATTTTAATCAAGAAGCACAAAAAATAGTCTAATTCTAGTTGTGCCCCGATATCTATCGGGGTTTGGATTAGACGATAATGAAGCCCAAACCGTAAGGATTGGGCTTTTTTTGTGGCTAAAAATTAAACCTCTTCAAATAGATTTAAAGTAACTTCTAAAACGACCACTTCGGAATTGTGGTTGTACAATTCTTGCCATTTTGCGCTATCTATGGCTTTGGCTCTAGTGTCGAAAATGCCAAAACATACTCTTGATGCTTTGGATTTCCAATTATCAGTTTGGTACAAAATAAATAGTTTCATTTTTGTTGATTTAAGTTGATAATTATTTCCTGCAATACCTGTATAAAATGGTTCTTCGTAAATCATTTATGAGATTAATGTTCTCGTGAAATTGTTTTTCTTTATTCTCTAAAATTTTTAGAGCTGCCACATTCTTTTGATGTTCTTCGTGTTCCTGCATCATCAAACTAGCCTTTGAATTGAATTCTTTTGAGAAATCTGGTAGGCGCAAAAACGGAATTACTGAACCCACTAAAAATGGATGCCAAAACTTGGTTTTCCATAAGCTGTAAGCCACAAAATAAATACCCTCGCAGTCTTCCTCATTTTGAAAAACGAGTACAAAGCTGTTCGTAAATGGCTCTTTTTGAGGTTTACCGCTGTTCATTCCTTTGTTCAAAATAAACAAATGAGGTTTTGTATATGCAGTGCCTTTTTGATGGGTTTTAATAATGAAATTTGACATACTTTCGGTTTTAAGATAATATGCCTCGCTGAACTCGACACACATAAAATTTTTTAAAAGAAAAAAGGAAAAAAAAGAAAGTCATCTCTCAAGTGGAGGTTTCAAGAAAAGCAAGTTTTTTCAAGAAAATACTACCCGATAGGGTGGAGATTTTATTGAAAACCGTAGGCTTGAACTTTCTTTTCTTGAAACTGGAACTTACCTTTACTTTCTTTTTATTTATTTTTTTATTTTCCTCGTGACCGATAAATATCTTATGAAATGGAATCGAAAAAAGTTGATTTGGATGATGGAAGTTCTTCAGAAAGGGTATGGATTTTAAAACAGGAAAAAGAAATATCAAATCCATTCCTATTATTTTCTGTTTTAAAATTCATACTCTTTCCTGGACTTGATTTTGTGGGTATTGAAAATCACTTTTAACAAATATTTCTATTTGCCATAAACGTTGTAAAGTGATTTTCAATACTTACAAAAACAATGAAAATATGTTTCCTAGTGCGATGAGGCAGAAGCGCAGGGAAGTGTGTGGTTTTTTATTTGCTTACTGGGGTGTTTCTGATTGTTTTTATGATGGCTTGATGCCTGAAATAGTGTTCAGTATGCAGGATTTAGTATTCAGTAAAGTAAGTTCTTGTAAATTGCTATGGCATCTTGGCCATCGTGAAAACAATTACTTCCTGTTTTCTGGCAAATAAGAAACCACACTCTTGCTGGCTTTTTGGTTTTATGGGTAGAAAAATGGCTTTATCCATAGGCAAATCAACTACATATTAAAGCCATTTTTCTATTCATAAAAGCAATGCAAACACTACCGATTTATGCGGTTTGTTGCTAAAACCATTGATATGTTCTTATGAAAATAAAATATTCTAAGTAATAATAAAGTTGAATCGAAGCAGTGATTGGGGTTTGTGAAGGACGGTTTTTTGAGTGGCTGGGTGATGCGATGGGAGCTGCTCAAAAAGTTGTCCTGGAGCAAACCCCTTGCGTGTTGGGTGTGGCGGCTGTTTTACATAAATGATATTATAACTTCTGGACAAAAACCAAAAAACAATATAAACGCTTTGTGCTGAATTATAATACTCAATTATGTAAAACAGCTTGGGGAAAGTTTTTGTTGCCTACCACTAAATTTTCTTTTGAATGGTAAACGTTCTAGGGCATACAAAAACTTTTGGAGCGTTGGCAAAGGAGTGACTTATGAAATGTAAAACTTCCTTTTTACCACCGAACGAAAAAGAATATTCTCGTTATTGAAAACGTAATTAGTGAAATGAAGCAAACAAAGAATTGATGCTAGGAATACTTGGACTAGGAGCGATTTTTGTGCAGCTGAATGAGATAATGGATTATGGAAATTCCTAAAACATATAGTGTTATTTTTATATTTGCTTCTTTCTTAATCAAGTAAGTCTTTCCTCAATCAAATCTTTCCAAATTACAAAACCTTTCCTGTCGGTTGAATAATCGTGAAGTATTCTACTGAAATTATCTGGAGGATTTTCTATAAAAGATTGTCTTCCATCATTTCTAATGGTATTTAGATAGTTATCAACTTGTTTTAATTTATCAGGAAGTGATTTTTTGTCATTATCAAAATGCCAAATATAAGTTGCTTCTTCAGTATTTAAGGTTTCTAAAACGATATGAAATCCTGTTTTTCCTGCTAGAAGAAAAACAAATGAAAATGGATTCAAAACAAATCGAATTTTAAGAATAGTTCTCTCGTGATTATTGGCTAAATATTGTAAATGTGTTTGGTGCTTGTAATTTTGATTTTGCAAAAAATCATTCAATAATTCATCTCCAGAGTCATATAACTTGGCATACTTTTCATTTTGTAATTGATTTATATCTAGTAAATTTTCTTTACCAATCGTGTTGGGTTTTCCCAAGTAAGTCTTTGCAATAAACTTAAACTTTACACTTTCAATCAATTCTTCGGTTATCTTTTCTAGATCATTGGATAGTGCCAATTGCGAAATTAGTATTCCATTTTCAAATTCAGCGTGAATAGTGACCGTGATGTTTCTTACTTTGAGTGTTTTGAAAAAATAAGTTTTCAAAACTTCAAATTCGGGTCTTATTTCATAATTTTCAATATCAAATTCAAGCTCGGTTTTCATTTCTGGAACCTCATATTTAAAAGAGATACTTCCGTACCGAAATTCAAGTTTTTCAAATGGAATTTTTACTTTTTTATCAATACTAAAATTGTTTTTCGGAACAATAATATCTTCTTCGGGTTCATCAAATAAAGTCGCTTGTTTGTCAATTTTTCTGTAATAGACATTTCTTTTCAGAAACATTTTATTCAAATAATCAATCTTGATATCACGATAATCATAAATTGTAGGTGTTATTTCTGAACGTTGTACTCTACCAATGTATTGGATTAATTTTCCTTCAAAGGAAAACGGATATACTAGAAAAAGACAATTGGCATTTTGCAAATCGGTTCCTTCTCCAAAGAATTGACCTGTTGTTATAACTACCTGATAGTTTCCTTCTTTTAGTAATTTCCATTTTGAGTTTTTACTGCTTTCAGAATCTTCACCGCTTAACGTAATTATTTCGTAAGACTGCTTTAAATACTGATAGAGCGAGTCAATATGTTCTTTTCGTTCGGTAATAATAATTACTTTTTTTAACGATTTTAATTCATTGATAACATCTTCAAGAATTGCTTTGTTCCTTGTAGAATCGTGAACTAGGATTTTTGATAATGTCTCAAATTTGTCTGTTTTTGAATTGAAAGGCACATCAAGATCGGTATTTCGAATAATGATTTTTGGTTTTTTTGAGGTGCTTATTTCATCAGATTTTATTTCTGCAATCATATCACCCAAATGAATAAAAATCAATTTGCTATCATTGTATTTTCGGAATGGTGTTGCCGTTAATCCATACAAATAAAAGGTTTGTAATTTTGAAATTGTATTTCTGAATGTTTCCGCAGGAATATGATGGCATTCGTCCAAAATAATAGTCCCAAAAGCATTCAAAAGTTTCTCTCCATCCGGTTTCTCCAATTCTTTTGATAGACTTTGAATCATTGCAACTGTTATCTGCTTACCGATTTTTGTTTTTCCTTGGCCAATTTTTCCAATCTCATTTTTTGGAATTCCAAGAAAAGTTTCAATTCGCTCAATCCATTGGTCGGCAATTTGTTTGCGATGTGTGATGATTAATGCAGGTTGTTTTTTCTCTGCAATAATTTTTAGTCCAACGATAGTTTTTCCAGAACCTGGAGGAGCTACAATTACTCCTAAATCTTTCTTTGCAATCGTGTCAATCACTATTTGCTGATGTTCTCGGAGTTGTGCATTGAATAAGAAAGAAACCTCCTTTGATTTTTTTCTTTCATCTTTAAAATCGTATTCAATATTATTTGCTCTACAAAATCGAATTATTTTCCCTGTAAAACCTCTAGGAATTATGACTTCGTTTTCCGTTTCTTCAACTAGTTTGAAATACCGCTCTGTTCCAAAAGTACTTTTACCCATCTTCTTTTTTATTAAAAAATGGGTATTTATAAAATTCAATTCTTCTTTTAGAAAATTAATTAGTGGAGTTGGAATAGCATTGCGATTAATTTTGACCACATTTGCCAATCGTATCGTTAACTTTTCATTGTATAATTTAGGTACAATCGAAGCAATACTGTTTTGTTGGGTATAATGAATTTGATATAATTCATCCAATTTTATTGTCGAAATTTTTTGAATATTTTTTATAAAATCCCATTGGTTTGGAATTGGTTCAAGACTTTCTATATCAATAAAACAACTGTTTCCTTGTTCAAATGTTTTTTTATACAAAGGAAGTGCTATCAAATTTCCAAATCCTTTTCCAGATAGAAAATCTTGATTAGGAAACATTCGGTCAAAACTAGAACTTTTGTCAAATAAAGAAAAAACGCCAGTTTGCTCTAGAATTGAAATGAAAATCTTTCTGCTTTTTATAGCTGGATAGGGTTGTTCAAAAAATATCCAAACGTGTCCGCCTTTACCAGATCGAGAGCGTTCCAAATAGGCAGGAATTCCTTTTTGAGTACAAGTATTTATAAATTTTTTGCAGTCCTCAAGCCAATCTACTTTGTCAAAATCGGCAACAATAAACCAAGAAGTATTATCTTTAAGTAAAGGATAGATACCAATATGTTGTTCGCCGTTTAGGTGTTTTTCAATTTCCTTATCAGTGAATGTCAAATATTCTTTATCAGCATAATTTTGAAAAGTTCCACCATTCATTTTATGAGCTCGATACCGATATGGGTCATAAAAATAGGCTGGCATATAGCCACTTTTACTCCCTTTTTCCCAACGAACTGCAAACACATCTTCTCTTCCTGCAAACACAGATTTGAAAAGTTGGATGTCATTTGTTGAACTTAATGGCATAATTTAGATTATTCAAAGAGTCTGTTTTTAAATAAAACACAAGTGAATTAGAATGTTTTAGATATGAATGCGATTAGGAAATTAAATAAACAGCAACACTTGATTTAGTAATACTTTGACTAAATGAGGATTTTGTACAGATGAATGAGATAATGGGTTTCTTCTATTAGATTAACTATTACAGCATCATTAATAACATCTATTTATTCACCCAGTTATTCACCCACTTTTGGATTGATATAATGTATTATCCAAACACCTCCTTTTGTACCTTCTCTTTCTAATAAACCTTCTTTCTTAAGATCATCTATATTATTATCTAATGCAGTAGCACTAAAATCAACTAGTTGTTGTAATGTAGCTTTTTTAATTTTATTATTATTATGAATTGCAGTGAGGATTACTATTTGTTTTTCGGATAAATTATTCACCCACTTATTCACCCACATTTCGAAATCAAAAGGACGTCGGAAAATGACTGTAAACATTCCATCTGTATTAAATTCGGGTGGTGTTAATCCTTCTTCTTCCATCAAATCACGCATTCTGCTTATGCCAGAACCTATTTGTTCTACTAAACGCATTCTTTCAAATAATCCGAAAATTAAAGGATTTCGGCTTGAACTTTTTTTACCAAATTCATTTTTAGTAATAGAACTTACTAATCCGCCAGGATTTGTAATCTCAACACGATCATTGAATAATTCGATTGTAATTCTTCCGCCTTTGTCGAAATAATCTCTGTGAGCTAGTGAATTTATAATGGCTTCTTTAAAAACAGTTTCGGGAATTTCCCAAAGTTCTTTTCTTGCTTTACCACCTTCACTTTCGATATCATATCGAACATTCAGTTTGGATTTAAGCCAAAGCATACTTTGTTGGTACTGTTGAAAAAGTGTGCCTCCCATTATTTTATCATCAATAATGTATCTTTTGTATAAACCATCGAAAGCTACACAACGAATAACTGCTTTTTCAAAAAAGCGTTCCGGTTCTTTTGCAAAAAATAAAACGGTTCCGTTTTTAAAAAAACCATCATTACTGATTAATTTCAAATTACTAAAAACTTGCTCGTCTGAAGTTTTATTTACTAATCCCGCTTCAAAACGGAATGTGTCAATGTTTTCTTTTGGTATGTCTGTGGTGAAGTCAACTTCTTTGCAAGAAGCTTCATCAAAATAGATTTTTTCAGCTTGCTGAAAAAAGTTTCTCATTTCTTCAACAGTAGTCAGTTTTTGTGAATTTGGACCTTGACGGACATAAATTGCACCTGATAAAACATACGGTTTATTTTGTCCTGACGGCACTTCAATGACAGCTACATTTTTGCCTTCAACATCAGCAATATAGAATTCACATTGTAATGCTGGCGAAATTTCTCCGATAGAGTTTTGTATTGCTGAACGTTTGGCATTATCAATATTTACTCCTTGAATAACATTTTTGTCATCTACACCAATTAACACAACTCCTCCAGAAGCATTTGCAAAAGCGCACACTTCTTCTGTAACTCCTTTTAGATTAGTAGGTAGGTTTACTTTGAATTCGGCATTATAGCCTTCTCCAGAGTTTACTATTGATTTTATTTCGGTTGGGTTGAGCATTTTTGAGTATTCTAAATTAGTTGTAAAAAGGAGTTAATTTAATTGGCCATTTATTGCGATTTTTGTTAACTCATCAGATGCGTCTTTGTTTAACAGAATGCCTTTTTGCTCCAAACCATCAATTACAAATTCTTTAAAATCTAATTTATTAATTAAATGTTTGTGTTTTATTTCAAATAATTTAAACAAATCATCCCAAGTCATTGCATATATTTCGTAATTTCTTATAGATTGAACTAAAAATTTTTTCCCTTTTATTTTTTGATTTTCATATAAATCTGTAATATAACTGTCAACTTTTTTACCTACTAAAATAAACTTCCAATTTCTGTATGAGCTATTAAAGCGCTCTTCCTCAATAATAATTCTCAGGTATCTTTCTACTTGTTGAAATTGTTCATTACCAATAATGACACTAGGTCTTTTTAATTCAACAATTATATTCTCTTCAATAGTTAAGTCATTGCTGTTTGGATCTGGAACATCAGATTTTCTACATATAAATATATCAGGTCTTTTTAGTTTTTCTTTAGTTTCAATTTTTTCAGGGGTTGTGTTTTTAATTTCTAAATGAATGAAGTAGTTATTCAAAAGAATCTCAAAGTTTTTATCAGCTGAAACTAAATGATATTGCTCACCAAAAAGCCAATAATTATCTTCAATTACTTTTTGAATATGGTCTCTTTCGTTTGTGAATTTTTCTAAATCATAGATTAATGTTTTTAAAATTTGAACAATATTAAATCTATTCTCTAAAAATTTAATCAAAGTTGTAATATGTGAAAGTTTAGTTTTCTTTAAAGTTTTTGAGAGTTCATTTCTTTCATCATCTGTTAGATTAACTACATTATCAATAATGTCAAGCACGCTTTCTCTTTGTTCTGTATCCAATAACAAATTTAAAAAACCTACTATTGTTTTACTTTGAGCAATTTTTAATCCTTGAAAAATTTTTGGCTGAACACTATACAATTCTTTAATAACAGTTTCTAAATCTGTTTTTCTAAATTGTTCATACGGATTATTCTTAAATTCAGGGAATACTTTGTTTTTATTAAATTTATCAATCAGTTCGTTCGCTTTTTCATCTCTAATGAATGCCTTTTCTTTTTCTGCAACAAATTCATTTAATAATTCTACTAAAACTTTAAATGTACTATCTGATTGATTTTTTCCAGAGAATTCAAATACAGGTTGGTCATTTTTTGTGATTTTGAAATCATCAAAATAAATTGATTCAATGTATACTGAATGATGAAAATCAACAGCTTTATTGTTAAAAGAAGTGTGCTTTTTATAGGTTTCTTTTTTACTGCTATTTAAAAAGTAGTAATAATATTTATCTCCAATTTTTTCATTCCATCTAATGTAACTAACCTTAAAAGTTAAGTTACCAATTATTAAATCCTTATTTTCAGTTTCTGCTATAATTGAAAAATAATCTAATGGAATTCCATTGATATTAATTTTATAGTTCTTTTCCAGATTTAGGTATAAAAACCAACCAAATTCACTAGATAGATATTTTTCAAATTCATCATTTTCCAATAAATCACCAGTCAATGAATAAAAGCTTTGAAAAGTTACATTAGTTCCAGTTGCTTTCTTTTTTGAAACAATTGTATCTAAAGTTGAAAAATCCTGAATATCTGATTTATTGATTTCGATATTATAATTAAGAAACTCTCCCTTATTCGAAAGAAATGTAGTATTCCAAGTTGCTTTATTACAAAAAGTTGAAAACGAATATCTTCCTTTGCCTTTCTTACCTTTTATAAAACCTGTTTCTGAAAATGAGTTTGCTTTGATTGAAACCATAAAATTTCCAAAAGTTTCGGAAATGTTTTCAATATTAATTCCTGAACCATTATCTGAAATAGAAAAATTATTGATAAATCCAATTTCATTTGCCTCATAATTTATGTTTATTATTGAAGCATCTGCATCAAAACCATTCCAAATATATTCAGCTATTGCTTTTTTGTAGTCTGATGGTAATCCACTACCTTCTATACTCTTCGAAGTAAGCTTTGTTGTATGCTTTTTCATAAAATCATCGTGTAAATAAAAAAGTATAAAAATATAAATAATTCAGTATATATTCTCTGGTACGAAATATTAAGTTTGAGTTATTTTCTTTTATACTAAATTCCTTTTCTAATGCAGTTAAATTTATCATCGTCCATAAAAACAATTCAATGAATTGATTGGTAGTTAAGGTATTAACTTTTTTCTCTTTGATTACTTGAGTTTATAAAAAGTGTAAAATTTCTTTTCTTAATTCCTCACTTGATATTCCTCTTTTTTTTGATAGTTCTTTAATTTGAGAATCTGGATATTTGATTTTTTTCTCGATTAATTGTAAAATTAGGTCTTTATGAAAAGTGTATCTTCCATTTATTTTAAATATTGATAGAAATTGTTTGATATGAGTTTCATTTGATAAGATTAATTTTTCAATTACAAAATCAGAATTTGTTTTGATTTTTTCAAATTCTCGTGTGTAAAATACCTTAAATTTAAAATCATTTGTAAATGAATATTGATTTGAAGTTGGACTAATTTTTTTTAAATCTTCATCTATTTTAAACTCTTTAGCTTTTTTAAATTTTGAATTACAAGTATAACAAGATGGAACAAAGTTATACAAACATAAAGAATAGAATTTATGAGTTTTTTGAGGAATGACGTGATCTAAAGTAAAATGATTATGTCCGTTTTTGAAATTAAATTTTTTTATTTCATCACGAATTTCTTTTGTTAATCCAATTTCATCTATGTTAGAGAATGTTAAAGTCTTACGTTTATCAATTACAGCATTTGCTCTTTTTTCTCCTATCCCTTTTATGATTTGTAAATCATAAATATCTACTCTATTTATAAAATCAATAAAATCGAAATAATCATTTAAATCCGTAAAAGCGTTAATATATTCTATCCCGCAGTAATGACAAGTTTTAAATTTAAAATGATTTTTTTGCATAAAGAATTCGGCAATTTTTGGCTGATTACTTTTGTAGTCAAAAAGTGCTTCAAATTTGTTTTTAATTATTTTTTTTGATTTAACTGTTTTTGAAACATTCAGTTTTTTAGAATATATTTCAATATCTGGATTTAAATCAATTAAATCTTCAAAATCAAGAGTAACAAGCTTCTGAAAATTTAGAGGTTTGCCTTTATACTTTATTTTTTTTAAATGCTTATTAATTTCATCCGTTTTAGATTTGTCTAAACAATCATAATAGGCTTGTTTAAATGAAATTAATTCATTTGGATCTTGAGGGTAATTTATCTTATTCATAATTTTCGTTTATAGATAAATACTCTTCTATATATCCTATGTGATTTTCAAGAAGACCTCTAATAATTTCTTCTCCAATGCTATTCATTATGAAGTTAAACTCGTCTTTAATTATTAAATATTCTTTACGTAAAGTAATTATTTCTTTATCATTTGAGTTTCGGACTAAATAATAAAATTCAACTATTTTTTCTATTTTTTTTATTGCAAATTCACCAATTGTTGATTCCATAAAAAAACTATGGGTTAATTGCTCGTGAATATTTGCTCCAAAAGTTTTTTCTGGATATTCGAGTACTAATTTATTTCCATTTTCAAGCTTTAATATGTTATTTGTTGGAATGTCGGAAAGTATAAATGGAGAATGCGTTAAAAATTGAATGTTAATTGATTCTATTCCTCCTTCTTTACCCAAATATATTTTTTCTAAAGATTTTAGAAGCTCATTAATAAATTTTCTTTGATATTCAGGATGAAAGTAAAGTTCAATTTCATCAAATACAATATTAATTGATTTATATGAAACTCTTTTTACTATACTATAATTTACAGATTGTAAGTTGTTTAAATGATAAATAACTGACTGTATTGCGTGAATCATTTGTTGTTCTCCAGAGCTTAAATCATTAAAAGTTGATGTTGTATTATCTATACTCTTGGAATCTTTCAATATAAATTCAATATCAAAAATTGATGGTGGAATGTGATTGATTATTTCAAAGAAATCTGGATTTTCCATCCAATCTGATAATTCATTTAAAGTAAAATCAACAAATTCATTATCTTCAAGAATTAATTCTTCAAATTTTTTGAAATTCGTATTATTGTTATGAATTAAAAAATTTAGTGCTTGTTTTAATTTTGTAGTGATATGGCTTGAATCATCTACTAGTTTTTGTAAAAAAACATCATTTTTGTTATTTGGGAAAAGTACTGGGTTTTGATAACCTTCATAAAAACCTTCATAGGTTAAGGATATTTTACTGATTTTTTGAATTATATAATTACTTATCAAGTCAATAAACTTATTTTTTGAGGTTCTTAATTGTATCAACTCGTGTGTTGGAAAAAAAACATCATATAAATCCATTAAAAGATTTAATTCTTTACTGCTACCACTAATAATTTCGCCTTTATCATCTACATATTTATTCTTAACTTTTTTTGAATTAATTTTAAACCTAACTTTATCAATATATTGATTGTCTGTTATAAAAATTTTATCATCCTTTTTACTGTGTATCGCTTCAATTAGTATGTTTGATAATAACCTGTATTTTGCAAATTTAATTTCTTTGTTAATATCATAATTCCCTTCAGTTCGCATTGGATTAATTACAATTGGAGTTTTGTATCCATCATTTTTGTGAAACAAATTTGTAATCCAATCTCCTAAAAACAAGGAATTCAAACCATAATGAGAATAGTTTATCGAGATTGTATAAAAAAAATAGTCAGAAAAATTAAAAGGTTTGTCTAAAAGATCATCTATTACTAAACTTCTGGAAATTGCTAAATCTTTATTTATTAGTTCAACTTTTGAAAGTCCTTTCTTTATAGATAATTTAAAAAATAAACTATCTATTTCATAATATAATTCTACTGCTAATTGCGTTTTAATTAATTCAATATTGTTTAAATCATTTTTTACCTCATTTAAGTTTTTTGTTTTTTTTCTATCTAAATCTTTAAGGATATTTTCACGCTCAATATAAAGAACAAACTGCTTTTTTAGCTCTTCAAAATATTTCTCATCATTTGTTTGGTAATTTTTAAATTTTGATAACATTTGAAATGTTCTCAATTTTTCTGTTGAAACAATTTCATTCTGAGTCTTTTTGTCTTCTTTTTCCTTTTTTAAAATGATTTTTTTTCTTTCATTTATACTGTTAACGTTTGGATAGAGTATATTTTCATTGATAGAAAACAAGTAAATAGAGGCATAAAATAGTTCCATTAAGCTACTTTTTCCACTACCATTTTTACCTACAACTGCTGAAATATTGATGTTTAAATTATGACCATCTGCACTTTCTATATTGTAGAAGTCTTTTGGAACTGATGATGCAAAATTTATATCTGAAACATCATCATTTATGCCAACCTCTTTATTTTTCTTATTTAAAAATTTATAATCATTATAAAACTGATATATTTCTCCCTTATTTAAATTTTTCAAGAATCTTTCATTACAATCAGAAAGCGGTCTAATTGCTATTAACTTAAAATTATTTTCATTATTCATAATTTATTTTTTTCAAAAGAATAATCCTTTAAAGCTTCATCAATAAAAACTCTTAATTGATTTTTCAAAATTTCTATATCTTCTTCTTTGTAATGATTTTTAATATTAGGATGGAACAAAATTTTTAATCCTTTGTAAAACCTAAAAATTCTATCCACAACCACTTTAGTTTCTGTGAATTCTGTTTTTGTTATTTCTATTTGTGGAATTAATAATTTGTCTCTAAAATCTACATAAAATCCCCGATTCTTTTTATCATCGAATTCAGTTAGCTTTTTTACTCTTTCTACCGAATTTAGTAATGGTTTGCTTGCCAAAGCAATCTCTAATAGTCCATTTAATAGTCCATTCCAAAAGTCACTTTTTGTTCTTAGTAAATTAACAGGTTTATTAGATTCTTTTTTATCAAAACTTTCCAGAACACCAATTGACAATTCAATTAATTGTACCATTTGATGTCTAATTCTATGATCTTTAAAAAACCTTTAGAGGTGTAAAGTTATGTACTTATTTTAATTATTTGTAATCCAATGTGTTTATGCTTCATCATCTTAATAATTA
>NZ_JACRUK010000110.1 GCF_014305155.1 Flavobacterium muglaense
TATCAAGGGTTATCTCGGTGACTAGATTTCGTTGTTTAAGAGGGATTTTTTCAATGATAGCGATTACCGTTTCAGCTGTAGTTTCGATAACCATTGCAACTATAGCTCCTTTTTTTCCTTTGGCAGCTTTATTGGTTATAATTGTAAAGAGTTCGCCATTAGATAGGGAGGTTTCGTCTATCGATAAGGGTTTACCAATGTTTTCAGGGAAAATAAGTCCTTACATTCTGTTCAGGGGCTAAAAGATAGAAAAGAATGATGTGATTTCTATCGGACAATATACTTCTTGAGTTATTTAGCCATCGGTGTACTCTCATTCTTCTTACTCTAAGATTACAAATTTAACGATTCCTTTTTTTGAATTTATAACTTTGCAAACATAGGAGCTATCGGAAGACTTTCAAAAGCCTTTATTTAAGCAGTGAATGAGACAGTGGATGCAGTTAGGGTTGTTGCATTTCTTTATAGAATACTGAACCTAATTGAACGATTTTTTTAAGTTGTTTGGTTCATGTGTTAGGTATTGGGAAGGATGATATGCAAGGTTGATAAACTCAATCGGGTATATAAAGTGGATTTTACAGTTTTTTGATAGTTTGAGGTTATGTATTTGGTGGTATTCTTTTATTTAGTAATGTCTGCTGAGTATGTGAGTGAAAGTTTTACAGTTTTGCACTTTCTTTTTTTGCATTGAATAGCTAGTGGCGCTATAGTTTTTAGTTTGGAACAAAATGCTATTTTGTAAATGAGTATCGTAGCCCCGATAGAAGTGTAAATCCTTTTACTTTTTTCTTTAAAAAGTAAAAGATTGTAACGGATAGCGGGAAATAGCTCCTAAGTAAGTAGTTCCTTTTTTTTTTTTTTGATTCTTTGTAATTTACAGCTTGTAATTGCTCTTAAATGCTCCTTTTTATAGATTAGTTAGTATGTTTTTGTTACCGAGAGCCTTTGGACAAGCTTTTATAGCTTTATTTTTTTGCCTTGTGTTGGGAAAATGAAGTTTAGTTTAAGATTATTGTCGGTTGCAAGTTGTTTTTTTATTAGGCTGTAATTATGGGTTGGTGGTTTCATGTGCGTGATAATTATTTGTACATTTTGCAATGTAGTTCCTGTTAGAGTATATAAGTTTTGTAGTTCCTTCATGAGGAGTTTAGGAGTTAAATGACCGTATAAAAGCTTGTCTGGTTGTTCGTTAGGGAAGGAAAGTTCGATAAATATGCCTTTGAGTTGGTTTTTCTTGATTAATGGTGCAATTGTGGTCCAAAGGGATGCGAGGTTGTTGCTTTTTTCGATGACGTCTGCACCGGTGTCACCAAGATAGAGCGCATAGTCGTCCTTGTTTTTGATTAGAAATGCCGTACTCTCGAAAGGGTTAACATGGCTTAATGGAAAGGCTTTTACTGTCATGGTGGTATTGGTGATGGTAGTCTCTTCCTGCTGTATTATGGTTTGAAAATGATATTTTTGTATGAGGTAGCCATTTCCTTCATCTCCAAAATTGGCCCAAGTTTGTCCGTTAAAGTAATGGTTTTTCATCATTTCCATACATGATTTTGTTGCGTATATTGTTTTGGTAGAGTCGGCTGGAGAGTTGATTATTAGTCCGGATACATGGTCTAAGTGCGCGTGTGATATGAAATATCCTTTAATATATTTTTAGAGGTGTAAAGTTATGTACTTATTTTAATTATTTGTAATCCAATGTGTTTATGCTTCATCATCTTAATAATTA
>NZ_JACRUK010000112.1 GCF_014305155.1 Flavobacterium muglaense
TTTGCATTTAAACAAGAAAAAGTAGCTCTAAATACCTCTGTTTTATTGGATTTGCAATTTTTCAGCAAGCCCTAATTTAGAAATACAAGACTTCATCTGGAAAGGATTAAATCAATATTATTTATGGCAAGCCGATGTTCCTAATTTAGCCGATGATCGTTTTGCGACACAAGACCAGCTCAATGCTTTTCTAACAAACTACCCTGTGCCTGAAGATTTATTTACAGCACTACGAGTAGACAAAACAATTGACCGTTTTAGCTGGATTGTATCCGACTATTTAGTACTAGAGCAAGCACTTGGTGGTATTACCAAAAATAACGGTGTTGAATATGGACTATCGTACAAGCCCGGAAGTACTACCGAAGTATTTGGATACGTTCGCTACATCCTTCCAAACTCTGATGCCGCTACAAAAGACATTAAGAGAGGAACTTTGTTCTCTGCAGTAGACGGGACACCACTTACCATTAGCAACTACCAAACATTACTGGCTGCAGATACTTATACCTTAAATCTAGCCTATTACAATGGCAGCACCGTTACTTTAAATGGAAAATCAGTTGCATTAACAAAAACAACCTTGGCCGAAAACCCTATTTTTATCAATAAAGTAATTACCAATGGGACACACAAAATAGGTTATCTAATGTATAATGGATTCTATGCTGAATATGACAGCCAACTAAACGATGCGTTTGGTTCATTAAAATCAGCAGGAATAACCGATTTGGTATTGGATTTAAGATACAATAGTGGAGGATCAATACTTACCGCAACAAGACTTGCTAGTATGATTACAAAACAAGCCACTACCAAGATTTTTGCAAAACAACAATGGAACTCTAAAATCAACGATTACTACGCTTCAAACAATCCAGACGCCTTAAACAATTATTTTGCAGACAAAATAAGCTCAACCGACATCAATAGTGTCGATTTGCCAAAAATCTACATCCTAACCTCAAAAAGTACCGCATCTGCAAGTGAGCTGGTTATAAACGGCTTAAAACCGTATATAAATGTTGTACAAATAGGCGATGTAACAACTGGAAAAAATGTAGGATCAGTTACTTTATATGACTCCCCTACTTTTGGAAAAACAAATAGAAACGCAAACCACCGCTACGCCATGCAACCACTTGTTTTAAAAATAGCAAACGCAGCGGGTTTTGGCGACTACTTTAACGGACTGACTCCGGATTATCAATTAAAAGAAACCATAAGCAATCTTGACGTTCTTGGAAATCCTAGCGAACCGTTATTAAGCATAGCGATAGGAAAGATCACTGGAACCGGAAAAACAATACAACAAAGTTCAGAAAAAAGTACGAACTACTTGAGCGATTCAAAATCCATTGAAGGCTTACAAAACCAAATGTATCTTGAAAAAGCTCCAGAAGGACTTTTAAAAGCACTAAAATAATAGTTAGTGTACTCCAAAAAAAAATCATCCGCAATCTAATCTAGATTGCGGATGATTTTTTTTATACTTACGTTTTATTGCAACAACTAATACCCACTTAACGGAATTTCGATGCTGTATTTTTTATTGGTTGGATTGTCTAACTTTCGATCTCTTAACCAGGGATTGTGTATTTTTAAAACCTTGTAATTAGGGCTTGCTGAAAAAGTATTCTCAATTTTCATATAACTGGATTTAATTTTACCAAATAATCACTTTCATAA
>NZ_JACRUK010000113.1 GCF_014305155.1 Flavobacterium muglaense
GCATTTAAACAAGAAAAAGTAGCTCTAAATACCTCTGTTTTATTGGATTTGCAATTTTTCAGCAAGCCCTAATTAGAAAAAAAGTTGGTCATCGATAATGCCTTTTAAATTATTAATGACCAACTTTTATTTGTATTATTTTCAAGCAATCTTGATACGTGAGAATCGCGTATTTGAAAAATAGTTGCCGTTGGCTCAGGATATGGGAAATTTAAACAATTAGGAAACTATGCTAAGAATCGCTTCGTTTTTTTTATGATTTCACATTTACAAAATGGCAGCTAACAGCAATTGTAAAAGAGTTCGCAGTAAATTGTTATCTGAAATACATATATCACTTAATGAGTAATAAGGCCAATTAAAAAAACGTACTCTCAAATGTACTGAATATATTTTGCATTATAATTTATATTATGTAGTCTCATTTTTATTTGTATATTTGTACAGCAAATGTAATCAAAAAATACCAAAAATGATACAAGAAATTCTCACTTATCAAAAACTTGTTAACGGAATCGATGAATTAATGAATAAATCGCCGTTCAAAAAGAATTACATTATCGAACAAGTTGGAATACCTGGTCCCACATTCTACAGGAAATTAAAATCACAATCTTTTACACCTGAAGAGATGTTGTCAATTGCAAAAATTTTATCTCCAGAAGAATATTTTATGATGGAATTAAAAGCCGAAATAGAAGAGGCAAGACTTGATTATAAAGAGGGGAGAGTTTACAAGCACGCAGATATTTTGCTTGAACTAAAAAATAAAAGAAAAAAGGCTTAAATATTAAGCCTTTTAATTGGTTTTTGGCGATTGTCCCAAAAATTCAAAAGAATAATTTGGTCATTATTTAGATCATATAATAATGAAATTTGCTTTACGATCAAAAAGATATAACATTGAAAATCCTCATCATAGCGACCTATGTGGGGATTTTTTTCTATAATATCCAAAACCCTTAAAGTTTCATTTTCAAAATCATCCGCTATAGTATCATTCCAATAATGTTCTAGATAATTTATATTGTTCCAATAAGAATTTCTAGCTTTTTGCGTCCAAATTATTTCCATTAATATCATATTTGAGTGTAAATATACTTTTTTACGGTTACAACACAAAAATGATTACGCGAATTTTTTTCTATAAACATCACGACACCAAACATATAAATTACTGTATTTATAGCGGAAATTTGCGTTGTAATCTTCATAATCCAAGCCTAAAAACAGGGATTTGATTTCTAGTGCGTGATTAATAAAACTAGGCTTATCCATACGTAGTAAACAGCTTTTAATTACAGTTGGATTATTGTCGTAAAAACTCATAAGATATTGATTTATAATTACTTAAAGTTACGAAATATCAGCCAATTATCCAAAAAAACAAAGCCTTTTATCTCACAAATCAATAAAAAAATATATAAAAAAACTATCAAAAAATTAATCCTTATCATAAATTCTATGTAAAATAAAGCACATTATTTTTTCGGTGTATTTTTTTTTATTTACAAATAGTTTTTCTCAAAAGAAGGCACTAGCGAGGGCGGAAAAAAAAACGAGTAAAAAAAAAAACACCCTTTATTGAACGAGGGCACTGAAAAAGTGTTTCTAATAAATTAAGACCTAAAAAGGAGTAGATATCTATTGATTTCTACTCCTTTTTT
>NZ_JACRUK010000114.1 GCF_014305155.1 Flavobacterium muglaense
GCTCTACCGCTGTTTTGATTGGAATCATAAAAAATGCTATTGGCAGACACTGCACCACTTATTTTTAAGGGTCTACCTCTACCTATAAAACCGCCTACATTCTCTAAATCTACATTTTGAGAAAAACCTACAGTTGTCAAGGCTAGGAATAGCAAGACTAACTTTATTTTTATACTAAATGTTGCTCTCAAAATGGATTCACTATTGTTTTTTTATTATGTAATTGATGCTTGTTGTTTTGATTGACGACCCGATCGCTCGGATATGTAAAAAAGTCTCTTAAGTACCATAGCGCGGATTTGCAATCCGTGCCCATAAAGCAAATCTACACGAAAAGAACGAAATTAGAGCTATGTGATTGTTTTATTTGTAGCTTTTATTGTATTTTTTAATAAAAAAGGATGTCGACAAAATACAAAGCAACAACAATAGATCAGGCATATTTTATCACCATAACAACTGTAGGTTGGGTTGCTGTTTTTACGCTACTCAACCAAAAGTACAATATTGTCAAGAGAAAAAAGGACTTGAAATATATGGGTATTGTATTATGCACAGTCATATACATTTAATGTGCAAAGCCACAAATGGTTTTATTTTATCGGATGTCATGCGTGATTTTAAAAAATATACCTCAAAGAAAATTATTCAAAATATTATGGAAGAGCCAGAGAGTCGTAGGGAGTGGCTTTTGGCTTATTTTGAAAAAGCGTGTGCGCATCTTAAAAGAGATCAAAGTTATAAAGTATGCTTCGCCAATTCGCACTTTCAGGCTCGGGTGGCAAGATGGATATCACGCTGAAATAATAGAAACCAATTGGTTCATAAAACAAAAGGTTGATTATATCCACAACAATCCTGTAAAAGATAAAGTAGTTGCCTTGCCAGAGGATTATTATTTTGGTTCTGCTAGAAATTATGCGGGCTTACACAATGATTTAGATGTTTTAATGTTGGACTTATTTTAGATTGTCGATTTACTGTGTGGGCACGTATTGGAAATCCGCGCTATCGTGCGTAGAGACATATCCGCGCTATCGAGTGAATCGAGTATTGTACGTAGAGATATATCCGCGCGATCGGGATTTTGTCCAAATAAGATTGTCTTCAACTCTGGTCATGTATTTGAATTATCTTAGTTAGTCGCGTTGCAAACGCTTTGTTTTGCCTAAACCTGTAAGTAGGCACTCGTTGCAAACGAGCACCAGAGGGGGTCTTCTAGAAAACATAAATGTTGTTGTAGAACGCTGTGCGAAGCCCGCTCCCCGAAGTCTTCTAGAAAACATAAATGTTGATGTAGAAAGCTGTGCGAAGTCTCCCGACTTCGTACCCACTCCTATATGCCGTTCCAATTTTCTAAAACTCAATATTCATTATATT
>NZ_JACRUK010000115.1 GCF_014305155.1 Flavobacterium muglaense
GCATTTAAACAAGAAAAAGTAGCTCTAAATACCTCTGTTTTATTGGATTTGCAATTTTTCAGCAAGCCCTAATTAACGAACCACTATTGTTTTTTTTTAGATAAACGACTAAAGCTTCTTGTTGATTTCAGGATAATTTGATCGTTAACTTAAGCTGGGGCCATTTTGCTTTAAGCAAAAAAAAATCTGCCACAGGTTAAACTGTGACAGATTATAAAGTTGTGCCTACTATCGTGAGGCTACAGTTGTTTTTTTATTGTTTTTGAACATGAACATCCATTTGCGGAAACGGAATGTTTAAGTCGTAATCTGGGAATTTAGTGTACACTTTTTCATTCATGTCAAAAAACACACCCCAGTAATCGGCTGTGTTCACCCATGCACGCACTGTAAAATTTACAGAGCTATCACCAAGTTCTGATAGTCCAATGAAGCCAGCTGGTTCCTGTAAAATACGGCTGTCTTCAGAAATAAATTGGTTAATGGCTTTTTTAAAATTATCTACATTATCACCGTAGGCAATCCCAAAAGTCCAGTCGACTCTTCGTATAGGTTCAGCTGAATAATTGACAAGAGCACCGGTAGAAAGTGGTCCGTTTGGAACGATAACCAATTTGTTGTCTAAGGTGTTCAATATCGTTGAGAAAACGCTAATTTCTTTTACAACACCAAGAAATCCTTGCGCTTCAATTAAATCGCCAATTTTAAATGGTTTTAAAATTAAAATAATTACTCCTCCAGCAAAGTTTTGTAGTGTTCCAGATAACGCTAGTCCAATAGCTAATCCAGCTGCACCAAGAATAGCTACAAATGATGTCATTTGTATGCCTACCATTCCCATTACGGTTATTGCAACTAATATTTTTAAAACGATATTCACTAAACTCGATAAAAAAGGAACTAGTGATTGATCAATTTTTGATTTTTCTAATGTTTGTCTGAATTTTTTGGTAATTAATTTGGAAACCCAAAGTCCGATGATAAGGACAATTATTGCGCCTATTAATTTGGGTATGTATTCGTATCCAAGGTTGGTTATTTTGTCTAAGTAATCGTTTGCAACTGAAATTTGTTGATTCATTTTTATTCTTTAATTTGTTTTTCTACTCGTTAGGCTTTTCGAATTCGCCCCGTTTTTTAAGTGGTCACTGGTCTCCACTTTTGGTATAAAAGGTAAAATACTCCGTTTTTATACTGTATTAGGTATGAAAAGTAGCTAGTATTTCAAATATACGTTTTAAAAAAATGAATCGCAAAAATTAAGACTAGAGATAAAAAAACCCGTCTGGAGAGGAGGGCACTGAAAAACTACGCATATTTTGATTAACGTCGTTTTCTAGAGATTAAAAAAGCGCTTATAATAGGATT
>NZ_JACRUK010000116.1 GCF_014305155.1 Flavobacterium muglaense
TTGTAGTGATGTTTATGAGGATGATTTTAAGTCAAAATAGCGACTAAATGAGGTTTTTTCACAGCCTGACGGTTGGCAGCTTGGCGATGTGGCGGATTAAGGAAGCCGAAACTTTCGATAAGCACTAATTTTCAGATACAAAACCAACTTCAAATTAAGCCTTAACCCGCCATATTGCCAAACTGCGGTTGGGCGCAGTTTTTATTCCTTTTCCAATGATTTGTTTTTCTTTTCTCTAATGAGATATACACTAATCAAAATTAATAATCCACCGACTGCATACCAAACTGTAAATTTCTCTTTGTCCAAAACCCCCCATATTACCGCGACGACTGGTAATAAAAGTGAAATGGTACTTACAAAAACCGCAGAGGTATCTTGAACAAGCTTGAAAAACAAAAACATTACCAAAGTAGTGCTAACGACGGTTAGAAAGACTAAATAGCCTAGAGCCGTTAAAGTTTCATTCTGGCTGTAATCAATGTCTGTAAAAAAACCTGAAAAACTTAAAATTAAAAGAGATGGCACCATCCAAATAGTGTAAATACCTGTTGATATATCTGTCGATTTTATGTGATGTAATTTTTTTTCAATAATGAGTGCAGCAACGGCATAAAGTGCCGAACCTATAACTAATAAAACCGTATAATAAAGATGATTTTCGCCATTTCCTGGATTGGAAGAGTAAACTAAAATGATAGCACCTATAAATCCAATTATTGCTCCAGCATATTGAATAACTTTATTTCTGATTCCAAACAGAATTGCTCCTAAAACGAGTGTGAATATTGGGTCTAATGCATTTATGATTCCTGCCAATGAGCTACTTACGCCCTGTTGTGCAATAGGAAAAATAAAGACCACTAAAAAGTTACCAAATAACCCTGATAGAGCAATCCAAAAAACGTCCTTTTTTGACATTCTTTTCAAAGCTGGGAATCCAATAAATGACAAAAGCAAGCCTGACAATCCTGCCCTAAAAGCTCCGATTTGATATGGGTCAAATACTGGTAGTATTTTTTTTATGAGTATAAAGGAAGAACCCCAGATTATAGCAATAAAGATGAGTAGAAAATATTTATTTTGAATGAATTGCCTCATAAAATGTCTATGCTTTTTTAATTCGACAAATTTAATCTTTTGATTTGTATATAACTATTCAATCAAGTATTTTTTTATTGACTTTCATCGATTTTTTAAATTGCGCCCAACGTCAGTCTGTGAAAAAACTTCCGTTTATTTCTTTCAAATATAACACATAATATAATATAAAAGGAAGAAAAG
>NZ_JACRUK010000117.1 GCF_014305155.1 Flavobacterium muglaense
ATATTTTCGATTTGTCAATATTCATTTTTTCTGTCGTTTCTTTTCTGACGTGAGTTTCGGTACACTTGCCGCTAACGGTTCGGGGCTTTGCGATGGTGGGGCAATCGAAGCACAAATCTTCAATTTTGCACTAAAGTTCAACCGAAGAACAACCGTTGAACTTTGCAGTTTCGCCCCACTATTGCAAAACCCTTGTTAGCGGCTGGCATTTTAGTGTGCTGCTGATTTTGAGAAAAAATTCATTACGATAACTCCTGTCACAATTAAAATAATTCCAATAATTGCTGGAATGTCTAACGATTGCTTAAATACCACAACCGAAATTATAGCTGTCAAGACAATTCCTAAACCACCCCAAATTGCATAAGCTATTCCCAAAGGAATGGATTTTAAAGCTTGCGACAAAAAGAAAAAGCAAGCAATATATGCCACAATTGTTATCGCTGTTGGCAATAATTTTGAAAAACCGTCTGATGCTTTCATAAAGCTCGAACCTACAACTTCAAGTACGATTGCTAATGATAAAAATAAATATTTCATTGTTCTTTTGTTTTAACTGATGCAAAGAAACAAAAATTAAAAAGTGCTTTTTTTGACAAATGTCAAAATCGTTATTTCTTTCTAATACGGCTCAATGTTTCTTGCGAAATACCCAAATAAGAAGCAATATGTCCTAAAGAAATTCTTTGCAAAGCTTCGGGTTGGTTTTTCAAAAGCCAATGATAACGCTGTTCTGCGGTATGTGTTTGTAATAAAAAAGAACGTTCCTCTAAAATTTTGCAATATTCTTCTGCCATTTTTCTACCAATCGTATTCATTTCCTGCGATGATTTGTAGAAACTTTCAAGGTCATTGCTTGAGATATAATATAAAGTGGTGTCTTCTAAAAACTGAATGTTTTTAATTGAAGGTTGGCTAAAAAATAATGGCATTACTGAACCTAAAATTCCGCTCTCAAAACCAAACCAAACATTAATTTCTCTTTCATTGATATTATAAAACGAACGAACAAGCCCTTTTTCAATTACGAATAAATTTGAAACAATTTGTCCTTCTTTGAGCAAAAAATCGCCTTTTTGTTTTATCAGACTTTTAATTTTTTCGTTAAGTTCTGTTTCGATTTCAGAGGTCAGATTTCCGTATTTTTTAAGTTGTTTTATGAGAGGGTTCATTCTTTGTACGGTGTTGGTTTATGCTTGCCGCTAACGTCAGTCTGTGAAAAAACTTCCGTTTATTTCTTTCAAATATAACACTTAATACAATATAAAAGGAAGAAAAGT
>NZ_JACRUK010000118.1 GCF_014305155.1 Flavobacterium muglaense
CGATTGTAGTGATGTTTATGAGGATGATTTTAAGTCAAAATAGCGACTAAATGAGGTTTTTTCACAGCCTGACGGTTTGCTGCTTTGAGGTGGCTGGAAGTTCGTAACCGCTAATTTTTCCGCTTAACGAAAACTTTATGCGAGACGATAATTCCACTAAATTCCAGCTAGCTCAAAACAGTTGTTGCTGTATGTAATTTTTTTTATATTTTTCGTCATTCTATTTTCTGCACAATATTTGGCTACAAAGTCAATTCTGTTGATCGAAGCAGAAAATTTTTCGCTAACCGGTTTTCTCATTAAAAATTCTACTACGAATTTAATTATTTTGATCGAAGAAAATCATTTTCCGCTTAACAATTTCGTGAAAAATAATTCCGCTACAAATACACTTCTGTTGATCGAAGAGAATTACTTTTCGCTTAACGTTTTCGTCAATAAAATTCTGCTACAATTTCAATTCTGTTGATAGGAGCAGAGCATTTTTCGCTTAACGATTTCGTCAATAAAAATTCTGCTACAAATTCAATTCTGTTGATCGAAGAAAAATATTTGTCTTCCACCTAATTCGCTCCCGCTACGCCATTATTTACAGCAACGGTCTGCGCTTGTAGTCTGTTGCGGACTTCGAAGACGATTATTTTTGGCTGTACGAAAATACGAATAAAAAACGATAATTCCACTAAATTCCGCAATAGCTACAAACGTGTGTTGCAATATGTAATTTTTTGCTAATTATCCTTTTCGCAATCTATTTCGCGACAAACTACTTCACTTAAAAAAAAAACAAAGTATTTTCGGTTAAACGATTTTACCGATTCTTTTTTTCGCAAACTGCATCACTTCAATTTGCCCAAAATATTTTCTGCTTAATGATGTCGCCAATTTTTTAGAAGTAAAGTGCATCACATAAATTGAAATAAAATACTTTCTGTTTAACTGTTTTTTTCTGATTTTTCAGCGCAAACTGCATCATTTTAATTAGACCAAAATACTTTCTGCTCTACGATTATTTTCTGATTTTTTTTTAAGCGCAAAGCTCGGCAAGATTATATATTGCAACGTTTCGCTGCTTTGAGATGGCTGGAAGTTCGTAACCGCTCAATTTTCGGCTTAACGAAAACTTGATGCGAAACGATAATTCC
>NZ_JACRUK010000012.1 GCF_014305155.1 Flavobacterium muglaense
TTCTTTGCATTTAAACAAGAAAAAGTAGCTCTAAATACCTCTGTTTTATTGGATTTGCAATTTTTCAGCAAGCCCTAATTAGACCAGCACATAACGATGAACCCGCAAGCATAGGAGATAATCAAAATGCAAAATCAGTTCTTGAAATAAATAATGATATTCCTAACTTAAATCAAAATAGAATAAATTTAAATAATTCGGAGATGGTATCACTAAATTCTATTTTCATAATTTCTCCCAAAACCAAAATCAAAACTTTAGTTTTTTTTTATTCCGATGAAAATGATTATTTCAAAAATAGTCTTCAAACATATTCAATCGGAAGCACATCTTTTGAGAATAAACAAGATTATTTTGCGGAAAAGGTTAAAGCAAATGGTTTTGGGAAAGTAGATTTAACTTATGATATTTCAAAATCAAAAACTTTAGAATATACTGGAAAAATAAGCACAACTAATGAAAAGAGTACTAGTGATTTAATGTTTAACAGCAATTTATTAAATGAAAAATTACAAAGTAATAACCATCTTTTTGATCAAAAAATTGTTTTTACAAACAAATTCAAAGAAAATAAAGTTTTCATTCTATCAGGAAGATATATAAACGAAAAAACACCCCAAATCTATTCTGCCAATCAATTTATATATCAAACCTTATTTAATCAAAATGCAGATGACATAAACCAATCAAGTGAAAATAAAATGCAATTTGCTGGTTTTGAGGCCCATTTATTAAACCGAAAAAAAAGTAATGATTTATTAGAAATTCGATTTGGAAATCAATTTAGGTATGACAATCTAACAACTAATTTTCAACTCAAAATAAACGAAATAATTATTGACGAACCAATAAATTATCAAAATAAAACGATTTACTCTGTCGATGATTTATATTTAAATTCAAAATATCGATTTAAATTCAATAAAATCTACTTACTAACGCAAGCAGATTTTCATCAAATTTTTAATAGTATTCAAAATTCAGAAAAAATCAAAAATCAAAATGTTTTTTTTATTAACCCAAAAATAGGTTTTGAATGGGAAGTAAACAAAAAAAACAAATTAACAACTTCATTTTCTATAAATACTAAAAATGCAACTATTCTTGATGTAAACAACAATTACATTCAAAATAGTTTTCGTTCCTTCTCAAAAGGAATCGATAGTTTTAATCAATTAAATTTATCGACTATAATATTAAATCATACTTATGGCAATTGGGGTGATAAATTTTTCAGCAATGTATTTTTTCTTTATTCAAAAAACCATGATTTTTTAAGCACCAATACAACAATAAACCAAAATTATTCTCTGTCGGAAAAAATTATTATAAAAGACAGAGATTTCTTAATATTATCTACAAATATAGACCGTTATTTCAAAATAATATCGACAAATTTAAAATTAACATTAGATGCAACAAAATCAAACTATAAAAACATTGTAAACAATTCAGAGTTAAGAAAAGTAACTAACTCATCTATTGGCTATGGTATAGAATTGCGTTCTGGATTTAAAAGATTGTTTAGTTATAATATTGGAACAAAATGGAATTACAATGAAATCAATACAACTATTTCAAATTCATATTCTGATAATACAAGTTTTTTAGACCTATCCTTCATGTTAAATGATAAATTAAATATTGAAATTGATACAGAGCGTTACTATTTTGGTAATTTAGACAACCAAAACAATAAATACACCTTTATGGATTTAAAAGCCAATTATACTGCAAAAAAAAATAAACTTATTTTTTCTGTTTTAGGAAATAACCTATTTAACACAAAAACATTTAAAAATTATAATATAACCGATATCAGCATTTCAAAAACCGAATACCGTTTGCGACCAAGATATGTACTTTTAAAAATGGAGTTTCGATTTTAAAAAAAATAATAGTAACATCAGTTTTAGGCTTCGCTCAAAACCGCTGTTTTTTTTCATAAAACTTTTCGTCTAAATAAATTTTTAATTATTAAAAATCATTATTTTTAAAATCATTAACAACTTAAAAATCAAATATTATGGCTTCAATTTCAGAAACTGGACACAACAAAAATGTAACAACCTTTGAAACACTAATCCTAACCTGTACAGGTTTTGGAGACCCAGCTAGCGCGATCGTCTCGTTCGTGCCTACAAAGTAATTAAAACCAAAGTTGGATGCAAAAATATAAATGTGGTTTTCTATTATAGCAGTTTATTTTTTAACTTATTTATAAAAATAGTTCATTAATACATTATCAAAATTATGGTTTATTTTATTTTAAATTGCTTTTAATAATAGGCACGAGCGAGACGCTTCGCGGTGAATCCTTGCGCATGGCTCATGAATATTAAAACCAATCGTGAATTAGTAATAATTACCCACAAATAATTGAAATCAATGATGAAATACTTTTTACTTTTTGTTTCCATTCTAGCAATAGGCTGTAAAGGCAAAACGGATAATGCAGCGACCAAATTACCAATTGACTTGGTTAAAGAAAACGAACAAAAATCAATGGAGAAAACCCATGATGATCTAGGAACTAGGATTGGTTCCTTTGAATTTCAAGTCAAAACTGATGATGTCGAAAACTTCGAAGACGGAATGATTCCTTGGGCTGATCTTGAAAAACCCCAACAAGAGTTGGTATTTTTAGACAAGCGTGACGAAATTGTGATCAAGGATAATCAAGTAAAAGTAGTCATTGATTACCCATTAACGAACCAATATGATTTTGTACTACAATCTGCTAAAGGTTTTACTCGAGGACAATTACTAATAGAAATCAGCAAACATTACTACAAATTATATGCCGAAGAAGAGCAAACAGCTACTGTAAAAACGATACCCATTAACCAGAGAACCACCATGTACAATAGAAATCAAACCAACGGAAAATACGGTGTTTGGGGCCACGACATAGCCGATTTAGATCTATCAGAAATCACCGTTTATAAAAACAAAAAAGGCGAAACTGTTTTACTATTAGGAATTGAATCCTAACTAAATTGCTTGTTTATAACGCCAATTAATTTAGTTGGACTAGTTATGAGATTGGTGAGGTTCATATTATTATTAACTGTTATGCAACATTTTAAAAACACGCTTTAACAAATGAAATTAAAGATAATTAGATCAATTTTTTGTATTTTATTTTTTTGCTCCTGCAATCAAAATTTCGAAACGTTATCAGCAAAAAATGCGGAAAACGAAGTTCTGCTGAAAAAAATTATACCAAATAAAACTGTTAAATATTGGCAAATTGAACACTTTCCAAATTATAAAACTGATAAGTTGGATTTTGAAATCTTATTTTCAAAAGGAAATACAGAAAATATAGCCATACCGAAAAGCAAATTTAATTTAAATGGTTTTTTTCAGGTTGTCATCCATCACTTTGTGCTTACAGAATTACTTATTTGGAAAATGACCAATGGAAAATCGTACGGTCAGAAAAAGAATTGAAAACTTTTATTGATAAAGTTGATAATGTGTATGAAGCTTATTTGATAGGAAAAATTAATGAATATGATATCGATCAAAATTCAGAAGAAGGCAATGGGTTTTTAAAAGTTGAGGATGGATACACTCTTAAAATGATGAAGTATAACAACTGTCCAGAATCAAAAGAGAGTTTTACTTTATCGGTTAATTACAATGGTACTCTTGCAAACATAAAAAGCAATGGGTTCTATTATAAATCTACAGATTGCATAATTTACTGATATAAGGAGGTTGCACAACATGTATTACCAGGCAAAGCACCATTTGTTAAAAATGTATTAATATCGATCAATTAAATTGCGCACAATTTAATTGTGTATTACATTTGTATCTACAAATAAGAAAAATGAAAGACCAATTACATATTAGTGAACAGGTTTGCTTTCCAGTTTACGTTTTTGCAAAGGAAATTATTAATCAATATCGCCCTTTATTAACGGAATTAGAATTGACCTATCCACAATATTTGGTTATGATGGTGTTGTGGGAATACAAAGAGCAAACAGTCAATCAGCTGGGTGAAAAACTAAAATTAGACAGTGGTACACTAACGCCTTTGCTAAAAAGAATGGAACAAAAAGACTTGGTTTGTAGAACTCGTAGTACAATTGATGAACGATTGGTGCATATTTCACTTACGTTAAAAGGGGAGGCCTTAAAAGAGAAAGCCTCTTGCATACCCGCGCAATTAATGGAATCCATGAATGTGTCGTTGGAGGATTTAACGAACTTAAAGAATATAATAACGAAAATTTTAAAACAATAAGAATGAAAACTTTATATACAACAAATGCTACCGCAACAGGTGGTAGAAACGGACAAGTAAAAAGCGAAAACGGAATTTTAGACTTGGAAGTAAGACATCCAAAAGCATTAGGTGGAGCAAATGATGATTTTGCTAATCCTGAAATGTTATTCGCTGCAGGCTATTCGGCTTGTTTTGATAGTGCATTAAACTTGGTTATCAAAAAGGAAAATATTCAAACTGGCCAAACTACGGTAACTGCGAAAGTGCATATTGGTCAAAATGACAATGGTGGATTTGGACTAGCTGCAGAGCTACACGCTACTATTCCTGGAGTAACTATGGAAGTCGCGCAATCGTTAATAGAAAAGGCACATGAGGTTTGTCCGTACTCAAACGCTACAAGAGGAAATATGCCTGTTACTTTAACGGTTTCAAACAATTAATAAAATTTTTACCCACTATAAATATACAAATAGAATGGCTTTAATAGAAGATTTGAACTGGAGACATGCTGTAAAAGCATACGATGCTACTAAAAAAGTAAGCAAAGAAAATATTGATAAAATTGTAGAAGCAGCAAGACTAGCTCCTACTTCTTCAGGGTTACATGGTTTCCAAGTAATTGTGGTCGAAAATCAAGAATTAAAAGAAAAATTAGTAAAAGGAGCTTTGAATCCAGAATGTATGAGAGATTGTTCTCATGTATTAATTTTTGCAGGTTGGGATCGATATACTGCTGAGCGTATCGACAAAGTATTTGATTATACTACGGATGAGCGTGGATTAGAAAGAGGCCGTTTTGGTAGTTATACTGATATGTTGAAAAAAATCTACTTGGCGCAACCAGCCGAAGAGAATTTTGCTCACATCGCTAGACAAACCTATATTGCTCTTGGACTTGCTTTGGCGCAAGCCGCAGAATTAAGAGTTGATAGTACACCAGTAGAAGGATTTGACAACAGTGTAGTTGATGAAATCTTAGAACTAGAAAAAAGAGGATTGAAAAGCGTTTCACTGATGTACGTAGGATATGCTGATACACCAAATGACTGGATTGCTCCTATGAAAAAGGTGAGAACTCCTAAAGATGAATTTGTTATCGAATTCAAATAATTTTTGATTGATAACGATTTTTTAAATTATGGTTTCCTTCATAAACCTAATAATTAATAACCTAGATTAGAACGTTGTTTTAATCTAGGTTTTTTTATGGAAGTTTAGATCGAAAACAATAACGGTTGATTTCATTAGGATCAAACAGAAAATTACTTTGATAAATTAGTGTAAATCAACGTTTTTATTCTAAATTTATCTTTTGATCAAATTTCTAAAACCAATATGTTATGAATTTTAATACAATCAGTCGTTACTTGCTTTTTTCTGTTTTGTTTTCTTCAGCAGCTATGATGGGACAACATACCGTTATTACGATACCTCCAGCCGTTTCTCCAATGACCATGCAACCTGAGATGACCGAGATTTGGGAACCACAAGTTAAGGTAATTACTCCCGCTAAGAAATTAGGTGATGCACCATCGGATGCTATTATTTTATTTGACGGGAAAAATATGGATCAATGGGTTAGCCAAAAAGATACTAATAAATCAGCACCATGGAAAATTGTTAACAATGATTATATGGAAGTGGTTAGTGATGCTGGTGGAATCCAAACTAAAATGAGCTTTGGCGATTGCCAGCTGCACATAGAATGGAGTGCTCCTGATGTTGTAGTAGATGGTGGTCAATGGCGTGGAAATAGTGGTGTTTTTTTTCAAAACAGGTATGAATTACAAGTATTAGATTCTTATAACAATAGAACCTATAGTAACGGTCAAGCAGGAAGCATTTACAAAGATCATCCCCCATTAGTAAATGCGATGAAAAGTCCGTTGGAATGGAATACATATGATATTGTGTACACAGCTCCTCGTTTTAAAGCCAATGGACTAATTGATGCGCCAGCAAGAATTACTGTTTTTCATAACGGCGTTTTAATACAAAATAATGCTACAATTAATGGTTTAACTTTGTATGCAGGCTTGCATAATTACCCTGTTCCTCATGGAGAAGATGTGATTTCATTACAAGAACACGGCTGTAAAACACAATTTAGAAATATCTGGATTAGAAAATTGTAAGCAAACTATAATTTGCATTATAAATGAAAAAGCCGCTAAGTATAATACTTAGCGGCTTTTTCGGGATTAGTAAACATTGTGTTTTAATCATTCTTATTGCCATCCACCACCACCAAGGGCGCGATACAATTGAATGACTGCTTTATATTGTTGAAATTTATTATCTACTAGATTGAGTTTCGCATTCAAGGCATCGTTTTTTGAAGTCAATACTTCTAAATAATTAGCTAAACCGTACACTAATAATTCATCTGAGAAATTAGCAGCTTTTGTTAAAGCATCTGCTTGTTTTTCGCGAACAGTGATTTTATAGGTTTCATTGTTGTATTGTGCTAGTGCATCCGAAACTTCTTTTCCAGCTGTTAATAAAGATTGCTCAAACTGTAAATACGCTTTTTCTTGATTGGCTTTCGCTATTTCATATTTAGTTCGTATTTGTCTTTGATTGAAAACAGGTTGTGTTAATCCAGTCACGATATTGGCAAAAATAGAATTAGCACTAAACCATTCTTTTAAATCAATACTTTGTAATCCGCTAGAAGCTGTGATTTTTAAACTTGGATAAAAACCACTTTTAGCCACATTCGTCATTTCAAAGTTAGAAATCAAGTTGTATTCGGCCGCAATAACATCAGGACGATTGCGCAGCAAACTAGCCGAAACACCAAGTGTGATATTGGATTGCATTTTTTGTGCTTCAAATGTACCACGTGCAATTTTACCCGAAGCTTCACCTAGAAGCGCACTCATGGTATTTTCTAGAATAAGTACGTTGTTTTTCAGGTCGGCTATAATGATTTCCGTAGCGTATTTTTGTGCTTCGGTTTGTTTTACTCCAACTTCAGTTACATTTCCTGCTTTTTTCAAAGCCAGAATGGTTTCCACACTTTTATTGCGATTAATTAAAGTTTCTTCGGCTACTTTTATTTGAGCATCTACTGCAAGCAATTGGTAATAAGTAGTTGCTATGTTAGCAATTAATTGCGTTTTTATCGCTTGATTTACGGCAGTTGTTTGTAAAAATGATGCGTTTGTAGCACGTTTATTACTTCTTATTTTCCCCCAAATATCAGCTTCCCATGAAAGGCTGCCGTACAATTGGTATTGATCAGTATTCAAATCACTCAAAAAGGATCCTGACTGACTGTTTTTAGAAATTTTATTATGTGTCCAGTCTGTGGTTGCAGATAGTGTAGGGAAGTAGCCTATTTCACCTTGCTTCATGGTGGCTTGTGCAGCAACTATATTTTGCATGGCAATGCGCACATCCAAATTATTTTTTAATCCTTTGGTAATATAACCTTGCAATAAAGGATCAGTGAAAATATTGTTCCAAGATACATTTGCAAGTGAAGTAGTGTCTGTTGACACCACTTCATTGCGATATAAATCTTCTGTTTTTAAAGCTGGCCGTTTGTAATCTTGAGCAACAAAACACGATTGTAGTAGTGTCGCCGTAACTCCTAAAAGTGCGATTTTATATATTTTATTTTTCATTATTTTCATCTAAAAGTGCAACATTTGATTCCTGAATAGTACTAGTAATTGGTTTTGTACTAATTTTTTCTTGTAAGGTTTGAAAAACCATGAACAATACAGGAATTACAAAAACTCCTAACAATGTTCCTATTAACATCCCTCCAATTGCTCCTGTTCCAATTGCTTTATTTCCTACCGCTCCAGCACCTTGTGCTAACATCAAAGGCAATAATCCGAAGATAAAGGCAAATGATGTCATCAAGATAGGACGTAAACGGGCTACTGCTCCTTGAATAGCAGCCTGGGCAATACTGAGCCCTTTTTTTCTAGCTTCTACCGAAAATTCGACGATCAAAATGGCGTTTTTGGCTAGTAAACCAATCAACATAATCAGTGTGATTTGTAGGTATATATTGTTGCTCACATTGAATAAATAGGCAAAAATATAGACACCTGCTAATCCAATTGGTAGTGAAATTAATACTGCAAATGGCAACATATAACTTTCGTATTGTGCGGCTAGTAAAAAGTAAACAAAAATCAAACACAGCAAGAAAATATACAAGGTTTGTCCGCCTGCACTAATTTCCTCACGAGTCATTCCTGAGAATTCGTAACCGTAACCAAGAGGTAATTTTTGAGCCGCTACTTCTTCTACCGCTTTAATGGCGTCACCAGTACTAAAACCGTCATTAGGTGCTCCTGTAACTTTAACCGAAGTAAATAAGTTGAAACGATCAATTGCTTGCGGACCAAAAACCTTTTCTAACGTAACAAACTGCGAGATTGGTGCCATTTGTCCTTGGCTATTTCGAACAAGCACTTTATTCAATGATTCGGGATTGGCTCTAAACTGCGGCTCAGATTGGTAAACAACACGAAATTGTTTTCCGAACTTATTAAAATTCGATGCATAAACACCACCATAATACCCTTGCATGGTTCCCAATACATCAGTTACCGTTAAGCCTGATCTTTTGATTGCTGCCACATTCAAATCAATGCGGTATTGCGGATAATTTGGAGAGAAAGAAGTAGCAGCATACTTAATTTCTGGACGGCTGTTTAATGCTGTCAAAAACGCATTGTTTACTTCACTTAATTCCTGAATGCTTCCACCTTTTTGATCTTGCAATTGCAGTTCAAAACCGTTGGTGAATCCAAAACCAACTAACGTAGGTCTTGCAAAATAAAGTACTTTCGCATCTTTAACCGCAGCAGTTCGCTTGAAAAGCTCTTGTACAATCATCGAAATTTCTTGATTGGCTTCTTTGCGTTCAGCCCAAGGTTTTAATTTTACAATTACCATCCCGTAATTACTACCAGTTCCACTGATCAAACTTCGACCAGAAATACGTAAAACTTCTTTGATCTCTGGAATATCTTTTACTTTGTTCTCAATTTGTAATAATACTTTTTCGGTATTTTCTAAAGAGGTTCCAGGTGGTAACGATACATCCGAAAGGATTGCACCAGTATCTTCTCCAGGGACAAACGCCTTTGGAGTAATGTTTAATAATAAAACAAATATTCCGGCAAAAACAGCAATTCCTAAGAATGCCAACCATTTCTTTTTGATGAAAAATTCAACAGAACGCTTGTATTTTTGAGTCGTATTATCAAAACCAACATTAAAGGCCGTGTAAAATCGATCTAGAAATCCTGTTTTCTTTTGATTGTCATGAGGTTTCAAGAAAATAGCGCACAAAGCAGGTGAAAGTGTCAATGCATTTATAGCCGATAACACAATAGAAACCGCTAAGGTTAATCCAAATTGCTTGTAGAAAACCCCAGCCGAACCACTAATGAATGAAACCGGAATAAATACCGCCGACATGACTAGTGTAATGGAGATAATGGCGCTACTAATATCGCCCATGGCGCTATGTGCTGCTTTTTTAGGATCGTGTTCTCCAGCTTCCATTTTGGCATGAACCGCTTCGACAACCACAATGGCATCATCGACAACAATACCTACAGCAAGTACTAACGCAAATAGCGTAAGTAAATTAATGGTAAACCCAAAGACACTCAGGAAAAAGAAGGTTCCTAAAATGGCAACCGGTACTGATATTGCTGGAATTAAAGTCGATCTCCAATCCTGTAAGAAGATAAAAACTACAATAAAAACTAGTAAAAAGGCTTCGATTAAAGTATGAATTACCTTTGTGATCGATTCTTCTAAGAAGTCATTTGCATTAATTAAAGTGGTATATTTTACTCCTTTAGGAAAGTTTACAGATGATTTTTCTAACACATTTAGCGAGCCTTCAATTACTTCCTGTGCGTTTGATCCTGCCGTTTGTGCAATGGCAATTGCCACAGATTGATTGCCATTAGTAAGTGTGTTACTGGCATAGTTAACAGCTCCCAATTCAATTCTAGCTACATCACCTAATTTAAGAACTTCCCCATTTGCCGTAGAGCGAACCACAATTTCTTCAAACTCTTTTGCGTCCTGTAAACGCCCTTTATATTTTAAGGTATATTGAAAGGATTGTCCGCTATTTTCTCCTAATTGTCCGGGAGCTGCTTCGATATTTTGCTCTGCTAATAAAGCAGTAATATCAGATGGAACTAAGCCATAAGCCCCCATAACATCGGGCTTTAACCAAATACGCATAGAGTAATCTTTTTGTCCAAAAATGACTGCTTCTCCAACACCAGCAACCCTTTTTATCTTAGGTAGAATATTGATATTGGCATAATTTTGCAGAAAAGTCATGTCGTAATCGGGATTCTCACTGTATAAGGAGAAGATCAAGATATTATCACTTTGTCTTTTTGAAGTGGTAACTCCAGCTTTTGTAACCTCTTGAGGCAAAAGAGGGGTAGCACGTGATACGCGATTCTGTACGTTTACGGCAGCCAAATCTGGATTTGTACCCAATTTAAAGTAAATACTAATCGAAGCAGATCCATCATTATTTGATGTTGATGTCATGTATGACATGTCTTCAACACCATTAATTTGCTCTTCTAACGGGATTACTACCGAGTTCATTACTACTTCGGCACTTGCGCCTTGGTAATTTGCTGTAACGGTAACAGTGGGCGGGGCTATTTCGGGATATTGTGATACAGGGAGCGATACTAAACCGATCCCTCCTAGGATTACGATGATTATAGAAATCACCGTTGACAATACCGGTCTGTCAATAAATTTTGAAAACATATCTTGTTATTTATTCAATAGTTAGTTTGTCAATTATTTTTTTGTTGGATCGATTACCGTTTTGTAATCAACAACCTCAGGTTTTATAAGTGTTCCTTCGGTTACAATTCCTACTCCTTCAATTAGCATTTTATCATTAGGATTCAGTCCGCTATCGACAACAAAAAAGCGTCCTCCAGGTACTGAACGCACTACGATTGGTACCGCTTTTACTTTATTTTCGGTATCAACTACAAGGGCAATACGCTTGTCTTGCAATTCAATTGTCGCATTTTGCGGAATAATAATCACATTCTGCAAAGCTGTTGGAATTTGCAGTGTTCCGCTTTCACCAGAACGTAACAATCGGTTTGCATTCGGGAAACGTGCTCTTACATTAAACGATCCTGTTTGCATATTGGCTTGACCGCTAAAAGTTTCAATTTTTCCTTTTTGCTCATAAGCAACACCATTACTTAACACTAAGTTTACGGCTGGCATCTGATTGATTTTATCTTGAAAAGATTTTCCATCCGTGTTCATCATGATATCTAACTGTTGTTTTTCATTTACAGAAAAATAAGCGTAGACAGTACTAATATCGGATATGCGTGTCAATGGTTCAGCTGTTTGACTGCTCACATAGCTTCCTAAACGCAACGGCAATGTCCCTACAATTCCATTTACTGGACTTTTTATCGTTGCATAATTAATACGAGCAATTATACTTTGATACGTACTTCTTACACTTGCAAGATTTGCTTTGGCAGTTTCTAGTTGTACATCGCTAATAATGTTTCGGTCTACCAAAGGTTTTAAACGGCTCACTTCCACTTGTGCAGCGGTTACTTTAGCTTTGGCAGCCGCAGCTTCCTGAGTAGCAGTTTGCGTTTCTAGTTTAAAAAGAATTTGACCTTTTTTCACTTCTTGTCCTTCGTGAACAAATATTTTCTCGATATAACCATCCACTTTTGCACGAATATCGATATCAGTAACCCCTTCTAAACTGGCTGGATATTCTGCAAGTAGGGTAGTGCTTGATGTTGATATAGGTACAACTTTATAGGATGGTACTGGTGGTGCGGTATGAACAGTTTCTTTTTTGCACGAAAGAAAGCTCATGGTCAAAAGAAGGGCGCTTATGAAGTATCTCTTTTTCATTTGGATCTATTTATGTAGGTGAATTAAATTATTGTTTGTTTTTATTTATTGTTTCTATTTCTTGAAATTTTTTGATGGTATTGGCAATAAGCTTTTCGGCTTCATTGACATGTACTTTGTAGGCTCTTGCGTTTTCGAGATTACATAATTCTTCGGGGCAGGCTGCAGTATGTTCTCGGTATGTTATTATTCGATCAATAATTGCAGCTTCTGAGTCTAAGAGTTTCAAATAATTTTCTAGTCTTTTACTCAAATCGGCTGCTTTAAAATATTTTTTACGATCTCCACAAATCGTGAAATAGGTGACTTTTTCCATTTTTAGCAGTAAATTCAAATTAGTTGAAATAGAACTTTTACTAGCTCCCATAGTTGCTACTAATGCTTCAAATGTTAAGCCTGATTTGCATCCATCAATTATAAGCAAGCCAATTATGCGCGCTGCTAAAGGTGGAATATTGTATAATTTTTCAAAATGATCTCCAAACATCTCACGTAATTCGTTTTTTTCTTTTTGAATATCCATTTTCCGTTTTTTTAGTTTGCAAAGATACAGTTGGTTCGCAAAACACCGAACTAATCGAACCTAATAAAATGTTAATTTTTTAACAACTTGAATTACCTTCAAAAAAGGGCTTATAATGCGTTGTTTAGTAAATAAACAAGGCACAAAAAAACACTTATGCTATTAAAATCTAATTTGCTTATATTTGTTGACCTAAATAAAGTGATAGTGACTCAGATCAATAAGCTAAAAATATTCAATGATCCCATTTATGGGTTTATAACCATACCGAATGCGTTAATTTACGACCTTATACAACACCCTTATTTTCAACGGTTGCGTAGGATTTCCCAGATGGGTTTATCTTATTTAGTGTATCCAGGTGCTAATCATACTCGTTTTCATCATGCCCTAGGTTGTATGCATTTAATGCAAAAAGCAGTAGATGTATTGCGTTTCAAAGAGGTTTTGATCTCTCCCGAAGAAGAAAACGCGTTGTATATTGCCATTTTATTGCACGATATTGGTCATGGTCCTTTTTCGCATGCCATGGAGCGCAGTATAGTTGAAGATGTACATCACGAAGAAATTTCGCTGTTGTTCATGCATCAGCTAAATAAGGAGTTTAACGGACAGTTGAGCTTGGCTATTCAAATTTTTGAGGGTGATTATCATCGAAAGTTCATGTTGCAGTTGATTTCGAGTCAGTTGGATATGGATCGGATGGATTACTTAAAAAGAGATAGCTTTTACTCTGGCGTGGCTGAAGGGAATGTGAACTCGGAACGTTTGATCCAAATGATGAATGTAGCGGATGATTTCTTGGTTATCGAAGAAAAAGGAATTTATTCTGTCGAGAAATTTTTAATGTCAAGACGTTTAATGTACTGGCAGGCTTATTTGCATAAAACGAGTTTGGTGGCGGAACAAATTTTGACAAAAATCTTAAAACGAGCCAAAGAATTAACCTTAAAAGGTAGCATTTTACCCTGCAGTCAGCCGTTGCAGTTCTTTCTTGAAAACAAGATAACCTTAGATGCATTTGACAATCAAATTCTAAATTTGTTTTCGCGCTTAGATGATTTTGACATCATAAGTGCTTTAAAAGGGTGGCAATATCAGGACGATTTTATTTTATCGTCTTTGAGTAAAATGATCATAAATAGAGACCTTTTGAAGATCAAGTTGACAAGCGAAAAAGTTTCTTTGGAAGATTTAGAACCTCTAAAGGAGCGTTTTGCATTAGAAAATAACATTAGCTTAGCAGAAACGAACTATTTTATTTTTAAAGGTAAAATTAAAAACCAAGCGTATAGCAAGGAAGCAGAACCAATTCGAATCTTGAAAAAAGACCGAACCGTTGAAGACGTAATTGAGTCCTCTGATCAGCTGAATTTAAAATCATTATCAAAGTCGGTTACAAAATATTATATCTGTTATCCAAAACAACTGATATAAATTAACATTTAAAATCTATTTTTTTATATTTTTGTCGGAATGAAATTTACAGCAGAACAAATAGCAGGGATATTAGAAGGTGAAGTAGTTGGTAATCCCAATGCTGAAGTTTTTGAGCTATCTAAAATCGAAGAAGGAAAAGAAGGATCTTTGACTTTTTTGTCAAATCCAAAATACAATAATTATATCTATACTACAAAGGCTTCAATTACAATCGTAAATAAATCCTTTACAGCAGAATCAAAAATCAACACTACACTAATAAAAGTAGCTGATGCTTATTTAGCTTTTTCAAAATTATTAGAGTTTTATGATCAAGCCAAAGGAATTAAGACTGGAATTGAGCAACCATCTGTGCTTCCAGAAGCTACAAAATATGGTAACAATCTCTATTTAGGAAGCTTTAGCTACATAGGCGCTAATGTGGTTTTAGGTGACAATGTGAAAATTTATCCCAATTGTTTTATAGGTGATAATGTTGTCATTAAAGATAATGTCACTATTTTTGCTGGTGCCAAAATATATTCGGACACTATAATTGGTAATAATACTACTGTTCATTCCGGTGTTATCATAGGCTCTGATGGTTTTGGTTTTGCACCAAATTCAGATGGAACTTTTAAAAAAATACCTCAGATAGGGAATGTAATTATTGGAGACAATGTTGATATTGGTTCCTGTACAACAATAGATAGAGCTACAATGGGTTCTACAATCATTAGAAACGGAGTAAAACTAGACAATCAAATTCAGGTTGCACATAATGTAGAAATAGGGGAGAACACCGTTATTGCTGCTCAAACAGGAATTGCTGGTTCTACTAAAATTGGAAAAAATTGCATGATCGGTGGTCAAGTAGGTATCGCTGGACATTTAGTAATAGGTGATAATGTGCGCATTCAAGCACAATCTGGAGTTGGTAGAAAAATTAAAGACAATGAGGTTTTACAAGGAAGTCCAGCTTTTGGCTACAATGACTACAGTAAATCATACGTGCATTTTAAAAAATTGCCAAAAATTGTTACCGAAGTAGAAGAATTAAAGAAACATATAATAAACACAAAAAATGGAAACAATGGTTAAACAAAGAACCATCAAAGCGGAAATCTCACTAACAGGAGTTGGATTACATACAGGGAAAGAAGTGAAAATGACTTTTAAACCTGCTCCAGTTAATAATGGATTTACTTTTATAAGAGTAGATCTTGAGGGACAACCAGTTGTTGAAGCAGATGCAAATTATGTGGTAAATACACAAAGAGGTACCAATTTAGAAAAACTAGGTGTTAAGATACAAACTCCAGAGCACGTTTTAGCTGCTTTAGTAGGATGTGACCTTGATAACGTTATTGTGGAACTAAACGCTTCAGAACTTCCTATTATGGATGGATCTTCTAAATATTTTGTAGAAGCTCTTGAAAAAGCGGGTATTGAAGAACAAAATGCAAAACGAAATGTTTACGTTGTTAAGGAAGTTATTTCATTCACGGATGAAGCTTCTGGCAGTGAAATTTTAATCATGCCAAGTGACAGCTATTCAGTTACTACAATGGTTGATTTTGGTACTAAAATTTTAGGTACTCAAAATGCCAATATGAAAAGTATAGCTGATTTTAAGACCGATATAGCTCAATCTAGAACTTTTAGTTTTTTACACGAATTAGAAACTTTATTGGACAATGGTCTAATAAAAGGAGGTGATTTGAATAATGCAATTGTATATGTTGATAAAGAAATATCAGCAGCAACAATGGAGAACTTAAAAGTTGCTTTTGGTAAAGACGTTATTAACGTTAAGCCAAACGGAATTTTAGATAACCTTACATTGCATTATCCTAATGAAGCTGCAAGACATAAATTACTCGATGTAGTAGGTGATTTAGCTTTAATAGGTACCAAGATTCAAGGTAAAGTAATTGCTAATAAACCAGGACATTTTGTAAACACGCAGTTTGCTAAAAAGATGGCAAAAATCATTAAAATCGAACAAAGAAATTATGTTCCTGTTTATGATTTGAATTTAGAGCCATTGATGGATATTCATAAAATTATGGCTGTGCTTCCGCATAGACCGCCATTTTTATTGATTGATAGGATTATTGAAATGTCAGAAAGTCATGTGGTAGGGATGAAAAATGTAACGATGAACGAGAATTTTTTCGTTGGTCATTTTCCAGAAGCACCGGTAATGCCAGGAGTTTTAATAGTTGAAGCGATGGCACAAACGGGAGGAATTTTAGTGCTAAGCACAGTTCCAGATCCAGAAAATTATTTAACTTATTTTATGAAAATTGATAATGTTAAATTCAAACACAAGGTATTACCAGGTGATACTTTGATTTTTAAATGTGATTTGATTACACCTATTCGAAGAGGAATTTGTCATATGCAAGCTAATGCTTACGCAAATGGGAAACTAGTTGCTGAAGCGGAACTAATGGCTCAAATTGCTAAAAAGCAATAAAACAAAAAGGAAGTAGTTGTATATAAGTAATTAGTACAATTTTATTCGTCATAAAATATTAATATAAAAAAAAGCAGATGAATCAACCGTTAGCATATGTTCATCCTGGCGCTAAAATCGCCAAAAATGTTGTAATAGAACCATTTACAACCATTCATAATAATGTAGTTATTGGTGATGGAACTTGGATAGGTTCGAATGTTACAATCATGGAAGGCGCAAGAATAGGTAAAAATTGCAACATATTTCCTGGTGCAGTAATTTCGGCAGTACCACAGGATTTAAAATTTGGAGGAGAGGATTCTTTAGCTATAATTGGAGACAATTGTACCATTAGAGAATGTGTAACAATAAATAGAGGAACTATCGCTTCTGGTCAAACAGTCATTGGTAACAATTGCTTGATCATGGCTGCAGCACATATTGCTCACGATTGTCATGTGGGTAATAATGCGATTATTGTAAACGGCGTGCTTTTAGGTGGTCATGTTACTATTGGTAACCATGCAGTTATAGGTGGATTGGCGGCAATTCATCAATTCATCAGTGTAGGAGATCACGCTATGGTTTCAGGTGGTTCATTAGTACGAAAAGATGTGCCTCCTTATACAAAAGCAGCCAAAGAGCCTTTGTCTTATGTAGGTATTAACTCTGTAGGACTAAGAAGAAGAGGTTTTACCTCAGAAAAAATTAAAGAAATACAGGAAATTTACAGGATTCTTTATCAAAAGAACTACAACGTAACGCAAGCTGTAGGGATTATAGAAGGGGAGATGGAAGCAACTCCAGAAAGAGATGAAATCATAGATTTTATTAGAAATTCATCAAGAGGTGTAATGAAAGGGTATACTGGGAATTATTAAAAAGCTATTACTCTAATATTAGTTTTTAGTTTCAAATAAATAAAAAAAATAATTATAAATTGCTAATTGGCAAAACCTACTAGCTCAAATAAAAAAAAATGGCATCTACATCAGACATCAAAAACGGATTGTGTATTAAATATAACAATGATATTTACAAAATCATTGAATTTCTTCATGTTAAACCAGGGAAAGGACCTGCTTTTGTTAGAACAAAATTAAGAAGTTTGAGTAACGGTAAAGTGTTAGATAACACTTTTAGTGCTGGTCATAAAATTGAAGAAGTTAGAGTTGAAAACCATAAATTTCAGTTTTTATATCCTGAAGGTGATGAGTTTCATTTCATGAACACGGAGTCATTTGAGCAAATTTCATTGAATAAGAATATCTTAGATTCACCAGATTTATTAAAAGAAGGTGAAAGTGTTATGGTAAGTATCAATACCGAAACTGATTTACCTCTTTCAGTAGATATGCCTGCATCAGTAGTACTTGAAGTAACTTATGCAGAGCCTGGTATTAAGGGAAATACAGCTACAAACGCAACAAAATCGGCTACGGTTGAAACCGGTGCGAGCGTAAATGTACCTTTGTTCATCAATGAAGGTGATAAAATTAAAATAGATACTGCTTCTGGAAACTACATGGAGCGTGTGAAGGAATAGTTTTTATATGTTTTGGTTTTCAGAATGTTAATAGACGATTTGAAAACCAAAACTAAAATTCAATAAATGAAATTTAAACAAGCACAATCTTTAATCAATATTGCAAATTTACTTCAATGTGAGTTTGTTGGTGATGAACAGTTTCAAGTTTTAGGAATGAATGAAATACATGTCGTAGAACCTGGCGATATTGTGTTTGTAGACCATCCTAAATATTATGATAAAGCTTTAAACTCGGCGGCAACTATTATTTTAATTAATAAAAAAGTGGATTGTCCAGAGGGAAAAGCATTATTAATTTCGGAAGATCCTTTTCGAGATTTTAATACATTAACCAAGCACTTTAATCCTTTTCAATCATCGAATGCTGCTATTGCCGCTTCTGCAAAAATTGGACTTCATACCATTATACAACCTAATTGTTTTATTGGAAATAATGTAGTCATTGGGCAAAATTGCTTGATTCACTCCAATGTTTCTATCTATGACAATACGGTTATTGGCAACAATGTAATTATTCACGCAGGAACTATTCTAGGAGCTGATGCTTTTTATTATAAAAAACGAGAAGACGGCTTTGATCAGCTAATTTCGGGTGGTCGAGTGGTTATTGCTGATAATGTGGGTATTGGTGCACTTTGTACTATTGACAAAGGGGTTACTGGTGATACCACTATTGGAGAAGGAACAAAATTAGACAATCAAGTTCATGTAGGTCATGATACCGTTATAGGTAAAAAATGTTTAATTGCTTCTCAAACTGGTATTGCAGGTTGTGTAATTATAGAAGACGAAGTGACTATTTGGGGACAAGTAGGTACTACAAGTGGTATTACAATAGGAAAAAAAGCAGTAATTTTAGGCCAAACAGGAGTTACAAAATCTGTGGAAGGTGGAAAATCTTATTTTGGTACGCCAATTGAAGAATCTAGAGAGAAGTTGAAACAATTGGCTAACATAAAAAAAATACCTGAGTTACTCCAAAAATTGAAATAATTATGTCTGAAAAAGAATTGATTCAAAAGTTTTATAAGTCAGATGCGCTTATTGATAGTAGCATTATGAAAGAATATTTGCATCCGGAGATTATCTTAGATTGGAATAGTAGTAAAGGCTTCGTTCAGCTTAATTACGATTCAGTTGTCAATATATCCGATGAATTAAGTAAAGCATACGTACGTTCGAAAGTAAGAATAAGTCATATTGTATCCGAAAATGATTTTGTAACGGTTCGCTATTCTCATTTTGTAAAAACAATTGAGAACCCTAGAGAAGAGATGTTATTGGCTCATTTTATGGTAATTTGGCAAATAAAAGACAATAAATTATACAGAGGGTATCAAATGAGTCAATTATCCTAATTTATTTTGATAATAAAGGGCCAAAAATAATTTTCAAAACCTTACTTTTGCAAGACAAATTTAAAAATCACATAAAATATATATCATGAGTGTTTTAGTTAATAAAGATTCCAAAATAATTGTTCAAGGATTTACAGGAAGCGAAGGAACTTTCCATGCTTCTCAAATGATTGAATACGGTACTAATGTAGTGGGTGGTGTTACTCCAGGAAAAGGGGGAACAACTCACTTAGATCGTCCAGTTTTTAATACTGTTCAAGATGCTGTTGATCAAGCTGGTGCTGACACAACTATCATTTTTGTACCACCTGCTTTTGCTGCTGATGCAATTATGGAAGCTGCTGATGCAGGAATTAAAGTTATTATTGCAATTACTGAAGGTATTCCAGTTGCTGATATGATCAAAGCTAATGCTTACGTAAAAGAAAGAAATGCTAGATTAATTGGACCTAACTGTCCTGGTATCATTACTCCAGGTGAAGCTAAAGTTGGTATTATGCCAGGTTTTGTTTTCAAAAAAGGTACTGTAGGTATTGTTTCTAAATCAGGAACTTTAACTTATGAAGCTGCTGACCAAGTAGTAAAACAAGGATTAGGAATCACTACTGCTATTGGTATTGGTGGAGACCCAATCATTGGAACAACTACTAAAGAAGCGGTTGAACTATTAATGAATGACCCAGAAACTAAATGTATCGTAATGATAGGTGAAATTGGTGGTCAATTAGAAGCTGATGCTGCTCATTGGATTAAAGCTGATGGTAACCGTAAGCCAGTAGTAGGATTTATAGCGGGAGTTACTGCTCCAGCTGGTCGTACAATGGGTCACGCAGGTGCTATTGTTGGTGGATCTGACGATACTGCAGAAGCTAAGAAACAAATCATGAGAGAGTGTGGAATCCACGTAGTAGATTCTCCTGCTGAGATTGGTAAAAAAGTTAAAGAAGTTATCGGTTAATTGAAAAATTACCAATGAAAACTTTTCATTATAAAGATGCCTCACTTTTTTGTGAGGCATTTTATTTAATATTAATACAATAGAAAGATGTACAAAGAATTAAAAAAGTTTAAAGTAAGCGACAGTTTTACTTTTACAGCAGATGATAGCCTAGAGCAAGTATGTAACGCTTCTGAAGGAAGTGGAGTATTTTTGGTTTATGCAGTTGGAGATGAAAAAGAGTTAATCATGGTAGGTTCTACTGGAACTGTTCAAAACGATGGTTCTTTGAAAATCAAAAATGGTGGCTTAAACGATAAAATTGTGGAAGGGCACCAATTTGCTAAAACTGGAAGAAAATATTCTTGGCCAGCACAAATGTTAAAAGAAAACATCAATACTCTAGAAGTAGTATGGTACGAAACTTTTAGCGCTGATGCTAAAGGAATTCCTACTGCTGTTGAAGGTCAAGTTTTACAAAACTTCCTTGATGAAAACGGAAAACTACCTAGATGGAATGTTGCTTTCTAAGCAATTAACCTTTTTATATTTTATATTTAAAGCTTTACTTCGGTAAGGCTTTTTTGTTTTTAATTCGTAAAATTATACTAACTGTTGTTTTATTAGCATTTTTATAAGTACTTTTGCAGCCGTTATCACGAATCTCTAAATGAGATAGCAACCTGCAACAACGAGCAAGGTGCTAAAACGATAAGCCAAATCCTTTGGAAAAAATGTTGTTTTACATTCCCATAATTTAGCTATCGCAATTCGTTATAATCATTTCATTATAAAATTGATTTATGACAGATTTATTTAAAAAAAAGGGAAACGCTTACGCTTTAATTCCTTTGTTAATTTTTATTTTTACTTTTTTGGGTGCAGGTATATGGCTGGACGATTTTTATGCTTTACCGGCTCCAATAGCTGTAATGTTGGGTATTATAGGAGCTTTTTTGTTGTTTAAAAATTCTACCGAAGAAAAAGTGGCAACTTTGATTGCTGGTTGTGGTGAGAGTAAAATCATGACTATGTGTTTGATTTATCTTTTGGCAGGTGCATTTGCAGTGGTAAGTAAAGCCATGGGTGGAGTAGATGCTGTAGTAAGTCTAGGGATTAATACTATTGATGTCGCTTATTTTCCTTTGGGGATATTTTTAATAGCTGCATTTTTATCTACAGCAACAGGAACATCAGTAGGAGCAATTGTAGCAATTGGGCCTATTGCTGTAAATCTGGCAGCTTCTAGTGGTGCTTCTTTGCCATTGATTGCAGGTGCTTTACTTGGTGGATCCATGTTGGGAGATAATTTATCTATGATTTCTGACACTACCATTGCGGCTACACAATCTTTGGGTTGTGAATTGAAGGATAAGTTTAAGGTCAATTTATTTATCGCTTTTCCAGCGGCACTTATTACCATTTTAGTTTTCTTTTATTTGGGTTTGAACTCAGATATAATCGCTGTGGCGATTCCTAAGACGAGTTTTGAATGGATTGCAATTGTTCCTTATGTATTGGTTATCGTACTTGCACTTGTGGGAGTAGATGTTTTTGCGACTTTGGTTATTGGGACGGTTCTTGCGGGAATAATAGGTTTTTATGGCAATCATTTTACTTTGATGGAATTTGCTCGAAAAATTTATGAAGGGTTTACCAGTATGACTGAAATCTTTTTGCTTTCGATGCTTACAGGTGGTCTGGCAGCAATGGTGGATAAAGCGGGCGGAATTGATTTTTTATTGTACCAAATTAAAAAACGTATAAAAAGTAAAAAATCAGCGCAAGCGGGCATAGGAGCTTTGGTAGGTTTTGCAAATGTTGCTATCGCAAATAATACCGTATCTATTGTGATTACTGGTGGAATTGCAAAGGAGATTAATGATGAGTACAATTTGAGTTCAAAGAAAACAGCGGCAATTCTAGATATTTTCTCTTGCGTTATTCAAGGAATTTTACCTTATGGAGCACAAGTTTTATTGATTTTGAGTTTTGCTAATGGTAAACTAGACTTCATGGATTTGCTTGGAAATGCTTGGTATCATTTATTTTTGTTTATTTTTACCTTGGTTGCTATTTATAGCTCTTTTTGGGATAAATTAGTAAAACGATTCTTGGATATTTAGAATCGGTTCATTTTAGGTACTTATTGAATTTGAAACTTTTTTTAAAAAGGGAATTATTCTATATTTGACAAGTCTAAGGTAGCCCTGATAGCAGCGGAAATCCTTTTATTTTTTTTCTTTAAAAAAATAAAAGATTGAAGTGGATAGCAGGAATAGCTTCAAATAAAAATTAAACTAACTTTTGAATATGAAATTACTAGAAGGAAAAGTGGCAATTATTACTGGCGCAAGTCGTGGAATTGGGAAAGGAATCGCAGAAGTTTTTGCAAAACATGGAGCAAATGTGGCGTTTACGTACAGTTCATCTGTAGAATCGGCATTAGCATTAGAAAATGAATTGAACGCTTTAGGAATTAAAGCGAAAGGATACCAGTCAAACGCTGCCGATTTTAACGAAGCGCAAACGATGGTAGATGCTGTAATTGCTGAATTTGGTACGGTGGATATTTTGATTAATAATGCTGGAATTACTAAGGACAACCTGCTTATGCGTATGTCTGAGGCTGATTTTGACCAAGTAATTGACGTTAATTTAAAGTCGGTTTTTAACATGACTAAGGCAGTTCAAAGAACTTTCTTGAAAAAACGTGCTGGATCTATCATCAACATGAGTAGTGTAGTAGGGGTAAAAGGAAATGCAGGACAAACGAATTATGCTGCGTCTAAGGCTGGAGTTATCGGATTTACAAAATCTGTAGCGCTGGAATTAGGATCTCGTAACATCCGTTGTAATGCAATTGCTCCGGGATTTATTGAAACTGAAATGACTGCAAAATTGAATGATGATGTGGTTCAAGGATGGAGAGATGGGATTCCGTTGAAACGCGGAGGAACTACAGAAGATGTTGCCAATGCGTGTTTATTTTTAGCATCTGACATGAGTGCTTACATTTCAGGACAAGTCTTGAATGTTTGTGGAGGAATGCTTACCTAATATTTAAAAATTTAATGATTGAAAGATGTAAAGATTCTCTAATTTTTTTATTTTTGAATCAAATATAAATCATATGACTTTAAACACCGTACTATTAGTTGTTCTTTCATTATTAGTTGCTGGAGGTTTGTCATTTTTTCAATATATTTACAAGGCCAAAAACAATTCAAAGCTGAATTTGTTTTTGGCTTTTTTGCGTTTTTTATCCGTATTCGGAATTTTACTGTTGTTGATCAATCCTGTAGTTACAAGGAATACTTTAGAAATAGAAAAACCACCTTTGCCAATTGTGATTGATAATTCTAGTTCGATCGTAGCGCTTAAAGCAAAAGATAAAACGCAAGAATTGTATGCAGCCTTAACATCAAATGCTGACTTGCAGCAAAAATTTGAAATTGAATCGTATCGATTTGATACGGAATTTCAATCAGATACTCAATTTGATTTTACAGGCAAACAAACCAATCTTGATGCCATAGCCAAGAATTTAAAAAGCATTCACAAAAATGTTGTTTTTCCTACTGTGATTATTACTGACGGAAATCAAACTACAGGAAACGATTATGTGTATAGTTTTGCCAACAATAATAAAGTTTTCCCGATTGCTGTAGGGGATACAACGAAAGTTTTGGATTTTAAAATCACGCAGCTGAATGTCAACAAATATGCATTTTACAAAAATAAGTTTCCTGTAGAAGTTTTTTTTCAATATTCAGGAGATAAAAATGCTCTTGCCGATTTTACAATATCTCAAGGGAATACGGTTTTAAGTAAAAAGGCCATTTCTTTTTCTAAGGCAAAAAATACAGCAGTTGCAACAGTATTGCTTACGGCTGATAAGATAGGATCTCAGGTTTTTTCAGCTCGACTTTCGTCCAGAGAAAAAGAGGTTAATACCTATAATAATACCAAGAAATTTGCTGTAGAAGTTATTGATCAAAAGACTAATATTGCAATAATAACGGCTATTAACCACCCTGATATAGCAGCATTAAAACGTGCAATAGAGTCTAATTCTCAGCGTCAAGTGACCATATTTAATCCCAATAAGATCAATTCATTAAGCGATTATAATGTTTTAATTCTATACCAACCAAATGGTAGTTTTAAAAAGATATTTGACGAGAATAAAATAGCTGGTATTAATAGTTTTATCATTACAGGAACACATACTGATTTTGCTTTTTTAAATCAACAACAAAATAATTTAGATTTCAAAATGAGTAGTCAAAAAGAAGATTATTTGGCTGGTTTTAATTCTCAGTTTAATCTATTTGCCACTGATGATATTGGTTTTGAAAATTTCCCTCCTCTAGAGAATTCGTATGGAAAAGTCACCGTTAATGGTTCTGTTTCGGTTTTACTAAGTTCGAAAATTAGAAACATTGCTACTAATGCACCTTTATTAGCTTTCGCTGAAAATCAAGGAAAACGTGCTGCTTTTTTAATGGGCGAAAATAGTTGGAAATGGCGTTTGCAATCGCATGTCAATTTGGATTCATTTGATAAATATGATTTGTTCATGGATAAAATCATTCAGTTTTTAGCCTCTAATAATTCTAAGAAATCGTTAGTTGTTAATCATGAAAGTTTTTACAATTCTGGTGAGTCTATAGAAATCACAGCTCAATATTTTAATAAAAATTATGAGTTTGACGAAAAAGCGCGTTTGACAATAGCGCTGATGAATACCAAAACAAAGCAAACAAAGAATTACGATTTATTAAAAAGTAACACGGCTTACAAAGTAAATCTAGATGGATTAGCAGCCGGAAATTATACTTTTAAAGTAACCGAGCTGAATTCAAAAACGGCTTATGCAGGTCATTTTGAAATTTTGGATTTTGATATCGAGAAACAATTTGTCAATCCTGATGTTGATAAATTAAAGGAATTAGCCCTAAATACGAAGGGGGAATTATTTTATTCGGACCAAATAGCCGTTTTAATAAAAACTTTATTAGCCGATGAAACTTATAAATCCATTCAGAAAAATAAGGTTATTCGTACCGCATTAATAGATTGGTATTGGTTATTGGTTTTGATTGCTATTTTCCTTTCAACAGAATGGTTTGTCCGTAAGTACAACGGTTTGCTGTAATTTAATACTAATTATGAATTATGGATTTTAGACTTAAAGTATTTTATACAGTGGCCAATCGATTGAGTTTTACTAAAGCTGCAACCGAATTATTTATTACACAGCCGGCAGTTTCAAAACACATTCAGGAATTAGAAGAAACGTATAAAATTAAGCTTTTTGATCGTTTTGGAAATAAAATTGCTTTGACTAATGCAGGATCGATATTATTAACACATACTAATAAAATTTTTGAAGTATATCGAGAAATTGATTTTGATATGAGTTCGCTTATCAATCAGCAACGTGGTTTGTTACGAATAGGTGCAAGCACAACCATTTCACATTATATTATTCCACCATTGCTAGCGCGTTTTCATCAAAAACTGAAAGATGTGAAGGTGAATTTAAAAAATGGCAACACAGAGCAAATAGAAAATGCGCTTTTAAATAAAGAGATTGAAATAGGTATTGTTGAGGGACAGTCAAAAAATAAAGCGATCAAATACAGTCCATTTTTGAAAGATGAGCTCGTATTAGTTTGTAATGCTAGTAATCCTTTGATTTCTCAAAAAGAACTAACCAAAAAGGAGTTACTACAAATGCGCTTCTTGATGCGCGAGCAAGGCTCTGGAACACTAGAAGTTATAGAATATGCATTAAAACCATTGGATATAAATCTATCACACCTTCAAATTGAAATGGAGCTGGGGAGTACAGAGAGTATTAAATCGTATTTGATTAATTCCAATTGCGTGGCTTTCATATCCATTCACGCCATCGAAAAAGAATTAAAAAATCAAGAATTAGTGATCTTAGACATTGATAACTTAGTGATCGAAAGGTTTTTTTACATTATTAGTTTGCAAGGTAAAACAGATCCTCTTTCGGACTTGTTTGTCAAAACTATCGCAAATCAATATAACTTCAAGTTATAGCAGATTGTTTATTACGATTGGTTAGTATGTTTTTATTGCATCACCTTTGCAGTATAAAAACCGATGCCAAACTATGGAAGATACGCCCATTAAAACTACTAGCCATTCATTATTTTCTTTGGAGATGGCGAAAAGAAAGCAGCAAATTATTTTTATTCTGTTAGCATTTGTTTGTTTATCTGGCTATGTGTCAACACCTATTGCGCTTTTATTAGGATTGGTGGTAGCTAATTTGTCTGGGAATCCATTTTTACATTTAAATCACCGAGCGACTTCTATATTATTGCAGTTTTCAGTTGTGGGATTAGGTTTTGGAATGAATATCAACAGTGCTTTGGCTGCAGGAAAATCCGGATTTTTATTTACCGTAAGTTCGATTTTTGGTACGTTGATTTTTGGGTACTTTGTTGGAAAATGGTTCAAAATTGAAAAGAAAACAGCACATTTAATTTCTTGTGGTACCGCTATTTGTGGAGGGAGTGCTATTGCGGCCATTAGCCCAATTATAAAATCGGATGAAAATCAAACTTCCGTGGCTTTAGGAGTAATTTTTATATTAAATTCAGTCGCTTTATTTGTTTTCCCAATGGTAGGACATGGGCTTCATCTGTCGCAACAAGAATTTGGTTTATGGTGTGCTATTGCTATACACGATACTAGTTCAGTCGTAGGTGCAGCCAATAAGTACGGTCCTGAAGCTCTGCAAATAGCCACGACTGTCAAACTGGCTCGAGCTTTATGGATTATTCCCATTGCTGCACTTAGTTCGATCTTATTTAAAAGTAAGGAAATGAAAATAAAGATTCCTTATTTTATAGCCTTCTTTATTTTGATCGTGCTTTTGAACACCTTTGTTCCAACTGCGAGTATTGTTGCTCCTGCGATAGTTTCTGTTGCCAAGATAGGATTGACACTTACATTGTTTCTAATTGGTGCAGGTTTAAATTGGAAGGTATTAAAAACTGTTGGCGTTTTACCATTATTGCAAGGTGTTGTACTATGGGTATTTATAGCGTTAGCTAGTTTAAGCGCGATTATTTATGTGTATTAATGCTGCTTTAAATTTCGCCTTTTTAAAATAAAAAATTGCAAGCGAATGTAGTCGTATAGTAATGCGATCATTAAAAAAAAAGCACCAACAAATACAGTTTTGATTTGGTAATAAGTATAAAGGTAACCGCCAGAAATACAACCTATAAAGAAAAAAGAAATGATCGATAACCGTAAAGAAATACTAGCATGTAGATGTTTTTTTTCGTTTGGTTTTTTGTAGAAAAATAGTTGGGATAATTCTATGCCTAAATCAGTAAAAAGCCCTGTTAAGTGTGTAGTTCTTACCGTAGATTGGGATATCTTAGTAACTAATGAATTTTGAATTCCCATTGCAAAAAGCATTGCAAAAGCGATCAATTTTCCTGCTATAGACGATAAATCTGCTTGAGTACCGTAAACACCTATCAACAGTAGAATAAGTATTTCCAATGAAATGGGAATTAGATGCATTAATTTGGGGTATCGAAGAGCAACTAGTTCAGATAGAAAATTGGAAGTAAATGCACCCATTAGAAAAAAAGGGTGAAAATAAAAAAAGTAACTGCAGCAGCGTAATTGTGTTTAATTAATTCTTCGGCAAAAAAGGCAAAATGCCCAGTTACATTTGTAGTTAATGTTTTTACTGCTAAAACTCCTGAAATATTAACGATTCCGGCAACAAATGAAAGTAAAGTTGCCAAACGTAAATTATGTGTAAATGTTCTATTTTTCCCTTGATGCCGAAACATGATTAATTACGCTTTATAAATTGATATTTTCTTAAACTCATAATTTTTTAATTGTACAAAAATAAAATACATTTGTAACTCACATAAATAAATGTAATGAAAAATATCAAGTTTAAGCCTACAGTATTGACAATAACTGCAATTGTTGTTTGTTTTATTACGGTCTCATGGGGAATTGTAGGACATGAAAGAATTAACAAAGCGGCAGTAATGGCGTTGCCTAAACCGATGCAGTCATTTTTTTATAATCATATTGATTTTATCACACAAGAATCTACCGTTCCTGATTTGAGAAAATACATTTTACAAGATAAAGCCGAGGGGCCACGTCATTATTTTGATATGGAAAATTTTGGTGCAGTAGATAGTTTTCCTAAAACGATGACAGAAGCAAAGAAGAAGTATGATGATAAATTTTTATCAAAAAACGGAACATTACCTTGGTATATCCAAGACATGATGGCCAAGCTGACACAAGCTTTTAAAGACAAAAGAAAATCAGAAATCTTGTTTATTTCGGCTGAATTAGGTCATTATATTGCAGATGCACACATGCCTTTACATACATCCGATAACCATGATGGTCAACTAACAGATCAAAAAGGAATCCATTCTTTATGGGAAAGTAGGTTGCCTGAGTTATTTGTAAAAGAGTACAAGTTTACAGTTGCACCAGCTCATTATTATGAGAATGTAGAAAAAGCAACTTGGGATATGATTATGGATACACACCGTTTAGTTCCAGCATTATTAGCAGCTGATAAAGGATTAAGAACATCTTTACCTGTTAATCAGATTTTTGTAACAGATGCTGAAGGAAATGTAGTTAAAAACAAATACAACAGCGCAAAGTATACTGATGAATATGCAGGTCAATTTCACAAGGCTTTAAACGGAATGGTTGAAAGCCAAATGAAGAAAGCTGTTACTGCTACCGCTAGTTATTGGTACACTGCATGGGTTAATGCTGGCAAACCAGATTTAAGTAATCTAGATGCTGCCTCTTTAACTAAGCGTAATGCGAAAAACTTGAAGAAAGACAGTAAACTATTTGTTAAAGGAGATTTATTTGGAATTGAAAGTGATAAAGACGCTGAATAATTAGTTTTGAAAAACAATAAAAAGCCTGTGAAATTTCACAGGCTTTTTATTGTTTTATAATTAATTTTTTTGATATTTTTTCTTCTTTAACATGTCCGAAGCAGTTTGATAGAAGGAAATGGTTTCATTCACTAAATCAGTTCGTTCTTTTGCTAGCGGTTTTTCATCGTAATATATTTGAAAATTATCTGCTATACCAGGCTTTGGTAATAACGTCAATTGATATTGTTTGAATGATTGTTTAGGTGAAATTATGGTCAAAACATCATCTTTAATCAAACCTAAATCTTGGTAAGTTGCAATTAATGCTCTTGGTTTGTAATCTGGTTTTAGAACATCTTGTCCAAAGAACTTAGATTGATAATTAAAGTTCAGTAGTCCAAATACAGTAGGCATAATATCTATTTGAGACATTAATTTATTGTATTGTTGTGGTTGAATAAATCCAGGACTGTAAATCATTGCAGGAATGCGGTATTTGTCTAATGGCAATTCTGTTTTTCCAGCACTTGAAGCACAGTGGTCAGCAAGAATTACAAAAACAGTATTGGCAAACCACGGCTGTTTTTTGGCCATTTCGAAGAATTTTTTCATAGCAAAATCAGTGTATTTTACACCACCATCACGAGACTTTGCATCGCCAGGAATATCAATTTTATCATTTGGATACGTAAATGGTCTATGATTACTTACCGTCATAATATGATTAAAGAATGGTTTGTTTTCTTTTGCTTCAGCGTTCATAACCTTTATCGCTTTGTTGTACATGTCCTCGTCGCAAACCCCCCACACATTAGAAAATGTAATTTCTTCTGGTTTAAAGGTTTTTTTATCAACGATATCATAGCCATTTCCTGAGAAAAAATCTTCCATATTATCAAAAAACGCATCACCACCATACAAGTACTTTACGTTGTAGCCTTTTTGTCTAAAAACACTACCTGTTGTAAATTTGTTTTTGTTATCTTTTCTTTTTACCACACTTTCGCCAGCAGTAGGGGGTAAGCACAAAGTCACGGCTTCTAATCCACGAACGGTTCTATTTCCAGAAGCATAAAAATTAGTAAACAGCAAACTTTCCTTTGCCAAGCTATCTAGAAACGGAGTGATTTTTTTATCGCTTCCGTAGACTTCCATGAAGTCAGCACTATAGCTTTCGATAGTAATTAAAACTACATTTTTATGCATTTCGGCTGCCGCTCCTTTAATATCTCTTAAAGTAGATTGAGTTGCAATACCAGGAATTTGTTGGTTTAATTGGGCGTACGCTTCTTGCTCTGGCAGTGTTTTGTAGAATTTGAAGTAATCCAATTCACTATTCATGAAAGCCAAATAAAACTTATACATTCCGTTAGATTGTAGTTCATTAGCAAAAATATTTTGAGAATTTTCAGCTGTTGCTAATGCTGGAACAGCTACTAATGAAAATGCGAATAAAGCAAAATACAAAACTGATATTTTGATTTTTTCTGCAAAAGTAGGAATGTTTACAATGTAGTTTTTTGAACGCTTTACAATGAAATAGGTTACTATTCCCGCAATTAAAAACAAGCCAGAAAATAATGGGACAACAGGATAGGACTCCATAATATTTCCTATTACTTCATTGGTGTAAACCAGATAATTAACCGCGATAAAATTATATTTCACACCAAATTCATTCCAAAAGAAGTACTCGCTAATGGCGTTTTGCAAAATCAAAACAACAAAGAGAAACATAACAAAACTAAACAACCAAAATCTAATTTTATCACGCTGTTTGGGTAAGAAAAGGAACAGTCCAAAAAGTATAGTTTTTAATCCTACAAAGGCCAAACCTATTTCAGGTAATGCCCCGCCATACTCGTGAAGAATCGATTTACCCGATAGAATATACAATAAAATAGCAATGAAAAAGCCCAAAATGATGTATCCGTATGGTTTCAGGTATTTAGTATTCGAAATAAAAATTAAATACAGCCATAAAAATCCAGAGGCTAAAACAAACACAAAAATATCAGAGATTAATCCTAAAGAAAATATTTTGATTGCGTCGATTATTTTAAACGATGACTGTGTAATCGGATGAAAAAGCAATACAATTCGCAACACGAAACTTACTAGTACATAAAAAATAATAAGATTGTAAAAAGGAGATAATTTTTTTAAAAAAGTCATATTTGAATAATTTTAGGCAAAAATATACAATTTAGTACATATAATAGGTCTAGTCAGCACACTATTGCATTCTTAATTTTAGCTTAAGAATAGTTTCGATTAGTAACATCTATTTTATTTTTAAGTTAAATTTGTCCAACTACAATTATAGAACGTTATTATTTAAATAGTAAGGTCAATTGATTTGTATTTTGAACCCTGTATCAAAGAAGTGATGGACTAGCAGCCAATATTGCTTCGTTTGGGTTTAAGTTTGAAGTACAATAAAATTACTTAGAAATGCATATTTTACTAGTGGAAGACGAGTTAGGTATTATCCAGTTTTTAAAGCAAGGACTGGAAGAGGAGGGATATACTATCACAACAGCAACGGATGGTGTTGAAGGTTTTGAACTCATTCAGAATACTAGTTTTGATTTGATTTTACTAGATTGGATGTTGCCAAAAATGAGTGGTATCGATTTATGTAAAGCTATTAGGATAACAGATAGTAAAGTTCCCATACTTTTTTTAACGGCCAAAGATACTGTGCAAGAAACCGTTGAAGGTTTAAAAGCTGGAGCCAATGATTATATAAAAAAACCATTTAGCTTTGAAGAATTGGTAGAACGCATTAAAATTCATTTTAGAAATCAAATTTTAGAAGATATCCTAACTCTTGGGACTATAGCAATTAATAAAACGAAGCACTATGTAACGGTTGATAAAGCGCCTGTTTCATTAACACAACGAGAATTTGAGTTGTTGTATTATCTCATTAAAAACAAAGGTAAAGTGTGTACTCGAAATCAAATTATTGAAGACGTATGGGACATTCATTTTGAATACGATACGGGTGTTATTGATGTTTTTATTAATGGAATACGTAAAAAATTAAATCTAAAAATAGAGGAAGACTATATTAAAACCGTACGTGGTGTAGGATACATTGCTAATGAGCATGAAGGATGAAAAAATTTTCGTTTAAAAATAGAATAGCTTCTAACTATATTTTTACCACTGGATTATTAATCTGTGTGGTGTTTTTTGCAATCTATACTATTGTCAAATTTAGTGTTTACAACCATGTGAATACGGATATTGCAAAGGAGGTGCAAAACCACCTTAACGAAATCGAAATTAAAAACAACGCTTTTTTTCTGATCCATATGGAAGAATGGATGGAGCGTGAGCACAATACCGTCGATGTAAATCCCGTTTTTATTCAGTTTCTAAACAATAAGAATGAAGTAGTTGAAAAATCTCCCAACTTAAAGAAACAGTTTTTACATTTTAATAAAGATGTAGAGAACAACGAACTGTTTGATACCACCATTCTGAAAAACAAAATCAGACAAATTCAAGTTCCTATTTACGATAAAAAAGAAGTAATTGGATATTTAGTAATAGCTATGTCACTAGAAGACGCTTCTATGGTACTACATAACTTATCTGAAATACTGATAATCGCTTTTCCTTTAATTCTGATAATTTTGTTTTTAATAGCTCGTTTTATAGCTGGACGAAGCATAAAACCCATTAGCGCTATCATAGAAACTTCTAATATTATTACCAAGGATAATTTGAAGTCGCGCATTCCATTACCTGCTAAGAAAGACGAGTTGTATATTTTATCTCAAACGATAAATAATCTTTTAAACCGAATAGAAACAGCAGTTGAGAGGGAAAAACAGTTTACCTCTGATGCATCACATGAACTTCGAACACCACTTACTGTTATTAAAGGAACACTTGAAGTTTTAATACGAAAACCTCGTAATAACGAAGAATATCAAGAAAAAATTAATTATTGTATCACAGAGGTGAATCGTTTAAATACGATTGTAGATCAATTGCTTTTGCTGGCCCGATATGAAAATAACAATCAATCTTTGAAAATTGAAAAGATATCATTGAACACAATTATAATGGAGACACTTTCAAGTTATGCGACACTTATTGATGATAAAAATATGCAAATTAATACGCAATTGCTAGCAGCGTCTTATATTAATAACGACCGTTATTTGGTTGCCATAATTATAAACAATTTGATTTCAAATGCAGTTAAATACTCTAGATCGAAGGATCAACTTACCGTTATTGTAAAGGAAGTCAATGGTCAAGTTATTTGTGAAATTAATGATACAGGAATTGGAATTCCCACCGAAGATTTAAAAAAAATATTCAATCCTTTCTTTCGTTCGCAATCTATTGATCAACTTGATATCAAAGGAAATGGTCTAGGTCTTTCTATCGTGAGCCGTTTGTGTGAATTATTAAAGATTGAAATCTCTGTTTCAAGTCAATTAAATGAAGGAACACAAGTAAAACTTCATTTTAATTAAGCATTAGTTAAGAATCCCTTAAGGCTATCTTAAGTTTATATATATCTTTATATTTTAATTTTGGAGCATCAAAATAAAATATTTATGTTAGAGAAAATTATAGCTTTTAGCTTAAAAAATAAACTGATCGTTCTCCTTTTTACACTCGCTGTTTTTGGATTTGGAATTTTTTCTGTTTTCCAATTATCAATAGGAGCGGTGCCTGATGTAACCAATAATCAGGTTCAAGTGATCACCACTTCTGGAAATTTATCTACTCAGGATATTGAACAATACATTACGTATCCAGTAGAAATCGAAATGGCTAATTTACCTGGAGTTAAAGAAATTCGTTCCATTTCAAAATTTGGATTATCGGTTGTTACTATTGTTTTTGAGGACAATCTAGGAACCTATTTGCCAAGGCAATTAATCGCTGAGAAAATTAAATCGGCTTCGGAAAAAATTCCAGCAGGTTTTGGAACTCCCACAATGGGACCTATTACTACGGGATTAGGCGAAATTTACCAATACACATTAGAAGTTACACCCGAATTTAAAAATAATTATACGGTTACAGATTTGCGTACGATTCAAGATTGGATTGTAAAACGTCAATTGTCCGGAATAAAAGGTGTTGTCGAAATAAATACCTGGGGTGGCTACTTAAAACAATATGAAATAGCAATCAATCCGGCACAACTCAAAGCAATGAATATTGCTACTACAGATGTGTTTACTGCACTTGAAAAAAACAATAGTATTGCAGGTGGTGCTTATATCGAAAAAGTAAATCAAAGTTATTTCATTCGTGCCGAGGGTAAAGTGAATAGCCTTGAAGACATTCAAAATATAGTGGTGAAAAACAGTAATGGTTTTCCTATTTACATTAAAGATGTGGCTGATGTTCGTTTTGGTCATGCCAATCGTTTTGGAGCCATAACAGGAAATGGCGAAGGCGAAAAAGTACTAGGTCAAGTGATGATGTTAAAAGGTGCCAACTCGAAACAAGTCATTAATGATGTCAAAGCTCGAATTGCTATTATTGAAAAGTCATTGCCTGAAGGCGTCTATATCAACGGCTTTCTGGAACGAAGTGAATTAGTTGCCAAAACTACTTTTACGGTGGCCGAAAACCTTATTTTGGGCTGTCTGATTGTAATTTTTGTAGTCGTGTTGTTATTAGGAAACTGGCGCTCTGGATTGGTGGTGGCCTCGGTGATTCCGCTTTGTTTGCTGTTTGCTATTTCACTAATGAATATTTTTGGTATCGATGCTAATTTAATGAGTTTAGGTGCTATTGATTTTGGAATCATCATTGACGGTGCCGTGATTATTGTCGAATTTATTGCATTTCAAATTGCCAATAAAGCGGCACAATTAGGTCCCATGTCTAAGGAAGAAAGTCAACTAGAAATAGACCAAATCACGTATAAAAGTGCTTCCAAGATGATGAATTCGGCTATTTTTGGTCAGTTGATTATCTTAATCGTTTTTATTCCTATTCTTTCACTTTCAGGTATAGAAGGTAAAATGTTTAAACCTATGGCCATGACGTTCAGTTTTGCCTTAGTTGGGGCTATGATTTTCTGTTTTACGTATGTGCCTGTAGTTTCTTCATTATTTTTAAAACCGACTATCGAAAATCCAAAATCGATTTCGAGTAGATTGATTCGCAAATTAAATTCATGGTATTTACCTATTATCACATGGGCATTGGTAAATACTAAAAAAGTATTGTATGGCGCAGGAAGTCTTTTAGTGATGGCGATCATTTTATTTATAACGATGGGAGGAGAGTTTATACCAACCTTAGACGAGGGTGATTTTGTGATTCAACCCGTGCTTAAAACCGGAACTACATTAACCAAAACGATTGCAACCACAACTAAAATCGAAAAAATCATCCTTAAAAACTTCCCCGAAGTGGATCAAGTGGTAAGCCGTATTGGTGCTGCCGAAGTTCCTACAGATCCAATGAGCATGGAGGAAAGTGATGTAATCGTAAAGTTAAAACCAAAATCTGAATGGGTTTCAGCTAATACGAAAGATGAGTTGGCAGACAAAATAAAAGCTAAAATCGAAGAACAAATTCCAAATATGGAAATTGAATTTACGCAACCCATAGAAATGCGATTTAACGAATTAATTTCAGGGACGCGATCTGATGTTGCTGTTAAGATTTTTGGAGAAGACTTAAATGTTTTGGCTCGAAAAGCAGGTGAAATCAAGAGAGCGATTGCCAAAGTAGAAGGAGCATCGGATATTATTATCGAAAAAACCGAAGGCTTACCGCAAATGACCGTGAGATATGATCGTTCTAAAATAGCGCGCTACGGTTTGAATATTTCCGATTTGAATGAAATGATAGCCCTCGGTTTTGCTGGTAAAACGGTAGGAAACGTATTTGAAGGAGAAAAACGCTTTGACATGGTCATCCGATTGGATGCAACTAATAGAAAAAGTATCAACGATTTGAAAGAGCTGTATATTACAACAGCAACGGGAGAACAAGTGCCATTAGAACAGCTTGCATCAATTGAATATACGCAAGGTCCAGCCAAAATTTCGAGAGACAATACCAATAGGAGAATTGTAGTAGGAATCAATGTTCGCAACAGAGATTTACAATCCGTAGTGACAGATATTCAAAAAATTGTAGACACAGAAGTTAAGTTACCAACGGGTTATTATGTGCAATATGGCGGACAGTTTGAGAATCTGCAATCTGCAAAAGCAAGGTTGATGATCGCTGTTCCTATTGCCTTGTTTTTAATATTTATCTTATTGTATTTTGCCTTTGGATCTGTAAAAGAAGCTTTAATGGTTTACTCCGCTATTCCTTTATCTGCAGTGGGTGGCGTATTATTTCTTTGGATACGTGATCTTCCTTTTAGTATTTCAGCAGGAGTGGGGTTCATTGCATTATTCGGAATCGCAGTGCTAAACGGAATCGTATTAATTGAGCATTTTAAAGAATTAAAACACCAAGGAATGAAAAATATAGACGAACTTATTTTAAAAGGAACCACAGATCGCTTGCGTCCCGTATTATTAACTGCAGCAGCAGCAGCACTTGGGTTCTTACCCATGGCTATTTCATCATCTGCAGGGGCAGAGGTACAACGTCCTTTAGCAACCGTTGTCATTGGTGGTTTGTTTACAGCAACTATTTTAACGATGATCGTATTGCCTATTTTATATAAATTATTTGACGAAAAAGAATTTAAAAAACCGAAGTTTAAAAAACACCAGAGTGCGACCTATATGCTGTTATTTATATTGAGTTCTACTTTAGGTTTTGCACAAAACCCTTCAACCGAATTAGATACTCTGATTATAAAAGGAATTAATAATAACAAAGGTTTAAAAGCATACCAATTGCAGGTAGCCAAATACGAAGCGAATATAAACAGCGCATTTACATTCGATAAAACCAATATTTATTACAATTATGACCAGAATAATATTGCGTATAACAATGAGCCGCTAAAGGTATTTGGACTCCAGCAACGATTTGATTTTCCTACGGTTTATGGTGCTCGAAAAAAAGCCAATGCAACAGAATTTGAAAAAGAGAAAGCCAATTTTGAAATTCAGAAAAACAAACTGTCATACGAAATCGCCAAAACGTACCACCAAATAGTATTTTTACAACATCAAGAAAAACTGTATCATTATCTGGATAGTTTGTATCATAATTTCTCAACAGCGAGCAATAGAAGATTTGAATTGGGCGAAACCAATTATTTAGAAAAAATTACTGCTGAAGCAAAATTTAGACAAATAAAAACCAAGCTAACGCAAATAGGAAACGAAAAGAAAGCAGCCTATGTCACAATGCAAAATTGGGTGCAATCCGAAGATGAAATACTGATAAAAAGCAGTACAATTAGTCCTTTAAAATCTTTCAGTAATGAATCAAATAGAAATATTCATCAGTCCTATTTAGAGACTGTTAGTAAAAATTATGAAAGTCAATTAAAACTGCAAAAACAAAACTGGTTACCTGATTTACACTTTGATGTCTTTAGAGGTTCGAATAAAGGGATTTCCCAATCTTTGAATGGATTTCAAGTAGGTATTGCAGTACCAATTTTATACGGAGGCAATGTATCTAAATCGAAGGTAGCGCAATTAGAACTGGAAAGTTGGGAACAACAAAAGCAAAATGAAACGTTCAGGATTGACAACTATTTAAGTCAGAAACAGCAAGAGTTAGCCAAATATCAAGAGGCGATAAACTACTACAATCAATTTGGGAAAAAATTATCAGATGAGATTATAAAAGTTGGAAATATGAGTTATAAACATGGTGAAATTGATTTTTTTCAATACATCCAAAGCCTAGAAAATGCCACAATCATACAAGTGGATTATTTAGATAATGTCCTTCGTTATAATCAAACACAATTAGAGATTCAGTACTTAAACTATTAAAATACTTACAATGAAAAAAATATTATATATACTATCCCTTTCCTTACTTATTGTTTCGTGCAAAGAAACGAAAACGGAAGAAGCGCCAGAAAAAAATGATGATTTAATACGAGTTACTGCCGCGCAATTCCAATCAGGTGCCATGCAAATCGCTTCAGCGGTTGAACAAGATTTTGATGTAACGGTAAAAACTTCGGGAAAGATTGATGTACCACCACAAAATAGGGCGCAAATAACTTCTTTTATAGGAGGTTATGTGAAGTCAACAACACTTTTGGTTGGAGATAAAGTTACCAAAGGACAAGCATTGCTTACTTTGGAAAATACAGAATTTTTAGATATTCAAAAAGAATATTTGGACGTAGCCGAGCAAATCAACTATTTAAAATCAGAATACGAGCGCCAGAAAACCTTATTCGATGAAAAAATAACTTCTCAAAAGAATTATTTAAAAGCAGAGAGCGAGTATCGCAGGGCCAAAGGAATGTATCAAAGTTTAAGAGCTAAATTAGTACTACTGAATATTAGTCCTGCAAATGTCGAAAAAGGAAAATTAACTTCTGTCATTACTATTTATGCACCTATATCGGGTGATATTGTAGTGATGAATGCGAATGTAGGCATGCATGTATCGCCTGCCGATGTGATTCTTGATATAATTCAAACATCACATTTACATTTAGAATTGAATGTTTTTGAAAAAGACATTTTGAAAGTAAAAGAAGGACAAAAGATTAAATTTACGGTTCCCGAAGCTTCAAAAGAAGTTTTTAACGCCGAAGTACATTTGGTTGGTAAATCTATCGAAGGAAATGATCGTACGATTAATGTTCACGGACATTTAGACGAGAAAATGACCCAAAAATTGATCACAGGGATGTTTGTCGAAGCAGGGATTGTTGTCGATTCCAAGAAAGGATTGGCTATTCCTGTGGAAGCACTTATCACTGAAAACAATAAAAACTTTGTACTTTTACTAAAGGAAAATAAAGATAATAGTTACGCCTTCCAAAAAACAGCAGTAACTATCGGAGAACACGCTGATAATTATGTTGAAATTATACCAAATAATAAAATCAATGCTTCGTCGAAGATTTTGGTTAAAGGAGTTTTTGATGTTTCAAATTAGTACGGATTAATAGATTGGATTAATAAATAGATTTCGATTTTAATCTAGCAAATACAACAATATAATAAGTTCAATTTTATGATAAACGATCCTATAAAGTCAAATATAACAATTGACAATTATTTAGACAGCCACTATATTCATCGTAGCAATTGGTTGAGAGCAGCCGTCCTTGGAGCAAATGACGGCATCATTTCTATTTCAAGTTTAGCAATTGGTATTGCGGCTGCAAGTACAAGTAGGGAGCCAATTGTTCTGGCTACTGTCGCAGGTCTCGTAGCGGGCGCTTTATCTATGGCAGCTGGTGAGTATGTCTCTGTAAGTTCTCAGACAGATACCGAAAATGCCGACATTGAAAGAGAAAAAACAGAACTTAGAGAAATGCCTGAGGAAGAGTTACATATATTGGCACAAATTTATGAAAAACGTGGACTCAAAAAAGAAACTGCAATGCAAGTAGCTATTGAATTTACTGAAAAAGATGCATTAGCGGCACATATAAGAGACGAATTAGGTATTAATGAAATTAGTCAAGCAAACCCAATTCAAGCAGCATTTGCTTCAGGAGCTTCGTTTACAATCGGTGGAGTTTTACCACTTATTGTAGTGCTTTTTGCACCAATTGAGGGAATGGAATATTGGCTATATGGATCAACAATTTTATTCCTGATTCTTTTAGGTGGATTGTCAGCAAAAACTGGGGGTTCAAGTATCTCTAAGGCAATTTTAAGAATTACGATTTGGGGTACAATTGCAATGGGCTTGTCCGCACTAGTAGGTTATGTTTTCGGTGTAAGAGTATAAAAATAACAATTTTAAATAGTAATTATGAACGACGCACATTGGCACTTAGTAGTTAATCATTTTCCAATTATAGGATCCATGTTTGGTTTGGGAATTTTGATTGCAGGATTGGTTTTAAAAAATAATACAGTGAAAAACACGGGCTATATTTTATTTGTAATAGCTGCAATTTTTGCATTTGCAAGTATGGCAACCGGTGATGGTTCGGAGGAGCTGGTGGAAGACATGCCTAATATAGGACATCAGATCGTTCACGAGCATGAGGAACTTGCAGAGAAATTAGCGATTTTACTTTATGCCACGTCATTTTTTAGTGTGCTGTCCATTTATACGGATGTCAAAAAGCATAAATATGCCAAAGCGGTATCCTTGATAACACTATTATTAGCCTTAGCATCTACTGTGATTGCTACATTTGTAGGTAATTCTGGCGGAGAAATTCGTCATACAGAAATTAGAGAAAACGTTATTAATGCTGCTCCAAATATGGAAAGTATTACAACTGACAATGATAAAGAAGAATAGTGTAAATATTAGATTTAACAAAAAAGTAACTTTAAGTTAAAATAATAATTGCTTTTTAATGAAAAAAGCTTTTATATTTGCAGAAGAAAAAAATAACAAGTCATGTTTACAAACAAATTACATCATCATCATTTTCATTATTGCTCTCAAGCGATGTGTTAATGGTATGCATGTAAATCATCATATTAAAAAACCCGTTTGAGTACATCAAACGGGTTTTTTATTGCCTCAAACTGTACTCAGACATCACTCTTAAAAAAAAACAAAAAAATGAGTACATTAAAAATTGCAATTCAAAAATCAGGACGTTTAAACGAAGACAGTATCCAAATCTTAAAAGATTGCGGAATCTCGATCAACAACGGAATTGATCAATTAAAGGCCGAAGCGTCTAACTTTCCTCTTGAAGTTTTATACCTTAGAAATTCAGATATTCCACAATATTTAATTGACGGAGTAGTAGATATAGCTATTGTTGGAGATAATTTATTAGTCGAAAAAGGGAAAGGAATTCAAGTAGTTCAAAAACTAGGGTTTTCTAAATGTAAAGTTTCTGTTGCCGTTCCTAAAGCATTCGAATACAATTCGATTCAAGATTTAAACGGTCTACGTATAGCTACCTCTTACCCAAATACAGTTATCGAATATTTCAACTCTTTTGGAGTAAATGTTGATATTCACCAAATTTCGGGTTCAGTAGAGATTGCTCCAAATATAGGTCTTGCTGATGCTATTGTAGATATCGTTTCTAGCGGAAGTACCTTGTTCAAAAACAATTTGAAAGAAGTTGAGATCATCTATAAAAGTGAAGCCGTTTTAGCGGTTTCTCCAAAAGTAACTCCAGATGTTCAAAAACTAATCGACACCTTAAAATTCAGAATCGAGTCGGTTTTAAGAGCACGTAGATCAAAGTATATTTTGATGAATGTGCCAAATAACAAAATTGAGGAAGTAGGTAAGATCTTGCCTGTATTACGTAGTTTAACCGTATTGCCATTGGCACAAGAAGGTTGGAGCAGTGTGCACTCTGTTATTGATAAGGATACGTTCTGGGATGTAATCGATCAATTAAAAGAGGCTGGTGCCGAAGGGATTTTGATTTGCCCAATTGAAAAAATGGTACTGTAATTAAGTTGTAAGTGACTTAGAGTTTGTCAAGCAGTGCTTAACGTTAAACCTTAAACTTTAAACTAAAAATCATGAACAAAATATATAACCCAAAACCGGAAACCTGGTCAGCTATTTTAGAGCGCCCTACTAAAACGGTGGACGATATCGAACTAACAGTAAAAGAAATTTTTAAGGAAGTTCAGAAAAAAGGAGATGAGGCCGTAGCCAAATACACTTCGATTTTTGACGGTGTGACCTTTGAAAATTTAGAAGTTTCACAACAAGAAATTGAAAACGCGGTAGCTGCTGTCCCTACTGAATTGAAAGACGCGATTCAATTGGCAAAAAGCAATATCGAAAAGTTTCACGCAGCCCAAAAAACAGCTAAGGTTGAAGTAGAAACGGTTGAAGGTGTACAATGCTGGCAAGAAAAAAGACCAATCCAAAAAATTGGTTTATACATTCCGGGCGGTACAGCACCTTTGTTTTCAACAGTTTTAATGTTGGCAGTTCCTGCAAACATAGCAGGTTGTAAAGAAATTGTATTGTGTTCACCACCAGACAAAAAAGGAAATATAAATCCAGCAATTTTATATGCTGCCAATTTATGTGGAGTTACTAAAATTTTAAAAGTAGGCGGAATTCAAGCCATTGCTGGTTTGACTTTTGGAACCGAAACAATTCCAAAAGTTTATAAGATTTTTGGACCTGGAAATCAGTTCGTAACTGTTGCAAAACAATTAGCAACACAGTTTGGAGTAGCAATTGATATGCCAGCTGGACCTTCGGAATTGTTAGTTGTTGCTGATGACGCGGCTGTTCCTGCTTTTGTAGCTTCGGATTTATTATCTCAAGCAGAACACGGAACGGATAGTCAAGTGATTTTAGTTTCTACTTCTAAAAAATTGATTGATGCCGTTGAAGAAGAAATTCAACTTCAATTAGAGCAATTACCACGTAAAGCAATTGCTGAGAAAGCGATCGCCAACTCCAAATTAATTTTTGTCGAAAATGATGCAATTGCGTTAGATTTAATCAACGAATACGGACCAGAACACTTTATTGTTTGTACTGCTAACGATGATTTTTACATCAACGGAATAGAAAATGCAGGATCTGTTTTTATTGGGAATTATACACCTGAAAGCGCTGGAGATTATGCATCAGGAACTAATCATACTTTGCCAACAAACGGTTATGCTAAGAATTATAGCGGTGTAAACTTAGATAGTTTTACAAAATCAATGACTTTCCAGAAGATTTCTGAAAAAGGAATTCAGAATATTGGAAACGCTATTGAAATTATGGCGGAAGCTGAAGGTTTACAAGCACACAAAAATGCAGTGACATTACGATTAAAAGCGATTAAAGATGGAAAATAGTTTCGATATAAATAATTTAGTTCGTGAGAACGTAAAAACCATGAAGCCGTATTCATCGGCACGTGATGAATTTAAAGATTTTGATGTGGCTCAAATGATTTTTTTGGATGCCAATGAAAATCCGTATCAAAATGGCGTAAACAGGTATCCAGATCCGCAACAAAGTAGCGTGAAAGCCGTTTTAGCGAAACAAAGAAATTTGAATACGAATCAAGTTTTATTAGGAAACGGTAGTGATGAAGTATTGGATTTGCTATTTAGAGCCTTTTGTGAGCCTAAAGTAGATAATGTAATTACATTGCCACCTACTTACGGAATGTATGGTGTTTTGGCAATTATCAATGCAGTAGAGAATAGAGAAGTTTTACTTTCAACTGATTTCCAACCTGAGGTTGACGCCATTCTAGATGCTGTGGATGGGAATACAAAAATGATCTTTCTTTGTTCACCAAACAATCCAACAGGAAATTCATTTAGTGATGAAAGTGTCGTGACATTGTTGCAAAATTTCAAAGGGTTGCTGGTTATCGATGAAGCGTATATCGATTTCTCGAAAAAGCAAAGCTGGCTGAATGAACTCGATGAATATCCAAATTTGATTATCACACAAACCTTGTCGAAAGCGTATGGTTTAGCAGGAATTCGTTTGGGAATCTGTTATGCTTCGGCAGCGATTATCGCGGTTTTAAACAAAATAAAACCTCCTTATAATGTGAATGAGTTAACACAACAAAGAGCATTAGAAAGACTAGCTGAAAAAGAAAAAATACAACTCGAAATAGACTCTATAGTAATACAAAGAGATGATTTACTTAAAGTATTAAATGAAGTTTCATTTGTATCTAAAATTTATCCTACTGAAGCTAATTTTGTTTTAATAAAAGTCGATGATGCTACAAAAAGATACAATGAATTAATTGCCAAAGGAATTGTAATCAGAAACAGAACGACACAACCGCTTTGTGAAAATACGTTACGTTTGACTATTGGAACTGTTGACGAGAATAAATTGCTGATGGAGGCATTACAACTAATATAAAAAATATTTATTTCTATGAAGAAGCTATTTAGTTTATTATGCATTTTTATAAATTTAATTACTTACTCTCAAAATGAAATTAATTGGGATGGAAAGTATAATTTACAGTTATCGGATTTTAAATCAGCATCAACACAAATTGGGGGTGTACAGATAAACAATATTATGATGCCTATTGGATTTGAATTTTCTATCATGATGTCAAACGTAGAATTTATGTTTACTAAAAATTTTAATTCAAAAGTAGGTAATAGTTTTAATAGAGAAGCGGCGTCAATTATTGCAGTTGATGAAGCTACAGCAAAATACTTAGTTAATTTTGCACAATATGGATTTGATTTAACAGAATTGTACGCAAGAAAATTAAGAAAAAAGATTTATGACGATAAGAAGACTTTATCTAATGTATCTTTCTTAAAGCCAATTTATGATGATTTTCAAAGAGAATTGAATGAAAAATTAGCAAACGCATCAAAAGAAACAGATCTAGGAAAATCCCAGAATAAATTAGCCACTTTACACCAACAAGTTATGTTGGATATTGCGGAACTTTCTGATTTTTGTAAAGAATGCAAGCCATTAAAGAAGAAATAAATATACTGATGTTTTTGAATTATGGAGCATTGCGTGAGGGATAGCAGTGAAGCTCTTTTTTATCTTGTTTTTTCAAGATAAAAAAAGCGGGAACGAATAGCCCGACCCGAAGGGACACGCCAAAATAAAAAATAAAACACAACTAGCTAAAGGCCAAAAGCTAACAGCTAAAAGCTTATATAAAATGAAAAAAGTACTTTTTATCGATCGTGATGGAACGATTGTTTTGGAACCAGAAGGATATCAATTAGACAGCCTGGAAAAATTAGAGTTTTATCCAAAAGCTTTTCAGTATTTGGCTAAAATTGCCACGGAATTAGAGTATGAATTGGTAATGGTGACCAACCAAGACGGATTGGGAACAGATAGTTTTCCGGAAGATACGTTTTGGCCAACGCAAAATTTCATCTTGAGAGCTTTTGAAAATGAAGGAGTTTTATTCGACGATATTTTTGTAGATCGCTCATTTCCTGAAGACAATGCACCTACACGCAAGCCCAGAACAGGAATGTTGACAAAATATATTGACAATCCGTCGTATGATTTGGCTAACTCTTTTGTATTAGGTGATCGATTAACGGATGTTGAACTAGCTAAAAACCTTGGTGCAAAGGCGGTTTTTATGAATGATTCTGATGGAGCAGGTAGTGAAGAGATTAGCGCCAAAAGAGAAGAGCTAGATGAGACAATAGCCCTGCAATCGATGGACTGGAAAGTGATTTATGAGTTCTTAAAACTTGAAGCACGTTCAGCAACGATTTCGAGAAAAACCAATGAAACTGATATTTACATTAACTTGAATCTTGATGGTACAGGGAAAAGCAAAATCGAAACCGGAATTGCCTTTTTTGATCACATGCTTGACCAAATTGCACGTCACGGGCAAATGGATTTGGAGATTTTGGTAAAAGGAGATCTAGAAGTTGATGAGCACCATACTATTGAGGATACCGCTATCGCTCTAGGAGAAGTTTTTGCAAAAGCGTTAGGAAACAAACTAGGTATTGAAAGATACGGTTTTTGTTTACCAATGGACGACTGCTTAGCACAAGTGGCTATTGATTTTGGAGGTAGAAACTGGTTGGTTTGGGAAACCGAATTCAAACGTGAAATGGTAGGGAAGATGCCAACAGAGATGTTCTTGCATTTCTTTAAATCGTTCTCAGACGGAGCTAAAGCAAACATCAACATCAAAGCTGAAGGAGACAATGAGCATCATAAGATCGAGGCTATTTTTAAGGCTTTCGCCAAAGCGATAAAGGTTGCCGTAAAACGCGATACAGAGAAAATGATTTTGCCATCTACGAAAGGAATGTTGTAAAAATTTGTTTAAAGTTTAAAGTTTCAGGTTCTGTGATGAACCTTAAACCTTAAACTTTAAACCTGAAACAAAAAACAATGAAACTAGTAATAATAAATTACGGAGCAGGAAACATTCAAAGCATTATGTTTGCTATCGAAAGATTGGGATATAACGCAGTTTTGAGTAATGATCCAGCCGAGATAAAAGCAGCGGATAAAGTGATTTTTCCGGGTGTAGGCGAGGCGAGTTCAGCAATGAAAATGCTTTTGGCAAGTGGTTTGGATGCATTGATTCCAACATTGACGCAGCCTGTATTAGGTATTTGCTTAGGAATGCAATTGATGTGCAACAAAACCGAAGAGGGAAACACAAAAGGATTAGGAATTTTTGACGTAGATGTACTTAAATTTTCGAATAAAGTTAAAGTGCCGCAAATGGGTTGGAACACGATTTATAACTTGAAATCGGATTTGCTCAAAGACATCTCAGAAAACGAATACATGTATTTGGTACACAGTTTTTATGCTCCTAATTGCGCCGAATCGATTGCTACTACAAATTACGAACTAGAATATGCTTCGGCATTGCAAAAAAATAATTTTTACGGAACCCAATTTCACCCAGAAAAAAGTGGTGACGTAGGGGAGAAAATTCTGGGAAATTTTTTAGCGCTTTAGTGCCCAAAGAGGGAAATATTAAAAGACGCAAATAAATATTAATTAAAAAACCTATTGACCCCTAATAGGAATTCCCCCTTCGGGGGTTAGGGGGCTAATCATGCGTATAATACCTGCCATTGACATTATTGACGGAAAATGTGTTCGCTTATCAAAAGGCGATTACAATACCAAAATTATATATAACGAAAACCCGCTTGAAGTTGCCAAAGAATTTGAAGCACACGGAATTGAATATTTGCATTTAGTAGATCTTGACGGAGCGAAGTCAAGCAAAATTGTCAATTATAAAATACTAGAACAAATTGCAAGTCAAACGAGCTTAAAAATCGATTTTGGAGGTGGATTAAAGTCGGATGCCGATTTGAAAATTGCTTTTGAAAGTGGTGCAAACCAAATTACAGGTGGTAGTATCGCTGTAAAAAATAGAACTATTTTCGAAAAATGGATTGCAGAGTATGGTGCTGATAAAATCATTCTTGGAGCAGATGCGAATAACGAAAAAGTTGCTGTTTCAGGATGGTTAGAAGAATCTGATGAAGATTTAGTTCCCTTTATTCAAGGGTATCAGTCCAAGGGAATTCAGTATGTAATTTGTACTGATATTGCAAAAGACGGAATGTTAGAAGGTCCGAGTTTTGACTTGTACGCAAAAATTTTAGGGGAAGCCCAAGGAATTAAATTAATCGCTTCCGGTGGAATTTCGACTTTTGATGAGTTACCTAAATTGGCCGAATTAGGTTGTGAAGGAACAATCATTGGAAAAGCGATTTACGAAGGAAGGATTTCAATGAAACAATTGGAACAATTTATCATTGGGTAGAGACGCAATGTTGTAGAGACGCACTGCAGTGCGTCTCTACGGAATGAAATAAAAAAATAAAACATGTTAACAAAAAGAATAATCCCCTGTTTAGATATAAAAAATGGTCGTACTGTAAAAGGCGTAAATTTTGTAGATTTGCGTGATGCGGGTGATCCGGTGGAATTAGCAAAGATCTACTCTAATGAAGGGGCTGACGAATTGGTGTTTTTAGACATATCAGCAACTGAAGAACGCCGAAAAACATTAGTCAATTTGGTTCGTGAAGTGGCATCTACCATCAATATTCCGTTTACTGTAGGTGGAGGAATTTCGTCTGTAGCCGATGTGGAAGTGTTGTTGCAAAACGGAGCCGATAAAGTTTCGATCAATTCATCAGCGATAAAAAATCCGCAGTTGATTAATGATTTGGCTAATAAATTTGGAAGCCAATGCGTGGTTGTAGCCATTGATGCTAAACAAATAGATGGGCAATGGATCGTGCATTTAATGGGCGGAAAAGTACCTACAGAACTGAATTTATTTGATTGGGCTGTGGAAGTAGCCGAAAGAGGAGCGGGAGAAATCTTGTTTACCTCGATGGATAATGACGGAACAAAGAACGGTTTTGCTAATGCGGCTTTGGCTAAATTATCAACGTTAGTTAATATTCCGATAATCGCTTCGGGAGGAGCAGGGAATATGCAACATTTTGTTGACAGTTTTATAGAAGGTAAAGCAGATGCAGCATTAGCGGCAAGCGTATTCCATTTTAAAGAAATTGAAATCAAGACGTTGAAGCGGGAATTGAGAAATAATAATATCGCAGTGCGATTATAAAACATAGAAAAAAGAGCAAAGAAGTCAGATCTGAAAATCTTTCAATATTTGAATCTTTTAATCATTAAATAATAAAAAATGAACATAGATTTTTCAAAAAGCGCACACGGATTAATTCCGGGAATTATACAAGATAGCGAAACCAAAGCCGTTTTAATGTTGGGTTACATGAATGCAGAGGCGTACCAAAAAACAATTGATACACAAAAAGTAACTTTTTTTAGTCGTTCAAAACAAAGACTTTGGACCAAAGGGGAGGAAAGTGGAAACTTTTTAAACTTGGTAGATATAAAAAATGACTGTGATGGTGATACTTTATTAATTCAAGCAAAACCAGTGGGACCTACGTGTCATACTGGTGCAGACACTTGTTGGCAAACAGAGAATAAATCAGATTATGGATTTATATCAAACTTAGAGCAAACTATCAAAACTAGGAGAGAAAACGCAGACTCAGAGAAGAGTTATGTGGCATCTTTATTCAAATTAGGAATGAATAAAATTGCTCAAAAAGTAGGCGAGGAAGCAGTTGAAGTGGTTATCGAAGCGCTTGATAACAAAGATGATTTATTCTTGAGCGAGAGTGCTGATTTATTGTTTCACTATTTAATTCTACTACAAGCCAAAGGATTTGAATTAGAAGATGTGGTTAAAGTTTTAAAAAGCCGTCAGAAATAAAGATTTATTCTGGTTAAAAATAGTAGACTACCCATTAATGAAGGATTTCGTTATTGGGTTTTCTTTTTTTTCTGCCTATCTGTAAAGCAACCACTGTATTTTTTATTATATTTAAAAAAAAATACCACGGACGAGAATATGTATATGGAACAACAAACGGATACTCAAACAATAAAACAGACCATTATTAAAACGGGATTACATATTATATTGACCACAGACGATGATGATGCGCGACCAGTCTATATTGCGGGTAATTTTAACCATTGGCTTACTCAGGATAAAGCGTTTGTAATGGAAAAAATTGGAAACGGTTTGTACCATTATAAATTCACACATGATTTTAATTATCCTGAACAGCTGATTTATAAATTTACTAAGGGAGATTGGAGCGAAGTTGAAATTGACGAAAATGGAAATAGAACATTAAATAGAGAAACCGGCAGGCATACAGGTATTCAAAATGAACATGTTGCCCGATGGAGAAAAAATTGGCTGCCTTTTAAACCTAATTTTTTACCACAAGTAGTGCTCCTTTCGGATGAATTTGAGATTCCGCAGCTCAACAAAACGAGAAAAATATGGGCATTACTGCCTCATGATTATGATAGTTCTACCGAAAGTTATCCTGTAATGTACTTACAAGACGCACAAAATTTATTCAACGAAGAGGCCGACTATGGTAATTGGGAAATAGATAAAAAACTGGCTGTAATGAGCGAGTACAAAGTGGGCAAAATTATAATCATTGCGATAGAACATGCCGAAGAAGATCGGATTAGAGAATACAATGTAGGCAAAACAGTTCTTGGAAAAGGACAAGGAAAAAAGTACATGCAATTTTTAACCGAAACATTGAAACCTTTTGTAGATGCTAATTTCCGAACTAAAACCGATAGGCAAAACACAGGAATTGGAGGTAGTTCAATGGGAGCATTAATCAGTATTTTTAGCGGCTTACGGTATCCTAGTATTTATGGCAAGTTGATGATTTTTTCTCCTTCCTTATGGGTAAAACCAGATATGAAAATTAAGGTGGCAAATCAAAATGATTGGGACACAAAGATCTATTTGTATGCTGGAAGAGACGAAAGTGAAACAATGATTTCTCATGTTAAAAATTTTAAAGAACGGCTTATCGCGAGCGAGTTTGTAAAAGATAAAATGGAAATTAATTTAAGTATTAACAAAGAGGGGAAACACAACGAATTGTACTGGAGTGATGAATTCCCGAAGGCAATCGAATGGTTATTTTTTAACACTAAATAAAAGGAAATGAAAACATCAAAAGTGGATCGTATCAAAAATTTTTCAGGAACGGTATTAGTTCCCCTATTCGAAACAAAAACAAATGACACGGTAACAATTGAATTTGATGGTTTAGCAATATCGCCTAAAGTGTTTACTGGAAAAAAAGACAGTTATTACTTAGCCGTAAATGGAGGTAAAACCTATGTTTTCATAGGTCTAGGAAAAACCATTGATTACAAATCGTTAAAAACTATTTTTAGAAGAATCGCAGTAAAGGAAAAAGCTATATTAGAAAATCAAGTAGTTTTGAATATTCCCGAAGAATTTGGGGACGATCAAGTCGAGGCGGCAGTTTCGGGATTATTGTTGGGGACTTACAATCTAGGTCATTTTAAAAATGAAAAGGAGCATCCGTTCTTGGACACCAATTTCGATTTAAAAATCTGCTCCAATAAAGAGTATACAACTGTTGTAAACAAGGCTATTAAAATTGCAAAAGCGCAATTAGAAACCTTATCATTAGTTGATTTACCACCTAATACCGTAACACCAAGATACCTAGCTACTTGGGCACAAGAAAAGGGAAATAGGTATGGATTTGAGGTCAAAGTATTGGGCTTAGATGCTGCAAGAGTAGAAGGTTTAGGTGCATTTCTTGCTGTTGGTAAAGCAAGTCAAAATGAACCGCAATTTGTTATTATGACTTATACACCAAAAATGAGTTCGGCTAAATTAAAGCATATCGGACTCGTTGGAAAAGGAATCACCTTTGATACAGGGGGCTTAAATATTAAGACGGCAGGAATGGTTCATATGAAATGTGATATGGCGGGCGGTGCCGCGGTTTTTGGCGCTATGCAATTAATAGCCGACCTGCAACTACCCGTACAAGTTACTGCAATTGTTCCCTGCGCAGAAAATGCTGTTGATAAAACTGCTTTTTTACCTAGTGATGTGATTCAAAGTTATAGCGGTCATTCGATCGAAATTATCGATACAGACGCTGAAGGACGATTAGTACTTGCTGATGGATTATCGTACCTAATTAAAAATTACAAACCCGAATATATCGTTGATATCGCTACTCTGACGGGAAGTAGTGTAGGTACTTTTGGTTATGAATGTGGTGCTTTGTTCACCAATAATGATTCTATTTCGAAAAAAATACAAGAAGCAGGAGACGCTGTTGGAGAACGATTGTGGCCGTTGCCGCTTTGGGATTCTTACAAATCAGATATAGCCAGTGATATTGCCGATGTGAAAAATTACAGTGGAAAACCTGTTGCTGGTGCTATTAGCGCTGCTAAGTTTTTAGAATTTTTTACGCAAGAGCATACAGCATGGGCGCATCTTGATGTAGCAGGAGTCGCGTTTGGAGATGACGAATTTGCAAAAAGTAAGCATGCAACCGCTTATGGTGTTCATTTATTAACTAAATTCATAGAAAATTTATAGCGCTTATGGAAACTACTAAAACCTTCATTTGTATTTCTAATTATTTCAAAGGAGCCGATTTTTTGACTCATTTAAATGATCTTGGAAATAAAGTTTATCTAATCACTAGTGAAAAATTACGTGATAAACCCTGGCCACATGATGCTATCGAAGAGATTTTTTTCATGCAAGGGCAGGACATCGACTGGAACTTAGAGCATTTATTATTGGGGGTTGGTAATTTAATGAAATCGAATAAAATTGATGCCATAGTAGCCTTGGATGATTACGATGTTGAAAAAGCAACCTATCTAAGGGAAAACTTGCGAATTGACGGCATGGGGCAAACTACGGGTCGTTACTTTAGAGATAAACTTGCCATGCGTATGAGAGCCAAAAGTTGTGCTATTCCCAATCCCTCATTTTGCTCGCTTTTTAACGATCATGATATCAATACTTTTGCAGATACTGTCGAGGCGCCATGGGTCTTAAAGCCGCGTTCCGAAGCTTCGGCATCTGGGATTATTAAGGTTTTTGATAAGGAAGCGCTATGGATTCACATCAATGAAATGGGAAATAACCGTTTTAAATATGTATTGGAACAATTTAAACCAGGTGATGTGTACCATTGTGATAGTTTAATTTTGGATAAAAAAGTAATCTTTAGCTTAACTTCTAGATATTTAGCCACTCCTATGGAAATTTCACAAGGAGGAGGTGTTTTTAGAAGCTCAAATGTTCCTTATGGATCAGAAGATGATAAAGCTATTAAAGAGGTAAACGAGCAGGTCATGAAAGGTTTTGGTTTAAAACATGGAGCCGCACACACTGAGTTTATTAAGTGCAAGGAGGATGGTAAGATCTACTTTCTAGAGACTTCGTCGCGCGTAGGTGGCGCTCACCTTGCCGAAATGGTTGCCGCAGCATCTAATATTAATTTGTGGAAGGAATGGGCTGCTATTGAAAATGCATTAGTAAAAGGTAAAAAATACAAACTACCCAAAGTAAAGAAAGAATATGCTGGTATTGTACTGACGCTGTCTAAATACCAACATCCCGATTTATCTTCTTTCTCAGATCCGGAGGTTTGTTTTACAGTACCATTGGATTACCATGCTGGGCTTATAGTCGAATCCAAAAAGAATGAACGTGTATTAGAATTGTTGAACGACTACACTGATCGATTGATTAGTGATTTTTCGGTTGTAGTTGCGCCCGAAAAATTAGATAAACTTCATTAAGTTCGAAAATAAAAATTTAAATAATAAGTAATAACCTGTTCATCCATTCATGAAAAAATATTCTATTTTCCTTTTTATATTCCTGCTTTCTGTAACATATAGCGAGGCGCAGGGACTACTATCTAAGTCTGAAAATCAATTTAGTAAACAAGATTCTTTGCGTGGAAGCATCACAAAAGAAAGGATTTGGTGGGATGTAAAATACTATCATTTAGATATAAAAGTAAATCCGTTAGATAGCACTATTACAGGCTATAACACGATTCAATATAAAGTGTTACAGGAATATAAAAGGATGCAAATCGATTTGCAAAAACCGATGGAGATTTACAAAGTAATGCAAGATGGTAAAACAGTGCAATTCAAACGTGAAGGGAATGTATTTTATATTGATCTAGAAGCGGCTCAAACTCTAGGTACGACTAAGGAACTAACTATTTTTTATGGAGGTAAACCAAAAGTAGCTGTTAATCCGCCTTGGGATGGTGGAATAACTTGGAAAAAAGATAGTACTAAAAATCTATTTATCGCCTCTTCTTGTCAAGGGTTGGGTGCTAGTGTTTGGTGGCCCAATAAAGACCATATGTATGATGAAGTTGAAGGAATGGAAATTAGCGTGAATGTTCCGGGTAATTTAACGGATGTTTCGAATGGTCGACTAGAAGCAGTAAAAACACTTAAAGATGGAACTAAAACCTATACCTGGGTAGTTAAAAACCCTATCAATAATTATGGCGTTAACATCAATATTGGAGATTATGTAACATTTTCAGAGAAATATAAAGGTGAAAAAGGAGATCTAGACTGTGTTTATTATGTTTTAAGAGAAAATTTGGCGAAAGCCAAAGTACAATTCAAAGATGTACCTCGTATGTTAAAAGCATTTGAACATTGGTTTGGTCCTTATCCTTTTTACGAAGACAGTTACAAACTAGTGGAAGCTCCTTATTTAGGTATGGAACATCAAAGCTCTGTTACCTATGGAAATGGGTACAAAAATGGCTACCGCGGTAGCGATTTAAGCGGAACTGGTTGGGGGCTTAAGTTTGATTTTATCATTATTCATGAGTCAGGACATGAGTGGTTTGCTAATAATATCACCTATAAAGATATTGCAGATATGTGGATTCATGAAAGTTTTACTAACTATTCCGAGAGTCTTTTTGTAGAATACTACTATGGTAAAGAAGCTGGTAATGAGTATGTGCGGGGCATTCGAAAAAACATAGAAAATGACAAACCTATAATTGGTCAGTACAATGTGAACAATGAGGGCTCAAGTGATATGTATTATAAAGGTGCCAATATGTTGCATACGATACGACAAATAGTGAACAATGATGAAAAATGGAGAGCCATTCTGAGAGGTTTAAACAGTACTTTTTACCATCAAACGGTCACTACAAAACAAATTGAAGATTATTTAAGTGCTCAAGCAGGAATAGATTTATCGACTGTATTTAATCAATATTTAAGAGATATTCGCATTCCCACATTGGAGTATTTTTTTAATAGAAATACAATTACATATCGGTGGACAAATTGTGTTGAAGGTTTTAACATGCCTTTGAAAGTGATTATTGATGGTCAAGAAAAATGGTTGAAACCTAGTGCTAATTGGAACAAGGAACCTTTAAATGTAGAGAAACCGACTCTAAAGATTGATCCTGATTTTTATGTGGCAGGATTTGATATTACAGAATAATTTTTGCTAATTTTACATCGGTATGTGTAACTATACTTTTCGATTTATGAAAAATTCAGCTAAAAGAATGGTCTCTTTTCTATTTGTAACTAGTTTTGCCTTAGGGCAGAATAGTGTCAAGACCTCTAATTTGACTGCAGGGGCCAATGCGATTTCAATTGATACCCTTAGTTTGTCTCCTTCAAGTGAAATGCTTGATGAAGAATTGTATTGGTCAATAGTTGAAAGTTCGATTAAAGAAACAAAAACGCAAGAAGATCAGGAAATCTATTTAATTGCTAAAATCGAGAAACTAACTCCAAAAGAGATGATTGGTTTTCGATTAAGAACAGATCAATTGTTATTTGATACCTACAATGAAAACCTTTGGTGTGCCGCTTATATCATCAACGGAGGTTGCTCTGATGGTGGTTTTGAGTATTTTAGATGCTGGTTAATTTCGAGAGGAAAAGAAGCATATTATAAAGTAAAAAACAATCCAGATGCTCTGATGAATTTAGTGGTGAAAGGGCAAGAAAACTATGAATTTGAGGGTTTTTGGTATGTAGCCATGAACGCATTCAAGAACAAAACGAATAAGGAATTATTCTTGTATATTGATTATGATACTTTTGTTACAAATGACGAAAATTATCCTGTTTTAGACTTTACTTGGAATGTAGATCAGCCTAAAACAATGGAGAAAATTTGTCCTATTTTATATAAAAATCTTTGGAAATAGAACTGTGGGATAGTTGAATATCCCATAGTTTTATAGCTTTTAGATCAAATTATTTTTGATGTAATTATAACTTGTGATTGATGATTCAATAGGATTAGGTTTGTAGTTACTTTCATGCTCTAGAAAGAAGCGTTCCATGCCTGCAAGTTTCGCTTGCGCAAAAATAGCTTTGAAGTCAATTTTTCCAGTTCCAATTTCGGCATTAAAATCAGGATTTACTTTATCCATATCTTTTACATGCCACATTTTAAACCGACCTGGGTGCTCTTTAAATAATTGCAAAGGATCATGTTCTGCGCGAACTACCCAATACAGGTCCATTTCAAAATCAACTAGATTTTTATCGGTTTCATTTAGCAAAATTTCATAGCCATTGGTTGCTCCAAATTTTTCAAATTCAAAAGCATGGTTGTGATAAGCAAATTTTAGGCCTGCCGCCTTTGCAACTGCGGCTACTTTATTAATCTTAGCAGCCATCATTTTATAATCATCAGCCGATTTTGCACGTAAGTTTTCAACAACATAAGGAAATACTATGTACTTACTTCCCAATAGATTTGCTGTTTCCGTGTACGACTTGAAAACATCTGTATTTCCATTTTCTAAATAGCCATTGAAATCAAAGTGATTACTGGTAGCTTTCAAATTATTATCACAAAGTATGGACTTAAAGTCTTTCACAGATGTACCAAAAAAGTTGGTTTTAGGCGAATAACCATAAGTCTCCACCTCTGTGTACCCTGCTTTTCCTACTTGGGCAAGAACTCCTTTAACGTCTTTTGGTAAGCTATCTCTTAAAGTCCATAACTGGATCCCAATTTTATTTTTTTTCATCGAAAAGGCTAGGGAAGGTGCAATTGCAATTGCTCCCAGTGCCAAGCCGCTACTTATTAAAAAATCTCTTCTTTTTATCATGAGTTGGTTTTTTAGTTTTATTAGATAGAACAAATTGAAATTGCTTTTTTTAAAGATTCCAATTTGTTAGCATTTTTTGGTATAAATTCTTGCCCTATAAATCCTTTGAATCCCGTAGCCGCGATAGCTTTCATGATGGCCGCATAATTTAATTCTTGCGTTTCATCAATTTCATGGCGTCCAGGTACTCCGGCAGTATGGTAATGTGCGATATAATGGTGATTTTCGGTTATGGTACGGATGACATCACCCTCATCAATTTGCATATGATAAATATCGTATAGCAATTTAAAATGATCCGAATTTAATCTTTTAGCCAGTTCGACGCCCCATGACGTTTTGTTACATTGGTAATCGTGGTGGTCCAATTTACTATTTAAAAGTTCCATTACTAAGATTACGTTATACTTTTCGGCTAACGGAATGAGCTGCTGTAGTGATTTAACACAATTTTGCCAACCTTCTTCATCTGTTTTTCCTCTTTTGCTTCCGCTAAAGCAAATTAGATTTTGGTAACCTGCATCAGCGACCAGTGGAATCATCTGACTATAATTTTTAAGAAGTTTTTCATGAAATTGCTCATCATTAAAACCATCAACCAAATTAATTTCGGCGCCATTACACATCGTTGATAATAGGCCGTGTTTTTTTAACACAGGCCAATCCTTTGGTCCTACCAGGTCAATACCTGTTACACCTATTTTTTTTAGTTCGATGCAAAGCGTTTCTATGTTAAAATCATTAAAGCACCAACGTGCTACCGAATGTTTTAATTGTCCTTTTGAAGAGTCGGGTGTTATTTGAGATTGTTGGTTTACTTTTGCGAAAGCGGAAAAACCAGTAGGAAAGCCTAAAACAGCTGATCCAGCAAGGATTCCTTTTAGTAACGATCTTCTATTTAACTGTCCACTCATTTCTATTTGATTTAAACAGCAGTTGCTTTATTCTCGGTTGTAGCTGTATCACTAAATACGAGTCCAAACAGTAAAAATACTGCTAATGCAATAGCCGCAGGAATAATCCAAACCATTTTCCAATCTGCGGAACCATCTGCTAACTTATAATTGTCTGTAATGAAACCTGCTACCATAAATCCAACAAGCATTCCTATTCCATAAGTCGCTAGTGTTATCAATCCTTGGGCGGCACTTTTGTATTTTTCACCCGCTTTAGAATTGGTGTAAATTTGACCTGCTACAAAAAAGAAATCGTAACATATTCCATGCAAAGCGATACCTATAATAAGCATAAAACTTAATGATTGCCCGTCACCGTAAGCAAATAAAGCATAACGAATAGCCCAAGCTAACATCCCTAATAATATGGTTTTCTTGAATCCAAAACGAACAAAAAATACTGGAAGTAATAATAAAAATAAGGTTTCGGATACTTGACCGATAGCCATTTTTCCCGTAGGGTTTTCAAGTCCTGCCTGTGTTAAAAAAGGATGTGCATTTTGGTAATAAAACGCTAACGGAATACAAATTAGAATGGATGAAATAAAGAAAATCGCAAAGTTTTTATCTTTCAGTAATTTCAAAGCATCAAGTCCAAGGATGTCACCAATTTTTATTTTGTCTGTCGAAGCTACTTTTGGAGGTGTTTTGGGTAATGAAAAGCTAAAGAAACCGAGTAACAATGCAGCTCCACCCGCTAGTGCAAAAGTGTTTTTAAGTAAACCTGCGCTAATCCCATCAACAGAATCCCAATGAAATAGATAACTAATGGCTAGTCCTGCAACGATCCAACCAATAGTACCCCATACTCTAATACTAGCAAATTCCTTCTCAGGATCTTTCATTTGGTTGAATGCAACCGAGTTTACCAAGGCTAAAGTTGGCATATACAAAATCATATAACTTAAAACATAGGTATAGAAAACCGTTATATCATTTGAAACAAACATTTGATACATTAAAAAGGCGCCTGCAAGATGTAGAAACCCTAATATTTTTTCGGCATTAAAATAACGATCGGCTATTAGTCCAATAATAAACGGAGCTACGATTGCCCCCCAAGACTGGGTTGAAAAAACGGCTGCAGTTTCGGAACCTGATGCCTTTAGGTTAGTAGCTAAATACGTTCCTAAAGTAACAAACCATGCGCCCCAGATAAAAAACTCGAGAAACATCATAATAGATAACTTCGTTTTAATGGTAGTATTCATTGGTTATTAGTTTTTAGTTTTGGTTAGTGAAAATAGTATGGAATTATAAACCTAGAATAGCTCTATTAAAAGACTTACTGCTGTTCACTGCTGCAAAATCATCAAATGCTTTATCAGTGACTTTAATAATGTTATTTTTAATAAACTGAGCCCCTTCACGAGCACCATCTTCTTGATTTTTTATACAACATTCCCACTCCATAACCGCCCAACCTTTAAAATCATACTGAGCCAGTTTGCTAAAAATCGTTTTAAAATCTACTTGGCCATCTCCAGGTGAACGGTATCTTCCAGCGCGGTTTGCCCAATTCTGGTACCCTCCAAAGGTTCCCTGTTTTCCTGTTGGGTTAAATTCGGCATCTTTTACATGAAAAGCTTTAATTCGATCATGGTAAAAGTCAATATATTGAATGTAATCTAGTTGTTGCAGTACAAAATGAGAAGGATCATATAAAACACACGCTCTAGAATGGTTGTTTACCGCTTCTAGGAACATTTCGTAGGTTTCGCCATCAAATAAATCCTCGCCAGGATGAATTTCATAGCAAAGATCTACGCCATTTTTATCAAATTCATTCAAGATAGGCATCCAACGTTTGGCTAGTTCAGTAAATCCTTCTTCAACAAGGCCTGCTGGTCTTTGTGGCCAAGGATGAAAATATTGCCAAAGCAGGGATCCACTAAAAGTAGCATGGGCGTTTAAGCCTAAATTCTGGGAAGCTCTGGCTGCATACATCATTTGCTGGACAGCCCATTCTTGTCGGGCTTTGGGTTTTCCATGAACAGCCGTTGGAGCAAAAGCATCAAAAAGCTGATCATAAGCAGGATGCACCGCAACAAGCTGGCCTTGTAGATGTGTAGACAATTCGGTTATTTCTAATCCAAAAGAAGCAATTTTTCCTTTTAATTCGTCTGCATAAGTTTTGCTTTCTGCCGCTTTTTGCAAATCAATAAAACGCTTGTCTAAAGTTGGCATTTGAATGCCTTTAAAACCTAAATCAGCAGCCCATTTACAAATTCCGTCAAGGGAATTAAAAGGAGCTTCATCACTTATAAATTGCGCTAAAAAAACAGCTGGTCCTTGTATTGTTGTCATTGTCTTGTTTTAAATTTTAAAAGCGTACCATTTTTGATCTGATTTTCCCGAAGCGATAACATGCTCGATAAAAGCCATTCCTCTCACGCCATCGGCTACAGATGGAAAATCTAACATCTCTGCAGTAGGAATACCGCCTTCTATTTTTGCACGAAGCGTCAAGGCAAAATTGCGGTATAAATTCGCGAAAGCTTCTAAATAGCCTTCAGGGTGACCGCTAGGTGTTCGTGTGTTAAACTGTGCTGCATTTGATAAATAATCATTTCCTGCTCTGTAAATTTGGGCAGGTGCATCAGGCCATTTAATGATTAAGGTGTTGGGCTCCATTTGATGCCATTCTAAACCGCCTTTTTCACCAAATACTTTTATTTTTAAACTGTTTTCTTCGCCCGTTGCAATTTGTGAAGCTATCAAAACACCGTTGGCACCATTATCAAATTTTAATAACACGTTTCCGTCATCATCTAGTTTTCTGCCTTCAACAACAATATTAATATCGGCACACAATTGGGTGATTTTTAAACCCGAAATATACTCACCCAGTTGAGCTGCATGTGTTCCTATATCACCCATACAACCACTAATACCACTTTTTGTAGGGTCGGTTCTCCATACAGCTTGCTTGTTTCCGTCTTTTTCGGTCAAGTTACTAAGCCAGCCTTGTGGGTATTCAACTATCACTTTTCGAATGGATCCAAACTGTTGGTTTGCCACCATTGCGCGGGCCTGCTTCACCATTGGGTATCCAGAATAGGTGTGTGTTAAACATAGTAATAATCCAGTTTCTTTTACTTTTTCTTCTAATTTTTTAGCTTCCGCCAAAGTCAAAGTCATCGGTTTATCTATCACTACATTAAAACCATGGTCCAAAGCCATCATTGCAGGATCAAAGTGAGCAAAGTTAGGGGTCACAATAGATACAAAATCCATTCGTTCTTCGATTGGAAGCTGACTTTCGATACGAATCATTTCTGGATAGGAAGCATAACATTTTGATTCGGGCAAAAACAAGGCTTTTCCTGATTCGATAGATGTTGCTGGATCCGAACTAAAAGCACCGCAATGCAATTCGATTAACCCATCCATATTTGCAGCAATGCGATGAATAGCGCCTATAAAAGCGTTCTTGCCACCTCCGATCATGCCCATTTTTAATTTTCTATTCATTCCTTTTAGACTAAATATTTCCTTTGTTCAATTCTTTTACTGCATAGTCACAAGCGCGAGCCGTCAATGCCATAAAGGTCAATGAAGGATTCTGGCACGCAATAGAAGGCATACAAGAACCGTCTGTAACAAATACATTACTCACTTCGTGCATTTGATTCCATTTATTTAGCACCGATGTTTTGGGGTCATTACCCATTCTCGCGGTCCCCATTTCATGAATCGCCATCCCTGGATAACATTCTTTATCGTAGGTTTTTACATTTTTAATACCTGATGCTTCTAGCATTTCAGCTGCATCATTCATCATGTCAATACGCATTTTTTTCTCGTTTTCTTTGTATTCACAGTCAATAGCTAGTATTGGCTGACCCCATTTGTCTTTTTTATCATGATTGATGTATACTTTGTTTTCATAATAAGGTAGCATTTCGCCAAAGCCACCTAATCCCATGTTCCAAGTATCAGCCGGTAGGCTTAACTTATCTTTAAAATCTCCACCAAATGAAAGTTCAGCTACTTCCTCATACCACGGATTTCTACTGGCTCCGCCTTGATAGCCAAAACCACGTAAATAATCGCGTTTATCGCTTCCTACATTTTGATAACGGGGTACATATATACCATTAGCTCTGCGTCCATAGGTGTATTTGTCTTCAAATCCCTCGGCGCTACCCGAAGCACCACAACGAAAATGATGATCCATTAAATTATGACCCAATTGTCCGCTAGCATTTCCTAAACCTTCAGGATGCGCGTCCGAAGTCGAGTTGAGTAAGATAAAAGTCGAACCTAAAGTCGAGCCGTTTACAAATACAATCTTGGCATAAAATTCCATTGTTTCATTTGTTTCGGCATCAATTACCATAACACCTTTGGCTTTTTTAGTATCCTTGTCGTATAAAATATGATTTACGATCGAATAAGGTCTAACCGTTAATTTGTTAGTAGCCATAGCAGCAGGTAGGGTAGACGACTGTGTGCTGAAATAAGCGCCAAATGGGCAACCGCGGCTGCATAAGTTGCGATACTGACAACTACCACGGCCTTTGTGGGGTACGGTTAAATTGGCCGTACGACCAATGGTCAAAATTCGAGTACGATTGTAATGCTTTTCTATGCGTTCTTTAACCGATTTTTCTACACAGTTCAAATCCATTGGAGGCAAGAACTGTCCATCTGGTAATAAAGGCCAGTTTTCGGCTTGACCGCTAATTCCGGCAAAACGCTCTGCATAGTCGTACCAAGCTGCAATATCTTTATATCGAATGGGCCAATCGTTTCCATGACCGTCTCTTGCATTATCTTCAAAGTTATGATCACTAAATCGATAACTTTGACGTCCCCACATTAAGGATTTACCTCCCACATGAAAACCTCTGTACCAATCAAAACGCTTGTCTTCGGTGTAAGGGCATTCTATGTCATTCACCCACCATTTTTCGTTGTATTCTTGATATGGATAATCTCTGGTTTGTACGGGATGTGTTCTTTTTTGATCTTCAGTAAGATTTCCAGCATGCTTGAATTCCCACGGATTTTTCATTGCAGTATCATAATCTTTGATATGCTCAATATTCATTCCTCGTTCTAGCATTAAAACTCGTAATCCCTTTTCGGTTAGTTCTTTGGCGGCCCAACCACCGCTTATACCTGATCCTACAACTATAGCGTCATAGGTGTTCTCTTCTTTTAAATTTGTATTTATATTCATTAGAACTCAATTAAATTTGGTTAATGTGAAGATTGTATTTTAGAAAAATAGTTTTGAATCCTATCTCAGATCAGGATGAAACTAATAGTACCGATTCATTAAGTAGCCCAAGCTTTTTGACCAGGCTTGTACTCGGCACTTCCATCAAAACGACCTGGTACTGGCAAGTAAGCGCGCGCTTGTGTGCAGCCGATTTCTGAAGAAAAGTACCCCAGAATTGATAAATCTCTAGCCAGAATAAAAAAGCTAGGTTTTTTAATATCAACTAACGACTCTTTTCTAGCTTCTTCTACCATTTTTATACGTTCTTCAACAGATAGCGCTTGAAAGTCTTTACCAAAACTTGTTACACATTTTTCCTGAAAAGATTTCATGCCATTTTTAAATATTTCTTGTATGTCAGTTGGGTAACATTCTGCTATCATCATCGGAATAAAAGTTCCTACTCCAGCAGCTTTTGCTCCAGGTGACGATTTAGTAGTTGGAATTAATACATCTGAAAATTCAGCTAAAAATGCTTCTTCTGCAGTAAGTAAACCGGTACTATTTGCTGCAGCATCTGTAAGTACAAAATCCTTTACCAAAACACCAATTGTTGTTGCCGAAAGTACACCGCCAAGTCCAATTGCTATGTTTTTAATTGCTTTTCGTCTATCCATTTTTTAACTATTTTTTACTAATTATTAATTGTATTCGAACTAACTTTATCAAAGCTATACAATTAAGAGGTATAAAAAACGGACTTAGTTTTTTTTATGTTAAAATAATGAAGAATTATATTTTTTTCATCTTTTTGCTTATTTCGATAAAAATTTATTATTAATTGGTTGATTTAAGGAAGCTTTTTAATGATCAAGTTTGGTTTTGGTTTTTATATCGCATTAGCTATCAGCTGTATCAATTATTAAAATACAGATTTAACTTGTTAAATTTATTTTAATTGCACAACTACTATTAAATGCACCTATTTTCATTGCGTTAAAACGACATAATAAACAAATAAGATAATACAAAATGAATAACAAACAACAAGGAATCAAAGGACCCTGAACCTCGACCTGAACTACACATTTTAAATAGAGACTATAATTAGTAGAACCGATTCGGAATAATGCAGCGTTTGCAATTTAATCTTTTTCAAATAAACCAATTGTTCCTCCAACCCAATCTTTATCTTTATTGAATTTAACACCAATCATTTCACCTCTACTCAAACGAACGAGATTACACAGTAGAGTAGGGTTCTGATCTCCGTTCTTCCAGGTACAAAGGATACGTACTTCGGCTTTTACTTTGCCGTCCGGAGATTGAACAATAGGAAGGTAATTTACCTTCTTTTGTAGTATGTAGAGTTCTTTCTCGACAACCGCTTCAATATCTTCCTTTTTTACATGGAAAATAACCCCAGATCCAGAAAAGGAGAACAGCGGTTTAAGGACGTAATTCTCTAAATCTAGCGGAATGTCCTTTAACTCGCTTAATAAAGTAGTTTCTATAAAATATTTGCCTTTTAAGAAGGGTAGAATAAATTTACTAATTCTAAAGAACCAGTTAGGATGCCCAGCCCATTCCACATCTAATGTATCGGAGAAGTGAAAATTCAATTTTAAATCGGTTCTTAGATCTAATTCGTCAAAAATAACGCGATTGTAAATTCGTTTGATTACTACTTCTATCCCTTGTTCATTTTTATAAAAAAGTTGTTTTCCTTTTTTAATGATGTCAGTCACACAAACGGTGTTGATTCCTAAATCTCTTTTGCAATAATAAAAATCGATTTTTGTATTTTGCTTTTCAGGCTCAATTTCGAGCAGTATCACATTCTCCTTAGGATGATTGTTACAAAAAACGGCCTCCAAGTTTTTCAAGTAGTCTTCTTGTGACATGGTATTTATAAACGGGGTCAACTCATCAACAAATGGATAATGATGCTTGAACTTGTTGCATAAATTCACTTGATAATTGAATAAGGACGGAAACCCTTGCACTTCAATTAACTTCGGAATGACTAGTCCTTTTTCTTCACAAATCCCAAAATCTATTGCTAGGAAATTAGTATGTTCATCTTCATTTGGAACTTTATGGTTTAGTTCTAATGATTTATTGGTGAGTTCTTTAAAGTTATCTTGTTGAATTAAAGCTATAACTTCATTAGAACCTTCTATTAATTGCTTTTTTAATTCCTTCGATATAAAAAAAGGAGTTTCTCCCAACCGAAAAGTAGGTGCGTAATCAAAATCGGCCGCTATATCATTTTTAAATTCTTGATATTTTTCGGCTGTAAATTGTTCGTTAAATAATTTTCGATATTTAGAAATCATAGCAGAGGAATATTTTAATTACACATTGTTTTACTGCATTTACTCAAATCACTAATAGCTGCTTTAAGAAAATTTGGAATCATAGTTTCATTCGTTCTATAGATTTTATCATCGTCTAGAAGGTCTTCAAGCATATTTCTAAACTTTCTTTTTCCTTTCATTTTCCTTATTTTTTCCTTGGCTTCCTTATTTCTCAGGTGCGTAATAAAGCTAATAGGATCCGCTTCGGGATGAAATTGTGTACCCACAAAATAATCGGTAAATCGAACCGCCATAATCGCACGTTCGTACTGTACATGATCTCTAATTTTTTCTAAGGAAATTATTGTAGCTCCCTTTTTCTTAAAAACACTTAATTTGGGTTGCACAACCTGATAATCTCGCGAATCAATAGCATAAAACGGATCGGCTAGTCCATCAAAAAGAGGATCGTTCAGTCCTTCCTTTGTTTTATGCATGGTCATCACCCCAAAGGAGGTGTCGTTTCGTTTGGTAATTTCGGCTAGACCAAAGTGTTTGCAAGCCATTTGAAAGGAATGACAGATAAATAAAACATGCTTTTTTAAGTCGTTTTCAGTATTCCATTTGTTCAAAGCATCAATAAAGGCATAATATTTCACATCCCAGCTTCCGTCGCCTATCAAAGGATTTCCAGGTCCACCTGTCGAAATATAAATATCAAATTGATCAATCGGCGGCAATTCGCATTTTACACGAACATCAAATATTTTATAAGCTACAATGGGCTCAAATCTACTAATTATGTCAATGATACAGCGCATTCCTTGATTAGGCACGCCATTGTACATGTCTAGAATTGCTATCGTTATTTTTTTCTTACTCATTTGTACAGGGTATATTCTTTTTTGCAAAGGTAATTCGATTCTGCTACAAACCCTTAGTAAATTCACTCGTTATAAAATCGACTACTTTTGTAAGGTCGTTGGTTTGTTCAAAAACAGCCAATTGTTTAGCCGCTCCCGTCCCATTTTTAAGTATTTGATGCACATAGTTTATGTGTTCTCTACTGCCCAATTCATCTACAACGTCTTCTACAAAATCGAGTAATTCCAGAATCAACATTCGTGTTTCTACCTCTTTTTGAAGACCAAAATCAATCATCGAACCTTCGATACCATAACGAGCAGCGCGAAATTTATTTTCCTTTATCAATGCTAGTCGGTAGACGTTGAAACTCATGTTATGGGAGTTTAACTTGTACAATTTTGCAACCACAGCTTGAATGATAGATACAATACACATCGTTTCTTCAACCGTTAAACTCATGTCACAAATTCGAAATTCGATTGTATCATAAAACGGATGCAAACGCAAATCCCACCATATTTTCTTGGGGTTGTCAATACAATTAGTCTTTACCAGCGTTTCTAGAAAGTTATCATACGCGCTTACCGAATCAAAATATTCAGGTAAGCCAGTTCTTGGAAATTTGTCAAAAACTTTAGTTCGAAACGATTTATAACCTGTTTGTCGCCCTTCCCAAAAAGGCGAATTGGTAGAAAGCGCAAAAATATGCGGCAAGAAATAACACGCCTGATTCATCAATTGCAAACCAATTTCACGATTTTCAATTCCTACATGACAATGCATTCCAAAAATTAAATTAGATCGCGCAGCATCTTGTAGTTCGTTAACAATCGTGTGATAGCGAGGATCATCTGTAATAGGTTGATCCTGCCATTTAGAAAAAGGATGTGTTCCAGCACCACCAACAATCAAGTTTTGTTTATCAGCCAGTTCAACAATCTTAGTCCTCAAAAACTTAATTTCTTTCTCGGCTTCATCAACATTCTTACAAATATTAGTTCCCACTTCAACCACAGATTGGTGCATTTCTGCCTTTACCTGTTCATTCAAAATGACCTTTGCTCCATCAACAATTTTGGATAAATGGGAGCGCAAATCTCTCGTATCGGGATCTATAATTTGATATTCTTCTTCAACACCAAGGGTGAAAATTGGTAATTTTTTCATTTTCATTAGTTTTTGGAGCTATTTCCAGCTATCCGTTACAATCTATCCTGTGAAAAACAGGATAGGATTTCCACTACTATCTGGGCTAGGGCAACTTTTTTCAAGACTAAATTATTTAGTCCCTACAGCATCTTTCATAAAGGTTCCCCAAGTCAAATTCATTTTTCCAGGTTTTTGCTTTTTTGCGGCAGCGATAGCCATCTTAGCCGATTCTTCAACAACCCACTCAAAATTCTCTTCACCCACAGATGTTAATTCAGCATCAGGAGCAGGGTTTCCAAAATCAATAGCATAAGGGATTCCATCACGAACTGCAAATTCTACGGTATTAAAGTCATATCCTAAACCTTTACAAAGACGCAGGGTATAGTCTTTAATAGTAGCCAAAAGCTTTTTATCAACCGGTGGTCCATCAATCACATAGCGCAAATGATGTGGGTTTCTAGGTTCATATTGCATGATGCGCACCGCTTTGCAACCCAAGCAATAGACTCTAAAATATTCCGTAAAAACAATTTCTTCTTGTAGCATCATCACCAATTGATTGGTTTCTTGATGCTTCTCCCAGAATTCTTCTTTGTTCTCTAGTCGGTATACATTTTTCCATCCTCCGCCAGCGTAGGGCTTCATATAAGCGGGGAATTTGATATAATCAAAAATAGCTTCCCAATTCATTGGATATTTTAAATTTCGAAAGGATTTGCCTGTTGTATCCGTAGGATGTTCAGCAGACGGAAGTAAAACCGTATTAGGCAACGGTACTCCAAGGGTATCTGCTAATGAATTGTTGAAAAACTTATCATCAGCGCTCCACCAAAACGGATTATTAATTACATTGGTCCCAGTTAAAGCTGCATTTTTTAAATAAGCTCTATAAAAAGGAACGTCTTGCGAAATGCGGTCAATGATTACGGCATATTCTCCGTCCTTATTTTGCACCACCATATCAATACTTACAGCCTCGGCAATTATATCTTTTTCGTTTTTCGAGTTAACTCTGTCTATAAAGGCTTGCGGAAAAGTGTCTTCCATTCCAAATAATATTCCAATTTTTTTCATCTTTATATTTTTTTATTGTAAATAATCTGTTTGTTTAGTTAGAAAAACTTGATTCGAGACAAATAGTGCGGAAACATTTCTTTCCAAACGGGCCAATCGTGTTGCCTGTCTTGTCGTACGTCCAGCCAGTGTTGCACATCGCGATCGTTTAATACTTTATGTAGTTTTAAATTAGCATCATAACAAATATCCCAGTTTGAAGTTCCAAGAACAATGTCCATATTCCATAATTCATGATCGTCTAGACCGTATAAGTAATCCAACGGACTGTTATAAAAAACGTCATCATTATGAAAACCGTCCATGAAATTTTTAATATCAAAAGCGCCACCCATTGAAAAGAGATGACTTACATATCCAGGATGCCTAAAGGCAAAATTTGCCGCATGATAGCCACCAAAACTGCAACCCGCTAAGGCTACTTTTCCAGATGGACTGTTGTTTTTAATTTTTTCGACGATTTCATGACAAATCATCTTATCGTACCAAACGTGATTCTCAATGCGATGGACAGGATGAATATTTTTATTGTAAAAACTATCCTTGTCAATACTATCTGGACAATAGATTTGAATTAAACCTTGCTCGATAAACCACCTTGCCGATTCGATCAGGCCCATGTCTTTATTTTCATGAAAACTCCCCATAGATGTTGGGAACAAGATCACAGGATAGCCCGAATGGCCAAAAACTAACATTTCAATCTCTCTATTTAGGTTTGGAGAATACCATTTGAAATATTCCTCTTTCATAACTATAGTTTTAACAATTATAACGAAAAATAACATACAAACCAGCGCTAGTATTAGTGATTTTTAATTTTATAGTAAAAAACACGAAGAATAATAAAATATAAAGAATAGTGGCATTATTCCATACTAAATGCAGTTTATTTTATAGGATGTGTAATATTTGGGACTAGTACTAATTAAGCTGAAACCTGCATTTCAAGCTAAATTACTAATTTAAGGCTGCTCAAAAAGCTGAATTTGACTTTTTAATCGTTCTACAAGCATACTCATCATCCTTTTATTCAAATTAGACGAATTTTGAATGTAAGCTGCATACTCTTCAATAGTAAACCAACCCACAACCATCCCTTTCAATGTATTGCGATATTTACTGTCTTTTTGAACAGCATTTTCTATTTGCACCGCTTTCTTGTCTAGTGATTGATTGTAAAAATCTTTTTTGTTTTTAAGGATGTAGTTTTTGAAGGAAGCAATAAATAAATCATTTTGTAATTTCAAAATAGGGCGTAGAACTTGATTTTGAAACTGCTCCTCTGATGAGGAGTTGGTGCTCACTGAGCCAATTGTTTCGCCTCTCAATTCATTCAATATAACTGTTCTTGAGTTCATGTTTTTTCCCTAAAATTAAAGAAAATTACGCTTAGAAACGTTACTTTAGCATGATTAAATAGAAAAGATGAGATTTCATACTAGAAAATGGGTAAAACCCGAAGATTTAAATCCAAACGGTACATTGTTTGGAGGTCAATTGTTAGCTTGGATTGACGAAGAGTTAGCATTATACACGATTGTACAATTAGAAAACTCGAGAGTTGTGACCAAACACATGTCCGAGATTAACTTTAAAAGTTCTGCTAGGCAAGGGGATATTATCGAAATAGGTATTGATGTAGTAAAATTTGGTACCACTTCACTTACTTTAAAATGTGAAGCCCGAAATATGATGACCCGAGAAACTATAATATCTATTGATAGCACTACAATGGTCAATTTAGGGCTAGACGGAAAACCGGCAGCCCATGGTAAAAAAGAAATAGAATTTGTGAAAAACCGACTTTAATTAGTACTAACTAGAAAAAGCGTTTAATATTCTCATAGCGGCATCACAATCCTTTTGATCTACAAAAATATGATCATGGTAATAGGCCGCCACGACATTACAGCTTATGCCTTCGTGTGCAAGTGCGTTGGAAAAAGCGGCTGTTAACCCAACAGCCTCAAGCGAAGAGTGTACCGTTAAGCTAATCCAGGAGGCAATGAAACTGTAATCGAGCAATAGACTGTCGGCGATTTCTTTTTTTAGAACAATCGTGATGTTTTCTTGTTCTCTAAACAGTAAAAGGATATCGTTTAGGTCTATTTTTTTTACATCTTCAACTGTACAAAAAACATATTCTCCAGCATTATGATGCGGTTTCATCGTTTTTAAAAGCGTTTCTAAATTTTTCTCTCCTGACATTTTATTTTTTGGTTACGGTTAGTATTGGTGTACAATAATACTGAAAACAATTTAAAGCCTTAGAAAAAAACTGTTTTATGGACTCAAAAATAACAAACTATAGAAGTTTGACAGATACACTAAAGTTAATTTTTAATAATGACGTTTGTCAGTTTTTAAGATAGCATATTCGTAATTATCAGACCAGCCGCTTTGTAAGGCTAATTTTTGCCTACCACGACCTTCGCGAGTCATTCCCACTTTTTCTAATACTGCAATCGAAGCGACATTCGCTACAGCGCAGCCTGCCTCTACGCGGTGTAACGCCAATTTGTTAAAGCAATAATCGAGAACAAGGTTCAGCGCTTCGGTAGCATATCCCTTGTTCCAGTAATCAGGAAATAATTTATAGTAAACTTCTGCTCTTTGATTCTTTTTGGTCCCTAATGTAAGTCCGAATAATCCCATAAATAGACTATCATCTATGCGCTCAATTGCAAAAGTATACCTGCTAACATTTTCTTGTATATTAGCGATTATCTGTGGTTCTATGACTGCTCTAGTTTCGGCAATATTAGCGGGGATCCCTAAGGTATTGTATTGATCCACTACTGCAAGACAATGCAATTCATGAATGAGTTCTAAGTCTTCCATTATTATGAATCGCAAGCGGAGACGGTTACTCGTTAGTGTAAAGTGGTTCATGCCTAGCTGCTTATTTTTTCAATGTACTATCAACAATAAACTCGGATAATTCTAAGTCGAAATATTTAACAGCAGCAAATACATGATCAAATATATCCGACATGACATACTCATAGTTTTCCCAACGTTTATCACTAGAGAAAACATAAATCTCAATAGGCACACCCTGAGCTGTCGATTGTAATTGACGACACATTAATAACATATCTTGATTTAAAGCAGGATGGTTGCGTAAATATTGTGTAATGTATTTCCTGAACAAACCTAAATTAGTCAAATTACGTCCATTGATAGGCAATGCTGTATTCACAGCATGAGTAGCATTGAAAAGATCAATATCTTGTTTTTGCGTATCGATATAATCGCAAATTAAATCTATCTTTTTTAAATCGAATAACTCTTCGTTTCTTAAAAACCGAATGCTAGATGTTTTAATTAAAATATGCCTTTTTATTCGTCTCCCGTCTGAATTTAACATACCGCGCCAATTCTGGAACGAGTCTGAACTCAAACTATAGGTAGGAATCGTGGTGGTGGTATTGTCAAAATTCCGAACTTTTACTGTAGTCAAATTGATTTCGATAACATCACCATCAGCGCCAAATTTATCCATAGTAATCCAATCGCCAATGCGCACCATATCATTAATAGACACTTGCACACTAGCCACAAATCCTAAGATAATATCACGAAAAATCAATATAATTAATGCCGAAACTGCTCCTAAAGTAGTAAGCAATTCCTTGAACTCAAAATCAAATAATTTTGAAATAATCACTGTAACACCTACCATCCACAGCACAATCATGATAACCTGAATAAAGCTATCAATTGGTTTATCGCTGTAACGGGGTTTTAGTTTCAAATAATCTCGAAGTGCATTAAAAATAGTTCGCACAATCCATAAAACCAGAAATACGATATAAATGCCCACAAGTTTACCAAAAACACTTTCCCAATACTCATATCTGTCTAATATAATAGGAACGGATTTATAGATAAACAACAGCGGGATCAAATGGGCGATGTACTTGGCTGTTTTATTCGATACTAATAAATCATCAAAATTAGTCTTTGTTCTTTGCGCTATAAAAACCATCACCGTTACCAGTACCAATCGAAAAATGACATAGATGGCATAGGCCAAAACGCACAACAAGGCAATATTAAAAATTAAACTTATGTATGAGGCAAAGCCATAGCTCATTCCCCATTTTCGAAAAATAGGGTAGAAGAGATGAAATATTTTCTCAATAAATTTATACATGCTGTAAGTATTTCTTTTCTACGTAAAAAGTTCCAAAAGGAATTAAGGAAGCTACCAAGATGATACCAAATGTTTTTAAATCCCATTTTTGAGCACTCTTTAGTAACACAGCTAGAATTACGTAACCTATAAATAATACACCATGACTCATTCCTATAGGGTACAAAAGCGTATGGTACAATTCAAAATTAGTAGGCTTAATAAAAAGCATATTAGAAAATAATGTCAAATACGATATTCCTTCTAGAATCGCTGTAATCTTGAAAATCTTAAGCATGGGTCTTATTTTTATTTATATGAGGCAAAATTAAGTAATAACATCGATTTACTGTCTATAGAATCATAAAGTAATTTACTTTTGTAATCTTAAACTTTGATAATGAGTAAACGAGATTTAAAAAAATACCTAAACGAATTAAATAAAGAGCAACTCGAGGAGCAAATTATCGAATTGTATGAAAAATTTAGCCCTGTAAAAGTCTATTACAATTTTGTTTTTAATCCCAAAGAAGATTCCCTTTTGCAGGAATGCAAACTTAAAATATCCAATGAGTATTTCCCCATAAAAACATCGGGTAGGGGGAAGAAGCCAAAAATGAGGCGATCAGTCGCTCAAAAATACATCAAGCATTTTATTGTTTTGGGAGTAGATCCTTTTGTCATTGCCGATATCATGCTGTACAATATTGAAATTGCCCAAACATTCTCTGCAGAACATCTTGTAAAGCAAGAATTGTTTTACAAAAGCATGCTTAATTCCTACGAGCAAGCAGTACTTTACACGATTGCTAATGGCATCGTAGCCAATTTCAAGCAACGAATGATCCAGATCCAGCAAGAAACCGTGTCACAACGATGGAAAAATCATGCCGATTTCCTACTTATTAGCGAACGCTTTGACTTCTCTTAAACCTTATAATCAAACATCCTATTATATTTTTAAAAAAATTTAACGAATAAACTGTTTTTTCGGTGTATTTTTGCAAAAACCCAACAAAAACAATGTTTGAAAATACTATAGAAATAGAAAAAGAAGACAAAAAAGAACTTTATGCATACCAAAAAGGGGATATTGATGCCATTTTTGAACGTATTGATAATGCCCCAAAACAACATCATTTATTATATCAGTTGCCTACTGGTGGTGGTAAAACGGTGGTTTTTTCCGAAATTGTACGCCGTTACCTAGCCAATAGCGATAAAAAAGTGGTTGTTTTAACACACCGTATTGAGTTGTGTAAACAAACCTCTAAAATGCTTAAAGGTTTTGGTGTAAAAAATAAGATCATTAATAGTAAGGTAAAAGAACTTCCAGACCAACACGAGTATTCTTGTTTCGTGGCCATGGTAGAGACGTTAAAAAACCGTATCAATGACGAAAAATTACACCTGGATAATGTAGGTCTTGTAATTATTGATGAGGCACACTACAACTCTTTCCGTAAATTATTAAGTTCATTTACTAACGCATTCATACTAGGAGTAACCGCGACTCCCTTAAGTTCGAACATTAAGTTACCTATGCACGAAAGCTACAATGAATTAATTGTAGGAGATACTATTAGTTCCTTGATAGACAAAGGATTCTTGGCTAAAGCAACTACTTATAGCTATGATGTAGGTTTAACATCATTAAAAGTAGGTATCAACGGAGATTATACCGTAAAATCATCTGACGATCTGTATACAAATATGGCCATGCAGGAAAAATTATTGCATGCCTATACCGAGAAATCGTTGGGTAAAAAAACACTGATATTTAACAATGGTATCAACACATCTTTGTATGTTTATGAAACATTTAGAGAAGCAGGATATCCTATACGTCACTTAGACAACACTAGCAATACAGAGGAGCGTAAAGATATTTTACATTGGTTCAAGCATACACCAGATGCTATTTTAACCTCAGTAGGGATTTTAACAACTGGTTTTGATGAACCTACCGTAGAGACTATTATTCTTAATAGAGCAACAAAATCGTTAACATTATACTACCAAATGATTGGCCGTGGTTCTCGTAAACTACCCAATAAAGATTCGTTTATCGTAATCGATTTAGGAAACAATGCAGCACGTTTTGGTCTGTGGAGTGAGCCTGTAAACTGGCAACACATCTTTAAATCGCCTGAGTTTTATCTAGAAAACTTGCGTGATGACACAGAGATTGAATTGTATTTCAAGTATTCAATGCCTCCAGAATTACGTGCAAAGTTTAGTAAAACTGCCGAAGTAGCTTTTGATGTCGATGAAGAACATAAATTGATTATTGCTCAAAATTTACGATCTAAAGTCGTTTTAGACAAATCACTAGAGCAACATGCCTCGATGTGCGTGGACAATACAGAGACTTTGCAAGAAGCAAAATCATTATCAAGAGAACTAGACGAGGATATTGAATGTCGTATCAAGCGCTATTCAAAATGTTTAAGTCAGTGTAGTAAAAACTACCGCGAATGGCTAGTTGACGATTACAAACTAAAAATGACGTTACTTATTGGTAAAAAATACCGTGAGAAAATCATGAATGAACCTGACGAAGAATAATTTTCATCAGGAGATTCCCGATAGCTATCGGGCCTGCAACCTAATTTTGGCTCCCAAGATGGACGATCATAGCTAGAAATAAGCACACAAAACAACTATTTTTTATAAAATAATAAATCCAAACCAATGTCAAAACAATTCTCAGATTTAGGAATTGAATCTCCTATATTAAAGTCACTTACCGAATTGAAAATTGTTACTCCAACAGAAATTCAACAAAAAACAATTCCGTTATTATTGCAAAATAAAACGGATTTAGTTGGTCTGGCAAAAACGGGAACTGGTAAAACAGCCGCGTTTGGATTACCACTTTTACAATTAATAGATACTGCTACAGCTCACGTTCAAGCTATAATACTTGTTCCTACCAGAGAACTAGGACACCAGATATTTAAAAACTTAGAAGATTTTGCTAAGTATTTGCCACAAGTTTCTATTGCAGCAACCTGCGGGGGAATACCAATTAAACCACAAATTGAACGCTTATCTCAGCCTACACATATTGTAGTAGCAACACCGGGACGTTTAATCGATTTGATACAGCGCAAAGCAATCAATTTGAAAGAAACTAACTTTCTTATTCTAGATGAGGCCGATGAAATGGTATCTATCTTAAAAGAAAGCTTAGACGAAATCGTAGCCGAATTGCCAAAAGAGCACCGTACTTTTTTATTCTCGGCAACTTTGCCAGGAACAATCAAGCAATTAGTTCAAAACTACCTAAACAAAAATGTAGTGCAAGTAAGCGCTAATATGGAAACGGTAGGGAATCAAGGCATAGATCATGAGTATATTGTAGTTGACCCTATCGAGAAATTAGATGTTTTAATGCATTTCTTAAACTCGAGAGAAGGTGAACGCGGAATCATATTTTGTAAAACCAAAGCAGCTGTAAACAAACTAGCCAAAAACTTGGCTATCAATCGTTTTTCATCCGGAGCTTTACATGGAAGTTTGTCGCAAGGAATTCGTGACCGTATTATGGAGCAATTTCGTGAAGGACACATTAATATATTAGTTGCTACAGATCTTGCTGCAAGAGGTATAGACGTAAAAGAAATCTCGTATGTAGTAAACTACCATTTACCAGATGCTTATGAAGCTTACGTGCACCGTTCTGGTAGAACTGCAAGAGCAGGAGCAAAGGGGCTTTCTTTAACCGTTTTACAAGCTGAAGAAGAAAAAGAAATTGCCGAGTTTGAGAAAGAACTAGGTATTAAATTTACCCAATTCAAGAAACCAAGCGCATCAAGCATAGAAGATAACAATACGTTATTATGGGCCAAACAAATTTTTAAAACCAAGCCCAACCACGATCTAGATACCGAATTGAAAACAAAGGTAAAAACTGTGTTTCATCATTTAACTAAAGACGAATTAATTGAAAAATTATTGGCCTATTACGTTATACAAAATAAAAACGAACCAGTAGAAAAACCGGTTAAAAGACAAAAAATGAAGCAGAAATAAAAACTGTTTTCATAATTATAAAACCATTGCACAACTTCAAGGAGTTCCAATGGTTTTTTTGTGCGGTCAATATGCCTAAATATGCGAAAAGTTGTATATATTTGATTGCGTATGTGAATTAGCAGCAGTAGTAAATAGAATTGAGACTGGATTAAAGAATTTGACCAGTTATTTAGGGGTAATGACAAAAAACTAAATGACAATAATTCAATGCAGCTATAAATAAGATCCATTTTAAATTTAGCTAAATTTTAGATAACGAGTACCAAAATAAAAACAGTCTTCATTAATAAATTAAATTATGAAAAACACCATTTTAACCATAGTATTGGCTTTCTTTTTTTCTTCAACATTCGCAAATGAAATACAAGCTACAGTTGTATTCGAAAACTTTACTAGTAGACAATTTACATCAGGAGAGTTCACTATTATGAATTCAAATCACAAAATTGAAATTGCAAAAGCCGAAAGCTTTACCATCAGTTTGCCTGAAAAAGGGAAGTATAATTTCAGTTTTGTTAGTGATGACTTTTTTGCTTACGTTACTTACCCAACACGCCTCACCACTAAAGAAAACACAATAACAATTCGCTTAACAGAAAAAACTAAACTTTTTATAGACGGTACGATTGATTCGGTAGTCAATAGCTCGAATACAAACTTAAGCAATGAACAACTAGAGCAACGAATTAGCAAAGGAACACTAAATTTTATCATCCATGGTATTAACAATTCTGTACCAGAAGAGTATGTAGTCTTCAAAAAGAAATATGGCATCGGTCTTGTAAAGGAAAATTGCTTGACTGAACCAATTTCGCTAAAAAAAGCAGTGGCTAATAACCGTATGATTTTTAAGTACTTGAATGGGAAATATGGTACTACATGGTTAACTGAATTAGAAATTAAACCTTTTGGATTACAATAAAATTCGTTTTAAAGCCTATAAAACCATTGCACAACTTCAAGGAGTTTGCAATGGTTTTTTTTGTGCGGTCAATATACCTATATATGCGAAAAGTTGTATATATTTGATTGCTTATGTGAATTAGAAGCAGTAGTAAATAGAATTGAGACTGGATTAATGAATTTGTCCAGTTATTTAGGGGTATTGACATATAACTAAATGGCCTTTTTACAAACTTAATTTTTACAATAAACTAAATGACAACATGACAATAAAGCTTGCTGCTAGAGCCATTTTGAGCTAGGAAGAAATTATTGCAATCATCATTTCGGAACAAGTTTTTGTTAAGTCGATATTTGATCGGTTGTGATTTTTAGCTATCTGAAAATGGCGAAATGTTGTAGAAATGTAAACAACCTAAGGAATAGAAAGATTTTAAATAAATTCTCATATTAATTTTTAAGTAAAAACTGGATTTTATTGTTGCTAATTTTATTAATCAGCTTTAGAATTATCTTATCCAATGAAGTTATCTTAACGGTAATCACACTATCGAAGCACGCTATGTGGTTAATTAGTACACTATTAAAAAAGCTAAGCCTAAGTGATTTAAAATAAATATACCTAATATAAAATAAATTTAATGAGCATATCAATCCCAATCTTTTTACTACTACTAATTTTTATTTACATCTTTTTATTTAATCTATTAAGAAATAAAAAAAAATGAAAATCTTATTATCCTGCGGGCCAATAATAGAACCTATAATTGCAATAGCTATATCATTTGTAATAACGATTATCTTATTTTTTTACTCAATCAAAAAAGCAAAGAAAAGTGAGTTTTATGAAAGTGAATTTTTAGAATCGTCAACAATAAAAAAAACGGCCTACACATTACTGTTTTTTTTGATCGCAATTAGTATTCTAATTTTTATATTTTACATATTATTTTTTACAATAGCAGGAATAATTTTTGGAATAGAAAAATTATAAATTTCTAAATCAAAAGATATATATAAATCTATTAGAATTAATAGGCAGTTTGTCCTATTTAATTTTTTCTGTAGAATTATCATTCTATATCAATTTTTAATCAAGTAGAAAACGTGGCGTTTAGAAACTTGCCATCATTCTCAAATTAACTAAGGCTTGTGAAAGAGAAGTATTCAAAAATTACGTTTAAAATATTGATTTTTATTCCTGGGTTTTATTTTTTGTTTCTAGCAGATCAATTCATGCTACCACAAAAAGAAATAAGCGACGCGATAACAGCTTATAGCACAATCATAGTAACTAGAAATAGTCACTATGGAACTAATAGTTCCAAAGAATTACTCGGATACAAATATTACACTAAAAAAGGGTACGAATTTACGCTGAGTAAAACATATGTCGAAGAGAATGAAATAGTACTACATCAAAGTTATATTTTTCAAAACATCAATAAGGTAAGTACTAAAAGTACAACTAAAGATTATTCAAAAGAATTAATGTCGGGCTTAAATGGAGCTTGTTTATACGTAGCAATCGGATTGGTTTTTACAGCAATTATTAGTTTATTTTTACTCAAATTCAATAAAAATTTGTCCGAAAATGGTTTTCATAATATCATTTTATCCAACTCTTTCCTAACTATAGTATTTTTATATTTAGTACTAATTTTTAATTAAACTGAGTGTATCGATAAACGAAGAGATTTAGCAGTAGCGACAATGCTGGGTTTTATAATATTATTTTTATCCAAAGATATCTTTTCCAACTAAGAAACTAACTGATGTTTATAAAACTAAAAAGAAAAGAAAAGAAAAGAAACAAACTTAACTTTGATTACTTTATTGATGAGTAACTAAAACGAGACAAACTAGAATAGTGTTCTAGTAGTGATATGGAATCAACTAGAAACATTGTTAAAATACGTATAAATCTATTCTCTTACTGAAAAAAAATGACTGAACTAACATTTGAAATAAAGAATAACAAAGAAATTTGGGAACTAATTGACAATACTTAAATTCGGTTTTTATACATAAATTTATGCCTAATCACGCTATAAGTTAACTACGAGTTTATCACTATAGGTAGTTTTGATCCTGATTTTATCACGGCTATTGCAACAAATCCAAGCTATAAGAACCGTATTTATGCCCAATAAAAAGTATAAGTAAATAGTACATAAGTCGTGCGGCTTATTCTAACTTTTTATAAAAATATAGAAAGTAGTTCCAACACCTTTAGTGCTTTCTGCCCAAATTTTTCCTTTGTGCCTGTCTACAAAATCTTTACATAATATAAGGCCCAAGCCCATACCTTGATCTTGAATTACTTCTTTGGCAGTTGCGGTACTAGTGTTAGCAAACAAACTTCCTAGAGTAGAGGCACTCATGCCAGATCCATTATCTGCTATTTTCAAAGTGATCCCACTGCTTTCATAGTCGGCTGTAATACTAATTTCTCCTTCGTTACCAGTAAATTTAATGGCATTTGACACGATATTACGCACTACGGTTTCCATCATATTTTTATCAACTAGGATGAATTTACTAGCATCAATATCAGTGGTAATTTGAATTTCTTTGCTTTTAGCTACTTCTAATGGCATGGCCAATGCGTTATTGACTAGTTCTTTTAAATTAATTTGCTCTGGCGAAAAATGAATTTCATTTGTTTGCGAAAGCGACCATTCTAGTAAATTTTGTAAGAGATAGTAGGTTTGAGTCGATGTTTCGAAAATTGCATTGACAAACTCTTTCTTTTCAACTTCATCAAGTTCGTCATGGTTCTCTTTTAGCATTCTACTTAAACCTATAAGTGCATTGAAAGGCGAACGTAAATCATGAGAAATAATAGAAAACAATTTATTTTTGGAAGCATTTGCTTTACTTAATTCCTCATTTTTTTTATTCGAAAGTACTTGTTGTTCTTGGTAGTTTACCTTTATATAACTAATTGTTAAATATATAGTTAACATTAGAACTCCTAAGGTTAAGGCGGTGTCAAAAAAGCGAAAAGAACGCTCTTTATAATGTATGAGTACCATATCGGGATGATTGAATTCTAAGTACAACATTACATAAACAATTGAAAGCTGGAATAGCATCCAAAATAATAACTGCTTCCGCTCCATAATAGCAGCAAGAATCAAAAATGTTATTCCGAATACTAATATAATTGGTCCATCGATTCCGCAATTAAAAATGTAGCCAGCCACTAAGACTAGAGACATAAAGAAAACATAAATGCTAAAGGTAATCTTGGAGTGCCCGCTGTACCGTGAGAAATAGAATAAGATTAAAAGTAATACAAATACTACCATTAATACATACGCAAAAATATCCAAGCCAAGAATAAAATTGGCTGGAAAGCAAATTAAAAGCACCAATAAAGTAATCAAACACACGCCATGAAAGATTCTTTTCTCTAATGAGAATCCTTCTTTGGTTCCGATTAAATTATTCCATTTTTGTACAAACATCCTTACTATCTTGAATGATGCAATGTACAAAAAAAAGAAAACCTTGTATACAAATGTTACACTTTTTATTAATTGTTAACAAAGATATAGCTACTAAACACAAAGCTTTTGCTTGATAGGCATCAAAAAAGTAGAATTTTGACGTTTGTTGCTAGTATTTCACTTTAATCGTTCGCTTTCCTATTAGTAAAACTAACAATGCAACAAGGGTAGAAGTTGTCATAATAAGTACCATAGGAAGCACCGAATCTTTTAAAAATACACCTACAGCAAAAGAGGCAAACGCTCCAAGACCTAACTGAATAGCTCCCATTAAAGCCGAAGCACTTCCCGCATTCTTAGTAAAAGGAGCCAGTGTTAAACCTGCTGTATTGGGGTTTGAAATTCCTAAACAGGCTAAAAATATAAAAAGCATTCCGATAGTTTGATACAGTCCTAACATGTCATTAACAGCCAGTAGTACAAAAGTAACCACAATAGTTGATTGGGTTAACAAGGCTCCCATGATCATTTGCTCACTAGAAAACCAACGCAATAAAACAGAATTTAACTGACTTGCTAAAATAAAACTTAAAGACATAAAGGCAAAAATCCATCCGTATGTTTTAGGTTCTACTTTATAAATATCCATAAAAATTATAGGTGAGGCAGCAACATAAGTAAACAAGCCCGAAAAGGCAATAGAGCCCGTAAAGGCATAGGTATAAAATTGAGGTTCTTTTAAAACACTTGCAAAATTGAGCAAAATAGGTTTTGGCTTTAAAGATATAGTAGTATCTGGTGTATAGCTGCTAGGTAATCCAAAATAGGAAGCCAGCAAGATTACGATTCCTATTCCCATTAGGATTAAAAACACCATATGCCACCCATAAGCATCTGTCACGTAGCCGCCTACTGTGGGAGCAAGCATAGGTGACAAACCTACTACCAACATAAGTAACGAAAACACTTTTGGAATATCACGTACCGGAAATAAATCACGTACCATAGAAACGGATGCAACCGTCGCAGCACAACTCCCTACAGCTTGAATAAAACGCAATCCTATGAATGTATCAATATCACGTACAAAAGCACAACTTAAAGAAGCTAAAATGTAAACCAATAAACCTATAAATAAAGGTTTCTTTCGACCATAACGATCTAATAACGGACCGTACAATAATTGTCCTGCCGAGATTCCTATAAAATAACTGGATAAGGTCATTGCTACATTGGCTACTGTGGTGTTTAAATCCTTGGCTATACCAGCAAAACCTGGTAAATACATATCAATTGAAAACGGACCAAGAGCCGTAAGGGAACCTAAAATTAAGATTAATTTGAAATAACGAGCTTTAGTCATAAAGTACTTTAATTTTTGCGCAAAGGTAAAAAATTAATAAGCGACTAATGGTGCTTTTTGTATTATAAAAAGATGCCGTTTTTATCGGAATGAAAAGAATGGTATCGTATTTTCTAAGCTCGTTTAAAGTTTTTATTTACTGCAGTATCATTTATTTATTATCAACCTCTTTATCAGTGCTATTAGTACGATTTCAACATCTTTTATTTTTGACGAGCAACTTTAGTGGAAAGTTTTATAATTAAAAAAAATGTTATTATAAAAAAAAACCTGACAGTTATTAATTATAACTGTCAGGTTTTGCATTATTTTTAGTACCCTAACTTACGAAATAGCTACTACTTCTAGATCAAAAGTAAGTGCTTTACCAGCCAATGGATGATTCCCATCAAGGACTACTGATTCTTCTTTTACTTCAACTACTAATAAATTCATTTCTTGCCCTTCTGGAGTTCTTGAAACTAATCCCATCCCTACTTCAGGAGCCATTTCTTGAGGCAATTCGCTTCTAGGAACTTCGATCAGTAAATCAGCACGAGGATCACCATAAGCATCTTCAACTGCTATGTTTATTGTTTTTTTCTCATTTAATTTCATGTCAATTAGGCCTTTTTCAAAACCAGGAATCAAACGTCCTTGTCCTAAAGTAAATTCAATAGGCTCTTTTCCTTCTGAACTGTCAAATATTTGTCCGTCTGCTAATTTTCCTGTGTAATGTACTTTAACCGTGTTGTTCTCTTTAACTTGAGTCATAATTTATTTTTATTTTTTAAAGCTTTTTTATTAAAAAAAGGCCTTAGTTTAAACTTAATTACTCTTATTGTCTCCAAAACTAAGCCAAAAAGCAGTTTTTTTACAAAATTATCGTTTTTATACGACCAATTATAAATTTTCGATGATATCGCTATATAATGTTAAAAACAAAGCACTATTCTGTACTAAATCGGAAGATTTGTCAGGCTGTAATAAAATAGGCAAGTGTCTATTTATCTCAAAAGTAGTAAATCAATTTTTGCTTTTAATACTTACAACACCGTATTGACCAAGTATTCTTTCTCGGTAATTTTGTCGAATACATCTTTACTAAACATATACAACTTGGAAGGTTTTTTAGAATTTCCTACCTTACGTTTGTCTTCCAATGGAACGATATAAGGCTTGGTTAGTGTTTTCTTTCTAAAATTACGATTGTCCAATTCGATATTTAAAACAATTTCGAAAGCCGTTTGCAATTCATTTAAAGTGAATTTTGTAGGAACCAAATCAAACATGATAGGTTCACTCATTATTTTAGTTTTTAAATCTTCGTATGAATCATTAATAATCGCTTGATGATCAAAACCAACTTCAGGCAACGATTTTATAGGAAACCACTTAAAATCACTATCTGCGGCTATACTTATATTTTCGATAGGCAAGGTTAGATAATACACCACAGTAATTGTACGAGACTCACTTCCTTTACTACGCACCCACAGCAAATCCTTGTCGGTTTTTACCCTTTTATGACTTCCGTAGGTTCTAAACTGTTTTTTGTTTAAAAATTGTTGCTCTGTAATTCCTTTTAAAACTCGATCAACAGATTGTCCCAAATTATTACTCTTAAAAACATTAAGTCCGGGTAAGATCCAGTCGTCAATAATAGGAAAGTTATCATTATATAAGTTTAATGCTCGTTTATGTAACAAAACACTTAAATGGTCTGGACCTAGACCAAAAAGCACACAATCTACCGATAAGTTATTTATTTTTCTAAAATCCATATTTTTAATAGATGCTAACTTGCACTACACAAATATAAAGATTTTATATTGTAGACTACAATAGTACTCTTATTGTTTTTGTTCTAAAATCAATCATTAAATTACTTTATTGTTCTAAAAATTTATAATGAACAAATCCTATTCTTATTAAGGTAATATCATTCTATAATTCCAAAATAATTATGTATTTTTAAGGCTTCAATACGTTTTAAAATTAAAAGTACCGTTAGTTCACCATTATGGCAAAATCATACTATCTCAATGCCGAAAATTTAAGTTCGCTGCCTACAAATGTTGCTATTCCTTCCTATGATAGAGATCAAATCAATACTAGTATATTACATGTAGGAATAGGAAATTTTCACCGTTCCCACCAAGCGCACTACATTCATGAATTGATTGACAAACACAAAGAGCTTGATTTTGGGATCTGTGGTGTTGACTTATTAGAATCGGATCGAAAAATTTATAATATATTAAAAGATCAAGATGGTCTTTATACCTTATATACTAAGGAAGCAAATGGCGCTCATAAAGCAAAAATAATTGGATCAATTGTTGAATATTTTTATGGGCCGGAGAACCCACTAGCAGTTATTGAACGTATGGCAAGTCCTGAGATTAAGATTATATCTCTTACTATTGCCGAAGATGGGTATTTACTCCATGAGATCACAGGAGCCTTTGATATTAATCATCCTGCGGTTACAGAGGATATTAAAAATCCTTTTAGTCCTAAGACCGTTTTTGGCTATTTAACGCAGTCCTTCAAGTTAAGAAAATTGCGCAATTTACCTGGCTGCACAGTATTGTCCTGCGATAACATCAAGTCAAACGGGGACACTATGAAACAATCTTTACACAGTTATATCAGTAAAACCGAACCTGAGCTTTTAGATTGGGTTCTTGCAAATACTTCCTTTCCCAATACGATGGTCGATCGCATTACACCAATTACAAATGCCAATGATAGTAGTACATTAAAGCAAGATTTTGCTATTGATGATCAATGGCCCGTGATCTGTGAACCATTTTCACAATGGGTAATTGAAGATAAATTCATACACACTAGACCCAACTGGGACAAAGTAGGGGTACAGTATACCGATAATATAGCCCCATTTGAAAATTTAAAATTGCGATTACTGAATGCCAGCCACACCATACTTGGAATTCTAGGAACTTTACATGGTTACAAAACCGTTTATGAAGCAGCACAAGATGACGATTTTATGCAGTTTTTAAAATTGTTTATGAACAACGAAGTCACCCCTACTTTACATGATTCTGATCAAGAAAGCATTGAAAACTACAAAATAAGCTTGGTTGCGCGCTTTCAAAACCCATATATTAATGACCAATTGTTTCGTATTTGTCAAGAAAGTTCGGCAAAAATTCCTGTTTTCATTCTGCCTACAATCAAGTATCATTTGCAAAATGGTAAAAATTTAAAACAAGCTGCATTTATTATTGCTGCTTGGGCAAAATATAATGATGGGGTTGATGATAATGATAATCCGTATGAAATTATCGATACAATAAGCAATACATTGATTAGAACGGCGGCACTTTCGATTCAAAATCCAATGAAATTTATCGAAATTAAAGCTGTTTTTGGGGATTTAAGTGAAAATAAACTCTTTTGTAGTTACTATTTAAAGGCGCTTGAACTTTTACGCGCAAACAAAGTAAAATCTTGTATTCAAAAATGGAATCTAACGGAAGTAAATAGCTAAAATTAGATATTATGCTAAATAAAGAAAAGCTTCATAACATTAATTATGAAGCTTTTAACAACAAACAATTGTATTATTCCAAAACGAATTAATAATTAGACAATTGATTAACCTATTAAATTAATAATATCAATTTCTTCAATTTTAGGATTTGCACCTTCGCGACTAGCCACTAATGTGCTACTTTGGCTTGGAAAAAAGTAAGCTTGACTTTTTGGGGGAAAAACATCTTAAACAAGCAGTATTACAGCGAGTTTGTTCCTGGCTCTACATTTGGTGGATCGGATGATTTTGGTTGGAGAGGTCAACCTGCAACATACGGTACAACAGTTACAGTAAAATTTTAATAAAAAAACAACTATTCTTGACAATTTAAAGAGGGATTTATTCCCTCTTTTTCATAAAAAATAAAAAAATGACAACAAAATATTTTTCAGAAACCGAACAAGTTTCTCAAGTAATGATCCAAGAAATGTTTAAAGTACAACCTGGTGAAACGGTTGCAATCACAGGCGATAGTGGATCGAATAGAGAACTAGCTGATGCATTAGCAAAGGCAACTACCGAAGCTGGAGGGTTACCATTAGTAATCTGGATACCAAAAGCAAAACAAGATGGAGAGGCAGGTATGAAAGATTGGCCTTCTGAAGCTTTATCTGGAGCTTTGAAAAATGTTGACGTTTGGATCGAATTGAATTCTACAGTGCTATTATATTCTACTATTTGGGAAAGAGCCTTTAGTGAAAATAAGAAATTAAGATATTTAATACTTGCTGATAGTTCTATTGAATCATTAATAAGAACTTGTGTAGGTTTTGATATTAGTACATTAGAAAATTTCTTGGTGAAAGTGAAAGAAATGTCAATGCAAGCCAAAGTGATTAAAATCACCAGTGATAATGGTACTGATGTTACCTATGAAACCGATATGAATTACGTATTTGATATTGATAGCGGTGATTATTCAAAGCCAATTTTTGGAACAGCGCCTGGGTACGTAAATCTGGTACCTAAAACAGGTTCTATGAACGGTACAATTGTTTTTGATTTATTGCAAAATGTGGATGTCTATAATAATGATAATCATGTTGCTTTTAATATGAAAGATGGCGCTATTGATGATGTCGTAGGTGGTGCAGAAGCTGAAAAATTTAAAAATTTTCTTGCGTCTTTTGAAGATCCTAATATGTATAAAATATCACACAATATGTTTGGATTTAATCCAAATGTAAGACGTTTATGTGGCGAAATTGTAGAGGATGAACGCATTTGGGGTGGTGTAGATTTTGGATTTGGACATACAAGCCCAATGGATATGCCTCCTTTTGGACAACCAGCAAAATCACATTTTGATGGTGTTGTTGCTAAAGTGAGTATCTTTCTAGATGATATTCAAATTGTAAAAGATGGAGAAGTTTGCCATCCTGATTTAAAACCTTTAGCTTGCCAACTATTAGGTAATTAGTCCGTAATATTAAGTTAATAAGGAAAACCACATGCAACTACAAGAACAAGAGGATCATGATTATACTAGGACAAGAGTTCCTGAAAATAAAACAGTAAGTGGTTTTAAAATAGCTACTGTCCTCGCTAGTATTAGCCTTACATTACCCGTTTTTTACTTGGGTTCACAAGTGTCATTATCACTAGGATTAGCGAAAGCTTCCTCAGTTTTTATGGGGGTATCGTTTGTGCTCAGCTTACTTTGTATTGTTACTGGAATTATAGGGAATAGAGCCCGCTTATCAGCTTATATGTTACTGCATTACTCCTTTGGTAAAAAAGGAGTAATGGTAATTAATGCGTTGATTGCTATATCTTTATTAGGATGGTATGCAGTAACGCTCGAAGTGTTTGGCGTAGCTATAACTGACTCACTACAATCCATATTTAATGTTCATTTCCCCACTTGGGCAGCCATTATTATTGGAAGTGCTTTGATGACGTCAACCGCGGTATTTGGCTTTAAATCGGTGGAGCGTTTTTCAATTATTGTTATCCCAATCAAACTGATTTTTGTATTTTTTGTATTATATGTTACTACCCAACAAAGTAGTTTAACTACCATTCTATCAATACCTGGAAATGGGAGTATGTCTATGCGAGAATGCATATCTGCAATTATGGGTACCTCAATTTTAGCTCCTATTTTAATGCCTGATTGCACGCGTTTTGCTCGCAAAGACAAAGACAGTATTATTGCTGTTTTAGGTATCATAATCGGTTTTCCATTAGTATTATTTGCAGGTGGAATCCCTAGTTTAGTTACTGGAGAAGTTGATATTATGAAAATCATGACTGGAATTGGATTAACGATTCCGGCTTTAATCATCATAATATTCCTTGGTGCTTGGACAACTAATTCGGTTAATTTATACGATACACAACTTACCATTTCAACCTTATTTACAAAGACAAAAGCAATCAAACTTGGAATAATTGCAAGCGCTACGGGTACCGTTTTAGCTTTATTAGGTGTAACCACTTATTTCATTAGTTTCCTCGATTTCTCAAATATATTTTTCCCTCCAGTTTCAGCGATTTTTATTGCTCACTATGCATTTGTGAGTGATAGAAAGTTTGATATTGCAGACTTTGATAAATTGCCAAACTTTGATTACACAGCCATTTTTAGTTGGTTCATAGGTTCTATGGTCGCTTTATTAGCAAATTATCATTTTATAACCATCACCACGGTTTCGTTTTTTGACTCCTTCTTTGTTGGTTTTATAATTTACGTTTTACTTAAAAAATATTGGAAATAATGTCACAATTCATAACTGATCTAGAACCTAAAATCCTGTGGGAGAATTTTAATAATCTTAATGCAATTCCAAGAGCATCAACCAAAGAAGAAGAAGCAATTGCTTTTGTAAAAAACTTTGGAAAACAATTACAATTAGAAACCGTAGTTGATAAAACAGGTAATGTAATCATTAGAAAACCTGGAACTTTAGGGAAGGAAAACGATAAAACGGTAGTGCTACAAGGTCACTTGGATATGGTACATCAAAAACTGTCTGGATCTAGTTTTGACTTTGATACCCAAGGTATTGAAATGTATATCGATGGTGATTGGGTAAAAGCGAGAGAGACTACTTTGGGCGCTGACAACGGAATAGGTTCTGCAGCGATTATGGCTGTTTTAGCTTCAACAAACCTTGTACATCCACCTCTAGAAGCGCTATTTACGATTGACGAAGAAATGGGAATGACGGGAGCCATGGCATTGACAACGGAACAATTGAAAGGTGAAATATTGCTTAATCTCGATTCAGAGGAAGATGATGAGATTACCATTGGTTGCGCGGGTGGGGTAGACGTAGCCATCACAAGTTCTTATGAAACGGAGCTACTGGATAATTCTTTTCAGTTTTTCGAATTAAAAATTGCGGGCTTAACTGGCGGACATTCCGGAGTTGATATTCATCTAAATAGGGCAAATGCAATAAAAATACTTCCTGAATTACTACTAAATATTGAGGTAGAAATTCGAATAGCAACAATAGAAAGCGGAAGCCTAACGAATGTTATTCCAAGAGACAGTAGGGTAGTGCTGGCCGTTAAAAATACAGAAGCTGAGAAACTTGAAAAGCTTGTAAAAGAAAATTTCAGCCTACTTCAAAGCCATTATTCGAATACTGATCCTAAGCTGAATATTGAGCTTGTCAAAACCGAAGAAGTATATTCTGTGATGGCTAAAGCATTTCAATCAGATGTTTTAAAAAGTATAAAAGAGATTCCAAATGGGGTGTTTTCAATGACTGAAGGAATGTCAGATCTAGTACAGACTTCTAATAATATTTCGGTAATTAGTGTAAAACACGGCGCATTTAAAGTGCTATGCCATACTAGAAGTTCAGTAGATCAAGAGCGTGATTCCTTGGTTAAATTAATAGAAAATTGTTTTTTGTTTGCCAAAGTTTCACAAATTGGCCCGTATCCTGGATGGAAACCGCAACCAGATAGTTTGTTGCTAAAAAAAGCCATTGCTTGTTACACACAGATTAACAATGTAAAACCAGCAATTAAATCGATTCATGCCGGATTAGAATGCGGCATTTTATCCGAAACTTTTCCTCAAATGGAAATGATTTCATTTGGTCCCAATATTCTTGGTGCACACTCGCCAGATGAACGTTTACAAATAAGTTCAACACAAAAATTCTGGTTGTTTTTAACTCGATTATTAGAGGAAATATAAATCGTTTTTATGGAAGAAAATAATCAATACACCACTACAAAAGTGGAAGCCAAGGATTTTACATCAGGCTGGTTAGTAGCATTGATTATTGCTGGAACGGGGCTTACTTTACCTATTTTATATTTAGGCTCCGAATTGGCTTTAGCCGTTGGTTTTAAAAATGCTTTGTGGGCATTTGCAATTTCGACTTTAGTATTAACAGTTTTGTGTTTAACCACCACTTTAATAGGCAATCGATCAAGGTTGTCTACTTATATGATTTTGCATTTTAGTTTTGGTCGAAAAGGGGCCAAAATCATGAATTTTATTTTCGGAATCACTTTATTAGGATGGTTCTCGGTATCCTTAGAATTACTAGCAACAGCCATCAAAGACACTGCTTTTAAAACTTTCCAAATCAGTTTGATCGAATGGCCCATAATCGTTTTAATGGGGGCGTTAACAATCATAACAACGCTGTACGGAATAAAAAGCATCGAAAAACTGGCTAATTATGCCGTTCCAATCTTAACTCTTTTTTTAGGCTATGTGGTTTACAAATCAATGATTGGTACATCATTTCAAGAAATAGTTGAGTTCATGTCCCAAAAAACGGCAATGTCTTTGTTTGAAGCCACTTCAATATTAATAGGATCGTCTATACTTTTTCCGGTGTTAATGGCTGATTTCTCTAGATTTATCTATAACGATAAGCAAAGTTTAATTGCTGTACTTGGAATTACAATTGGGTTCCCTATTGCCTTGCTCTTTAGTGCCATTCCTTCGATTCAAACGGGTGAGGTTGATATTATCAAAATAATGGAGCGATTGGATTTGGTTTTACCTGCCTTCCTGCTTTTATTTGTATCGACTTGGGTTGGAAATACTTCCAATTTATACTCGACAACCTTAACTTTTTCAACAGTTAAAACAGGATGGACCTTTAGAAAAATGGCGATTTCGGCTGGTATTCTAGGAACTCTTGCCGCTTTAATAGGCGTTTCTACTTATTTATTTGAGTTTTTGAGTTTCCTGGGTGTTTTAGCGCCATCGATTTCAGCGATCTATATTATCAATTTCTTTTGGGTTAAGAAACAGGATTACAATCTAGACGAAATAACCGATTGGGAAGCCGAAGCTTTAATTGCATGGGTTTTAAGTTCAATTGTAACTGTTGGCACCTATTATAATTTTTTTCAGTTAACACATGCTTATTTTATTGATTCATTTCTTCTAGGTGCAATTATCTATTTGATTTTTAAATGGAAAGTAATATTTAAGTAGTTTTCGATACTCGCAAAAAACAAAAACAGGCTTTTATAGAAAAGCATTTATAAATATTGATGTTGTAGTGTTAGTATCGTTTATATTATAAATCAGTCTGATATTATTATGTCAAATAGAATGCGTTTGAAGTTCTCTAATTAGGGCTTGCTGAAAAAGTATTCTCAATTTTCATATAACTGGATTTAATTTCACCAAATAATCACTTTCATAA